>CAYVPF010000282.1:0-4184 GCA_964453355.1 uncultured Acidimicrobiaceae bacterium | reverse complement strand
GCTACGGACCCCGGGTGCCCATCACCGCCGGGATGCTGCTGGTCGCCGCCGCCCTGTTCGGCCTCCTCACCCTCGGCGTCGCCTCACCGTTCTGGGCCCTGGCGCTGCCCCTGGCCGTCATGGGCCCAGGCCTGGCCCTGGTGCTGGTGGCGTCCACCGAGGCCATCGTGGCGGCGGCCCCGGTCGACGAGGCCGGCCTGGCCGGCGGCCTGCAGGGCCTGGCCAGCCAACTGGGTGGCGTCCTCGGGTCGTCGGTGCTGGGGTCCGTGCTGGCCGTCCGCGTCGGCCAGGCGTTGTCGGGGGCGCTCACCGCCCACGGGGTCCCGTCGGCCGTGGCCGCCCGGGTGGCCACCCATCGAGACCTCGTCGACCAGGGCGTCGTCCCGGCGGCCGGTGGCCCGCACTGGCACCAAGCGGTGACGGCGGCCAGCCACGACGCCTTCATCTCCGGGCTGCACCTGGCCCTCCTGGTGGCGGCCATCGCCACCTTGGTCGGCGCCGCCTGCGGCCCGTTCGTCCGTACCCCGGCGGGCGACGACCAGTCCGGCCGCCCGGTGCCGGTGCACTTCTGAGCTCTCCCGCCAGCTCGGCCAGCCCGGCCCTCGGTGACCGACCCGGGCAATGGGACGAACCCCTCGCTAGTGTTTGATCAAACAAACGGTTGGGAGGGGAACAGGTGGGGGAGAACACGATCAGGGTCATGCGGCTGTACCTGGGGCACCTGGACAACGGGCCGGTGATGCCGGTGCTGCCGCTCAACGGCTACGCCATCTCGAGCGGTCGCGACGTCGTCCTCGTGGACACCGGCATCGGCGACGCCGCCGTCGGCGTCATGCAGTCGTACGCCGCCGAATGGCGGATGTCGGTCCGGTCCATCGACGAGGCCCTCGCCGACCACGGCCTGGAGGTCGGCGACATCACCTACCTCGTCAGCACCCACCTGCACCTCGACCACTTCGGCCAGCACGCCGCGCTCAAAGGCACCCCGTTCGTGGTGCAGGCGGCCGAGCTGGCCCGGGCCCGCCGGGAGACACCGATCCTCGGCGAGTTCTTCGAGTTCAGCGGCGCCGTCATCACCGAGGTGGACGGCGACCAGGACCTGGTCGACGGGGTCCGGCTGCTGGCCACCCCGGGCCACACCATCGGGCACCAGTCCCTGCTGGTCACCCACGGCGACGGCACCACCGACCTGTTGGTCGGCGACGCCGCCTACTCCGCGGCGATCTGGGAGCAGCCGTCCATCATGGGCCCGGACCACCCGGCGGTCCACATGCAGATCGGCGAGCCGGCCCACTGGTCGGACACCCTGGACCGGCTCCGCGAACTGCACGCCACCCGGCTGCACTTCTGCCACGACCCCATCATCCTGGCGGGGTAACGGCCCCGGCCGGCGGGGCCGGCGTCTCAGAGCCCGGCCCGCAGCTCCCGCAGGATGACGTTGCGCTGGATCTGGTTGGTGCCGGCCACGATCTCGGTGAGCTTGGACTCCCGGTAGTACCGCTCCATGCCGTACTCGACCATGTACGAGTAGCCGCCCAGGATCTGCATGCCGGCGGCTGCACAACGGGTGGCCACCTCCGAGCCCAACACCTTGGCCATGGAGGCGTCCAGGGTGCACCGCTGGCCCTGATCCTTCAGCCAGGCCGCCCGCCACACCATCAGCCGGGCGGCCTCGATCTGCATGGCCATGTCCGCCAGCGGGTGCCCGACGGCCTGGAAGGCGGCGATGGGGCTGCCGAACTGCTCGCGGTCGTTGGCGTGCCGCAGCGCCAGGTCCAGGGCGCCCTGGGCGATGCCGACGCCGTTGGCCCCGATCATGATCCGCTCGCCGTCCAGCAGGTCGAAGATCATGGACACCCCGTTGCCCTCCTCGCCGACCAGCGCGTCGGCCGGCACCCGGACGTCGTCGAGGAACACCTCGCAGGTGTGGGTGGCCTGCCCCGACAGCTTCCGCAGCGTCCGCACCGTCACCCCCGGGGCCTCCCGGGGGATCACCAGCACCGACAGCCCGTACCGGGCCGGGGCGTCGGGGTTGGTGCGGACGAAGGCGAACAGGTACTCGGCGGTGTCGGCGCCGGTGGTGAAGATCTTCTGGCCCCGCACCACGAAGTCGTCGCCGTCCCGGGTGGCCCGGGTGGACAGGTGGGTGAGGTCGGACCCGGCGTCCGGCTCGGACAGGCCCATGGCGAACCGCAGCCGGCCGGCCGCCACCTCCGGCAGGTACCGCCGCTTCTGGTCCTCGGTGCCGTACCGCTGGATGCCGGGGGCGCAGAACCCGACCGTCGGGGCGTGGGCGTACACCAGGCAGCCGGCCGCCCGGGCCATCTCCTCGGCGACCACGCACAGCGAGATGCCGTCGGCGGCCGACCCGCCGTAGGCCTCGTCGATGGTCAGCCCGCACAACCCCAGGTCGGCCATCTTGGCGTACAGCTCCGCCGGGAACCGCTCGGCCCGGTCCAGCTCCGCCACCACCGGCGTCGGGGCCTCCTTCTCGAAGAACGCCCGCAGCGTCCGGCGCAGCTCCTCGTGCTCGGCGGCGACGGCGAAGTCCACGACCGGCCACCGTATAGCAAACGAACGGCTGGTAGGTCAGGTGCCGGCCAGCTGGCGGCCCACCCAGTCGTCTATGCCCCGCATGTACCGCCGGGCCACCTCGGTGCCGGCGAACAGCATCACGCCGTGCGGGGCGCCGGCGTACACGTGCAGCTCCGCCGGCACCCCGGCCTGGTTGAGCCGGACGGCGTAGTCCACGTCCTCGTCGCGGAACCCGTCGACGTTGCCCACACACACGTACGCCGGCGGCAGCCCGGCCAGGTCGGTGGCCCGGGCCGCGGCAGCGTAGGCCGGCACGTCGTCGGTTCCGTAGCGGTCGCCGAGGTACGACCGCCACCCGAACGTGTTGGACTCCCGGCTCCAGATGGCCAGGCCGTCCAGCTGGCTGGACGGGGTGGCCTGGCGGTCGTCCAGCATCGGGCACTCGAGCAGCTGGAACCGCACCGGCACCTCCCCGCGGTCCCGGGCCAGCAGGGCCAGGGCCGCCGCCAGGCCGCCCCCGGCGCTGACCCCGGCGAGGCCGATCCGGTCCCGGTCCACCCCAATCTCGTCGTGGTGGTCGACCACCCATTTGAGGCCGGCGTAGCAGTCCTCCAGCGGCCCGGGGTACGGGGTCTCGGGGGCCAGTCGGTACTCCACCGACACCCCCACGCACCGGTACCGCGGGCACCAGGCGTCGAACCGGGCGTCGTCCATGTCGTAGCTGCCCAGCACGTACCCGCCGCCGTGGATGGAGTACAGGCACGGCAGCGGCCCGTCCACCCCCACCGGCCGGTGCACCCGGACGGTCACCGGCGGTGTCCCCGGCACCTCGACGTCGTGGCGGGTCACCGCGTCGGACAGCGGCAGCGGCGGGGCCAGCGGCACCGCCCGGAACTGTGCCAGGTTGTCCAGGTCCAACGTCCCGAGCGGCACTGTGCCCACGATGGCGGCAATGGCCGCGTCCAGCTCCAGCATCGGTGCCCTCCCTCTCCGGCCCGACCGGCCCGACCGGCCCGGCCGCCGGCCACACGGCCGATCCTTGCCCGGCGATTCTTACAGGGGCGGCCGGGCGCAGCTCAGGCCCGAGCGCTACGCTTCGCCGCGGGGCCGTTGCCGGGGAATGGGTGGCAGCGGAAGCGCAGTGGAGTAGGGGGCAGCCAGTGGGGGCAGCAGGGGTGGGAGACGACGAGGTGTTCGGGTCGTTGGTGGCCCGATTGGCCGCCGATCGCCGGTGGATGCGCCGGGTCCGACGGCACATGTGGTGGTCCCGGTGGACCGACAGCCTGCTGGAGGTGTCGCTGGTCTGGGGGGTGCTGGGGCCGGTGGGCACCATCGCCGGGATCACCGGGCCGACGCCGGTGGCCGACGACGTGCCCGCCCGGGCCGACGACCGCCAGTAGACCCGCCACTACGCTGCGGGGCCGTGCCTGACGTCACCCTCGAGTTGGCCGACGACCTGGTGGCCACCGTCGAGCTGCACCGGCCGCCCAACAACTTCTTCGACGCCGACCTCGTCGCCGCCATCGCCGACGCCGTGGACGAGGCCGCCGCGGGCGGCGGCCGGGCGGTGGTGTTGTGCTCGGAGGGCAAGAACTTCTGCGCCGGCGCCGCCATCGGCGGTGGGCCGGACGATCCCACCCGGACACCGA
>CAYVPF010000281.1:0-4186 GCA_964453355.1 uncultured Acidimicrobiaceae bacterium | reverse complement strand
CGGCGGGACGTTCGCCGTCAACGCCGGCGTCTTCACGACCCCCGGGGCCACCGCATTGGCCCGGATGCCCTGCTTGCCGTACTGGGTCGCCACGTACCGGGTGAGGGAGTCGATCCCGGCCTTGGACACCCCGTAGGCGACCCGGGAGAGGTCCCCGAACTGCCCCGAGGCGGACGAGGTGGTGACGATGGCCCCACCCCCGGCGGCCAGCAGGTGGGGGAGGGCGTGCTTGATGCCCAGCATCGGGCCCCGGAGGTTGACGGCCATCGTCCGGTCCCAGACCTCCACCTCCATCGAGGCGACGTCGGCGTCACGCAGGATGATGCCGACGTCGGCCGCGTTGTTGTGGAGCAGGTGGAGGCCGCCGAAGCTGTCCACCGCGGCCTGGACCATCGCCGCGATGGCCGCCTCCTCGCCGATGTCCACCCACTGGGCCACGGCCCGGCCCCCTCCCCCTCCGATGGCGTCCGCCTCGATCGAGGCGACGGTCTCCCGGGCGCCCTCCAGGTTGATGTCCGCCACCACCACGTCGGCGCCCTCGGCGGCCAGCCGCCGGGCACTGGCCCGCCCGATCCCCGACCCGGCGCCGGTCACGATCGCCACCTTGCCTGCAAAACGTTCGGTCATCTGTGCTCCTGTGCTCGTTGTGGTTCTCTCATTCGACGGCGAGGGGGAGGACCTCGGGGCCCCGGATGCTGGCCAGCTTCCGCCACTCGGCCGGGCCCGCCGGCACCACGACGGGCAGCCGGCGGGCGAGCACCGGCAGGGCCTCCTCCAGCTCGGCCCGGGCCAGGGCGGCGCCGGCGCAGTAGTGGAAGCCGCCGCCGAAGGTGAGCTGGGTCGAGTCCCGCTCCCGGGTGATGTCGAAGACGTCCGGGTCGGCGAAGGTCCGCGGGTCGCGGTTGGCGGCCAACGTCGAGGGGTGGACGATGTCGCCCTCGGCGAGGCTGAGGCCGCCGAACTCGAACGGGGTGGTGGCCACCCGGGGAGCACCGGCCCCGGCCGGCTCGTAGCGGAGGATCTCCTCCGCCGCCTGCCGGGCCCGCCCCGGCTCGGCGGCCAGCAGCCGCCACTGGTCGGGGTAGTCGGCGAAGGTGCTCAGGGCGCAGGCGAACTGGCACTGGGTGGTGTCCAGGCCGCCGAAGATCAAGATGGTGATGAGCATCAACAGCTCGTCGTGGCTCAGCCGGTCCCCGGCCTCCTCGGCCGCGATGAGCTGGCTCACCAGGTCGTCGCCCGGCCGCCGGCGCCGGTCGGTGACGAGGGCGTCGGCGTAGTCGTAGAGGACGGCCAACCCGCCCTCGATCCGTTCCCGCTGCTCGCCCAGCTGGCCGGTGAAGGCCAGGGCCAGGTCGCTGGAAGCCTGGTAGAAGCGCTCGTGGTCGGCCGGGTCCATCCCCAGCAGGTGCCCGATGGCCCCGACGGCGAACGGGGCGGCGAAGGTGGACACGAACTCGAACGTCCCCTCGTCGACCAGGCGGTCGGCCAGCCGGTCGGCCAGCTCGGCGATGAAGGGTCGCTGGCCCTCGATGTGGCTGGGGGTGAACGCCTTGGCGATGAGCCGGCGCAGCCGCAGGTGCTCGGGGCCGTCCTGGCTGAACAGCATGATGGTCCACCAGTCCCACAGCGGCCCGTCGGTGATCCCGGCCATGAGCAGGGCCCGTTCGCCGAGCTCGCCGAGGTGCCGGTCCTTCAGCAGGCTGTTGACCTCGGCGTAGCGCAGGGCCATGACGCCCATCGGGGTGGTGGCGTACCAGTCGGCCTCCCGGGCCTGGCGGTGGGCGCCGTGCACGTCGTCGTCGTAGCCGGCGCTGTAGGTGTCGATGAAGGCGGCGGTCATCGGGCGCCCTTCACCGGCTCGCGAGGTGCGGCATGACCTCTTCGGCGATCTGGCTGATCTGGTCCACGGTGGCCTCCGGTGGGCACAGGTTGAACATGATCAGGTGGTCCAGTCCGGCCTCGGCGTACTCGCCCAGCATGTCCACCAGCTGCTCGGCGGTGCCCTGCAGGTCGACGCCGGGGATCGCGTCGCCGCCGGTCTTCGGCCAGATCGTGACCGGGGTCCACAGGCCGCAGGTGATGCCGGCCGGGTCCCGACCGGCTCGCTCCGCCGCCTCGGTGATGGTGCGCCAGCCCTGCCCCAGCTCTTGCGGCCCCAGGCCGTAGGGGCACCAGCCGTCGGCGATGCGCCCGGTCCGCCGCTGCGACGCCTCGGTGTTGCCGCCCATCCACACCGGGATGGACGGCTGGACCGGGTGGGGCAGCACGCCGATGGGCGGGGCCGACCAGAACTCCCCGTCGAAGCTGATGGGGTGGTCCTTCCACATGGCCCGCATCAGCTCGATGGCTTCGGTGCCCCGGGCGTAGCGGCGGTCGAACGGCATCTGGAGGATGTCGAACTCCTCGCTCATCCAGCCCATCCCGGCCCCGAGAATCGTCCGGCCGTCGTTCAGCAGGTCGATGGTGGCCAGCTGCTTGCCCAGGATGAAGGGGTTGCGCTGGGGGACCACGATGACCAGGCTGCCCACCTTGACCCGCTCGGTCAGGGCCGAGAGCCAGGACAGGGTGGCGATCACCTCGCACACCGGCTGGTCCTCGGTGGCCGGGTACTTGTCCCCGCCGTAGGGGTACTTGGACTCGTACTCCACCGGCCACACGATGTGGTCGGCCGCCCAGATCGAGGCGAGACCGACCTGGTCGGCGCAGCGGGCCACGCGCCTCATGTGCTCCGGCGTGGCCGGCCCGTTGTTGCCTATCCAGGCCCCGATCTCCATGGTGCCTCCCCTCCCTGTCTTTCCGGTGTCCGGTGGTGGTTCCCTGGTGCGTCGCCGCGGCCAGGCTCAGGGCAGCTCCGCCGCCTGCCAGTCGGCGAACCCGGCTTGGACCTCCGGGTCGAAGTACTGGCGGATCGACTGGTCGATCTCGTCGTGCAGGGCGGCCGGTGACGGCCCGGCGGCGGTCATGGCCTTGATCCGGGCCAGCGACCGGCCCATCCGGCGGCCGGCGATCCGCTGGGCCACCGCCACGACGTCGGCGGTGAAGCTGTCGGCGGGAAAGACCTCCTGCACCAGGCCGAGCCGTTGGGCGGCGGCGGCGTCCAGGAGGTCGCCGGTGTAGAAGAGCCAGCGGGCCGCCCGGGCGCCGATGGCCTCCGGCAGGCGCTTGGCCACCCCGCCGCCGCCGATCCCGCCGGGGTGGCCGTCACCCAGCCGGGCGGCGGACGAGGCGACGATCACGTCGGCGGCCAGGGCCAGCTCCAGGCCGCCCATGCGGGTGGTGCCGTTGACGGCGGCGACGATCGGCTTCGGCACGGCCGGGAACAGGAGGTACAGATCGCGGACGGCGATCAGGAACTCGCGGTAGGCGGCCGGGCTGGCGAAGAAGCGGGCCGCCTCGTCCGGGTCGACCCCCTCGCAGAACGAGTCCCCGGCCCCGGTGACCACGACGACGTGGACGTCGTCGTCGGCCGCCGCGGCGAGGAGGGCCCGTCGCAGATCGTCCATGAGGGGCCGGGTGAGCATGTTGGCGTGGTCGGGCCGGTGGAGCGTGCAGCGCAGCACCCCCGGGGCCGGCACGTCCGTCAGCAGTTCGTCAGCCACGGTTTTCACCCCCAACAGCATCAATCATTGTTATCAATGGGTCAAGCTAGCACTGTCGGTGGCCAGCTTCCCGGCCAGTCGCCCGGCCAGCATGATGGCGGTCAGGTTGGTGT
The DNA here is from genome assembly GCA_964453355.1 of uncultured Acidimicrobiaceae bacterium. Classification (GTDB taxonomy): domain Bacteria; phylum Actinomycetota; class Acidimicrobiia; order Acidimicrobiales; family RAAP-2; genus DASZUK01. Next base: position 474 of record CAYVPF010000281.1, on the reverse strand, counting down.
TGGCCCGGGGGGCCGACGGGGCGATGGAGAGGTCCACGACCCACAGCGACGCCAGCCCGTGGACCGCCCCGGCGCTGTCGACCACCCCGCCGTCCGCCGGACGGCCGATGGGGCAGGTGGCCGAGACGTGGGCGGCCACGTCCACCGTGTCCCGCACCCACTGCGTCACCGCCTTGCGGTCGCCGGCCTCCGGCAGGGCACCGCCGTCCGGGCCGACGACGGGCCCACGGCGCAGGCGGCGGAAGGCCGGATGGTCCAGCAGCTCGGCGGCCACGGCCACGCAGTCGGCCAGCCGGCGGAGGTCCCGGTCGTCCCCGGCCAGGTTCAGCTGCAGGTCCGGATCGACGGTCGGGTCGGTCGTGGCCAGGGTGAGCCGTCCCCGGGCCTCGGCCTGGTTCACCCACAGGCCGAGCCCGGCCAGCTCCGGCGCGCCCGGGGACGGGCCGTTGACGATGCCCATCATGTCGTCGGCCG
>CAYVPF010000280.1:0-4197 GCA_964453355.1 uncultured Acidimicrobiaceae bacterium | reverse complement strand
GCCTCACGGTGGTCTCCAACCGGTTCGACTTCGAGCCGGAGATCACCGCCAAGGTCCTCCGCCGCGGCTACCGCATCTACGAGGTCCCCATCTCCTACGCCGGCCGTGAGCCGGACGAGGGCAAGAAGATCACCTGGCGGGACGGCTTCGGGGCGTTGAAGGCCCTGGTCAGGTTCCGGTTCACGAGGAAGTTCTGATGGCCGCCGGCCCGGCGAGCCGGGTGGCGGCGGTGGTGGTGGACTACGAGGCCGCCGACGTCCTGGCCGACTGCGTCGGTTCACTGCTGGCCGAGCAGGTGGGCCGGGTGGTGGTGGTCGAGAACGGCACCGCCGAGGCCGCTCGGGCGGCCCTGGCCGCCGCCGGCCTGTCCGTGCCCCTCCTGGTCACCGGCCGGAACCTCGGCTACGGCGCCGGCGCCAACCGCGGCGTGGCCGCCCTCGACGGCGACGCCGACCTGGTGCTGGTCTGCAACCCCGATCTCCGGCTGCACCCCGGGGCACTGGCCGCCCTGGTGGCCACCTTGGACGCCGAGCCGGCCTGGGCGGTGGTGGGACCGCGGATCCTGACCGCCGACGGCGACGTGTACCCGTCCGTCCGGGCGTTCCCGTCCATGGTCGACGCCGCCGGCCACGCCCTGCTGGCCCTGTTCAACCCCGACAACCGGTTCAGCCGCCGCTACCGGGCCCCCGACGGCGGCGGCGACGGGGTGTCCGAGGCCGACTGGGTGTCCGGGGCCTGCTTCCTGGCCCGCCGGTCGGCTCTGGAGCAGCTGGGCGGCTTCGACGAGTCCTACTTCATGTTCGCCGAGGACATGGATCTGTGCTGGCGGGCCCATGCCGCCGGCTGGGGGGTCGGGGTGCAGCCGGCGGCCGTGGTCACCCACCTGGAGGGTGTCTCCCGCCGCCGCCGGCCGTACCGCATGCTGGCCGCCCATCACCGCTCCGCCCTGCGGTTCGCCAACCGCACCACCAAGGGGTGGCGACGGCTGCTCCTGCCGGTCGCCGCCGCCGTCCTCGGGGTGCGGTTCGTGATCGCCTGCGCCAACCAGGCCCTGCGCCGCTGACGGGTCAGGTGGCGGTGCGCCGACCCAACCCCCGGCCGGCGTAGCATCGGGGCGGGCTGCGTGCGGGTCTGTGGTTGCAAGTCGAAGCCAGTCGCAGGCGAAACGACCCACGTAAGGCAACTCATGGTTGCCGAGCATGGTGCGACTTAGGGGTAAGTCCTGCCCACCTGGCTCCCGATCGTCGGGGGCGGGTGGCGACGGGGGGAAGCGGCCCACCACGGTGCCGAAGGGCCGCCACGGCGGCCGCCGGTTCCGGGTCGCCAGCTCCGCAGCAGGCGAGTGTGGGGTCAAAGACCAGGTCAGCCGCACGCAGCCCATCACCGGCCGACCCGGGCCCAACCCGGGGCCGGTCGGGAAAACGCCGTTACCGAGGACGGTTCGGCCACCGGGCCGCCAGGGCGGCCTTCCGAGCACGGGCTGGTGCCGGGGCCGGTGCCACCGTCGGCTTTTCACCAGTACGATTGCCTGGCTATGTCCGTGTTCACCAAGGTGCTCCGCGCCGGCGAAGGCAAGAAAGTCCGTCGCCTGGCCGACATCGTCCCGCTGGTCAACGATCTCGAACCCGAGATGGAAGCCCTGAGCGACGAGGAGCTGCAGCACAAGACGGTGGAGTTCCGGGAGCGCCTGGAAGAGGGCGAGACCCTGGACGACCTGTTGGTGGAGGCCTTCGCCGTCGTCCGTGAGGGCGCCTGGCGGGTGCTCGGCCAGCGCCACTTCGACGTCCAGCTGATGGGTGGCATGGCGCTGCACTTCGGGTGGATCGCCGAGATGAAGACCGGTGAGGGCAAGACGCTGGTGTCCACCCTGCCGGTGTACCTGAACGCCCTGGCCGGCCGCGGCGTCCACGTGGTGACGGTCAACGACTACCTGGCCACCCGCGACGCCGAGTGGATGGGCCGGCTGCACCGGTGGCTGGGCCTGACCGTCGGCCGCGTCGGCCCCGACGTCACCGACCCGGCGGCCAAGCGGGCGGCCTACGCCTGCGACGTCACCTACGGCACCAACACCGAGCTGGGCTTCGACTACCTCCGGGACAACATGGCCCGGTCCCGGGAGTCCATGGCCCAGCGCGGGCACGTCTTCGCCATCATCGACGAGGTGGACTCCATCCTCATCGACGAGGCCCGGACCCCCCTCATCATCTCCGGCCCGGCCGACGAGGCCGCCCGGCTCTACTACCAGTTCGCCAGCATCGCCCGCACCCTGACGCGGGACGTCGACTACGAGGTCGACGAGGAGAAACGCCACGTCGTCCCCCTGGAGTCCGGCATCGAGCGGGTGGAGCGGGCCGTCGGGGTCGAGAACCTGTACGACGCCGTCGCCACCAACTACGTGCACCAGCTCACCAAAGCCCTGGAGGCCAAGGAGCTCTACCACCGGGACAAGGAGTACCTGGTGGCCCAGGGCGAGGTGAAGATCGTCGACGAGTTCACCGGCCGCACCCTCGACGGCCGCCGCTGGTCCGACGGCCTCCACCAGGCGGTGGAGGCGAAGGAGCGGGTGCGGATCAAAGAAGAGAACCACACCTGGGCCACGGTCACCCTGCAGAACTTCTTCCGGCTGTACGAGAAGTTGTCCGGCATGACCGGGACCGCCGAGACCGAGGCCGGCGAGTTCGCCAGCACCTACAACCTGTCGGTGGTGCCCATCCCCACCAACCGCCCCCCGGGCCGGGTGGACGAGCCCGACCTGATCTTCAAGACCGAAGAGGCCAAGTTCAACGCCGTCGTCGACGACCTGGTGGAGCGCCAGGAGCGGGGCCAGCCGGTCCTGGTCGGCACCGCCTCGGTGGCCAAGTCCGAGCTGCTGTCCCGACTGCTCGAAAAGCGCGGCATCCCCCACCAGGTCCTGAACGCCAAGCAGCACTTCCGGGAGGCCGAGGTGGTGGCCCAGGCCGGCCGCCCCGGAGCCATCACCGTGGCCACCAACATGGCCGGCCGTGGCGTCGACATCATCCTCGGCGGCAACCCCGAGATGGTGGCCCGGCACGAGGCCGTGGGCTCCGGGGTCGACCTCGACACCGACGAGGGCCAGGACGAGCTCAAGCGGCTGACCAAGACCCATGAAGCCCAGTGCGCGGCCGACGGCGATCGGGTCCGGGAGGTGGGCGGCCTGTACGTGCTGGGCAGCGAGCGGCACGAGAGCCGCCGCATCGACAACCAGCTCCGGGGCCGTTCCGGCCGCCAGGGCGATCCGGGGGAGAGCCGGTTCTACCTCAGCCTCGAGGACGACCTCATGCGGCTGTTCGCCACCGGGGCCATGAGCTGGGTCATGGGCCGGGCCATCCCCGAGGACGTGCCCATCGAGGCCAAGATGGTCACCAAGGCCATCGAGCGGGCCCAGAACACCGTCGAGGGGCGCAACTCGGAGATCCGCAAAGAGGTCCTGAAGTACGACGAGGTGATGAACGAGCAGCGCAAGGTGATCTACGCCCGCCGGCTCCAGGTCATCGACGGCGAGGACCTGGAGGAGCACACCCGGGAGCTGATCCAGACGGTCCTGGAGGGGGTAGTCCACAATGCCTTCCCCGGCGAGTTCTCCGAGGAGTGGGACCTGGACCTGCTGTTGAAGGACGTGGCCCAGTACTACCCCACCAAGTTCACCGTCGACGACCTGGCCGAGGCCACCACCGTCGACCAGGTGGTGGAGAGCGTCGTGGCGGAGGCCTTGGAGTACTACGACGAGCACTCCGCCGGCCTGCCCGGGGGCGAGGAGCAGGCCCGTCAGATCGAGCGGGAGGTCATGCTCCAGGTCATCGACCAGAAGTGGCGGGACCACCTGGCCGAGATGGACTACCTCCGGGAGGGCATCAACCTGCGGGCCATGGGCCAGCTGGACCCCCTCGTCGCCTGGCAGCAGGACGGCTTCCGCATGTTCGGGCAGTTGATCGACGTCGTCGACGACGACTACCTGCGGTACGTCCTGCACGTCGAGGCCATCGAGGAGCCGGCGGCCGAGCCCGACCTGGCCCGGGCCGTGTACGCGGCCGCCGACGATCCGGTGGCCGACCCCGCCGCCATGGCCGGCCAGCTGCTGGCCGAGCAGGGCATCGAGGTGGCCGGCCTGGAACAGGTCGGCGGGCCGTTCCCCGTCGGGCCGTCCGGTGCCGGTGGCCTGGACGTCGGGCCGTCGGG
>CAYVPF010000279.1:0-4208 GCA_964453355.1 uncultured Acidimicrobiaceae bacterium | reverse complement strand
GGGCACCCACCCAAACTACACCACTGTCGTACTAACTGAACGGTATTGGGCCTAGGCCTCGGTGACCGCTCGGCGGTCGTTCATCAGGCGTTCACCTCAGGATGTTGACCAATCTTCAGACCATCGTTATGTTGAAGAACATCATACTTTGGCGGCGCTCGGGGCGGCAGTACCGGGGTGCGGCGGCGAACGGAAGCGGCGAAGGAGCGAGCTGATGGCCACTGATCCGACGAGCGGCACCACCGGCGGAGGGACCACCGTCCTGCGGGGGGCCACGGTGGTGGACGGCACCGGATCGCCGGCCCGGAAGGCGGACGTGGTCGTGGACGGCGACCGGATCGTGGCGGTGGAGGCGCCGGGAACGGCGGCGGTGGACGGCGCCGCCGTGGTCGACCTCGACGGGCTGGTGCTGGCGCCGGGCTTCGTGGACATCCACACCCACTACGACGCCCAGGTGCTGTGGGACCCGGACCTCACCCCTTCCTGCTGGCACGGGGTGACGACGGTGGTGATCGGGAACACAGGGTACGGGATCGCCCCCTCCCGGCCGGACGAACGCGGGGCCATCGTCCGGACCCTCCAGAACGTCGAGGGGATGCAGGCGGAGGTCCTGGAGGACGGCATGGACAGCTGGGACTTCCAGACGTTCCCGGAGTACCTGGACGCCATCGAGCGGCTGGCACCCCGGCTCAACGTCGGGGCGCTGGTCGGCCACACCCCGCTGCGGATCTTCGTGATGGGTGAAGAGGACGCCACGACCCGGGCGGCGACGGCGGAGGAGATCGCCGACATGCGGGCGCTGCTCGACGAGGCGTTGGACGCCGGCGCCCTCGGCCTGGCCACGTCCCGGTTCCCGAGCGACCTCGTGGAGGGCGGCCGGCCGGTGCCCAGCCGGCTGGCGGAGGTGGACGAGCTCCGCGACGTCAGCCTCGGCATGGCCGAGCGCGGCCGCGGCCTCGTCCAGGCGTCCCTGGGGCCGGACTTCATGGTTCCCGAGGCCGCCGCCCTCTCGGAGGCGATCGGGCGGCCGGTCAGCTGGGGCGGCCTGCTGACCGCCAACGCCCGGACCCCGGTGCAAGAGACCCTGGCCGAGCGGCGGCGGCACGGCGGGCAGGTGTACCTGCAGATCGCCTGCCTGCCGGGCGTGATGCAGATCGTCCTCACCGATCCGTTCCCCTTCGGCCGGGTGGCGGCGTTCGTCGAGATCTTCGCCGTTCCCCGCGGGGACCGGGCCAGCGTCTACCGTGACCAGGCCTGGCGGGAGCGGGCCAAGGAGGGCATCGAGAAGGAGCGCGACGTCTGGCTGCCCCGTTGGGAGCGGATGACGGTGCAGGAGACGGTCGTCCACACCGACATCCAAAACGGTCCGACCATCGGCGCGCTGGCCCGGGAGCGCGGCGTGGACCCGTTCGACCTCATCTGCGACCTGGCCCTGGCCGACGATCTGCGCACCCGGTTCCGGATCGTGTTGGCCAACGACGACGAGGAGGAGCTGTTCGGCCTGCTGTCGGAGGAGGGGACCATCATCGGCCTCTCGGACGCCGGCGCCCACGCCAGCCAGATCTGCGACGCCGGCTACTCCAGCCACCTCCTCGGCTACTGGGTCCGGGAGAAGGGGGCCTTGACCCTCGAGCACGCCGTGCACCGGCTCACCGACGAGCCGGCCCGGGCCTTCGGGATCGAGGGCCGGGGGCGCATCGCCCCGGGCTTCGCCGCCGACCTCGTCGCCTTCGACCCCGACACCGTCGGGGTGGCGGGCCGCGAGCGGGTCTACGACCTCCCCACCGGGGCCGACCGGATCCTGGCCTACAGCATCGGGATCGACTCGGTATGGGTGAACGGAACGGCCATCCGGCGGGCCGGGACCGACCTCGACGACGCCCGAGCCGGGCGCGTGCTCCGGGCCTGAGACCGGCCGCCCCATCGCTCGCCGTCGCCGTCGCCGTCCTGGGGACGGCCGCCGGCTGGACCGACGGCACCGTCGGGCCCGTCTCGGTCCCCCTGGCGGCCGACCTCCGGGTCTCGCTCGCCACCGTCGGCCTCCTCTCGGGCACCCTCTTCTTCGGGGCCTGCCTGGTCGCGGCGTGGACGACCCCATGGGCGACCAACCGCCTCGGGGTGACCTGGGGGCTCCGGGTGGGCTGCGGCCTCGACGTCGCCGGCAACCTCCTGTCGGCGCTGGGGCCGTCCTTCGCCTGGTTGGCCGTCGGGCGGGTGCTGGTCGGCCTCGGGGTCGGGGCCGTCTTCGTCCTCGCCTACGTCCTCGCCCGTGAGCAGGGCGGGGTCCGCCTGATGGGGATTCTCGGCGGTTCAACCAGCCTCGGCCTGGCCCTCTCCCTCGTGGTCGGCGGCCTCATCGCCGACATCCCGGCCTGGCGGGCGTCCTTCGCCATCACCGGCGCCCTCGGCGTCGTCGCCCTCCTCCTCGTCCCGACCATCGACCTCACCGACCGACCGTCGCCCATCGGGCGGATCCTCCCCCTGCTGGGCCGCCTCCTGCGGCCGGGCACGTGGCTGGTGCTGGGCGTGTACCTCGCCGCCACCTGCACCCCCCTGGTCCTGGGCGTGTGGATCGTCGTTTACCTCTCCGCCGATCCCGGTGGGCTCTCCCCGTGGCTGGCCGGCCTGTTCGGGGGGCTCCTGTACTTCATCACCGTCCTCACCCGGCCGATCGGCGGCCTGGCCGGCCACCGGTCGGCCAACCGGTGGTGGCTCCCCGCCCTCGGCCTGGCCCTCGCCGGTGGCGGGCTGGCCGGCCTGGCGCTCAGCCGGTCATTGGGACCGGTGATCGTCTCGGTGGCGGCCATCGGTGCCGGCTTCGCCCTGCCCTTCGCCACGGTCGTGGACTGGGTCGCCGTCGCCCTGGCCGACGAGCCGGCCACCAGTTTGGCTCTCGCCCAGACGGTCGGCAGTGCCGTCCCGATGGCCGCCATCCCGGCGGTCGGCGCGGCGCTGCACGCCGGGGCCGGGGCGGCGGCCATGGGCGCGCTGGCGGCCGTCTCCCTGGCCGGCGCACTGGGGTCGGCTCGCCTTCGTCGGGCGCCGGCGGCGGCCGGCCCGGAACCCGCCGGTTAACCTGCCGGCCGTCCGGCTGCCCCTCGCCGTCCGGCTGCCCTCGCCGTTGGGCTGAGCACGGTACCCGGCCGGACCGGGGACGTTCCCGCGCCAATGCCGCCCGCCGGGACCCTGCCGGGGGCCGGACCTTGGTCATATTCTCCGACCGCGCCGGCGCGAGAAATTGAGCACATCCGCTCTAAAAGTTGTGCCGGCGCGAGAAAAGCAACGACGGTCGGTCCACCTCTCGGCCGGCCCCAAACGCCTCCGCGGAAGCGACTTTTGTGGAAAACATCCGGGCCGGCCGCTACCGGTCCCGTCCCCAGGCACCCAGCACCTCCCGGTACCGGCGGTCCCAGCTGTCGTAGGCCCCCCGCAGCCCGTTGCCGGGCCAGTCGGCGGGCAGTAGATCGGCGGGTAGCAACGGGTCGGCCTGGAAGTGGCGGAGAACTGCCGCCGACAGCTCGAAGCCGGGGGCCAGGTCGGTCCGGTCGGTCGGCGGGAGCCGGTCGAGGTCGTCCAGCAGAGCCCGGGCCCGGGTGGCCCAGCCGTGCAGGTCCCACAGCCGGGCGGCCAGCAGCCGGTCGTCCGCCTCCGGGGGCTGGCCGGTGAACACGGTCAGGTCCGGGCCGACGTCGTCCGGCAGCATCAGGTCGAGGTTGTCCGGTCGCAGCCACACCCCCTCGCGCAGCTCGGCCAGGCGGGCGAAGGCCAGGGCCGCCCGGCGCCGGTTGCGGACCTCGGCGGTGCTGCCGGCGGTGGTGACGACCACCAGGTGCCACCGCCCGGTCCATCGCCTGGTCCGTCCGGACCGGCTGGCGGCTTGGCGGCGGCGGCGGTCCACCAGGTGGCCGGCCAGGCGGTACCGGCCGACCCCGTCGGTGGTGGCCTCCCCCGACGCCACCATCCGGCTGAGGGCCACCCGGGCCCGGTTGCCGTTGATGCCGAACAGCCCGGCCATCCGCACGAGGTGGGCCGCCGGCAGCTCCGGCGGGTCGGCACCCAGCAGGGTGCTGGCCAGCACCGACCGGGCGGTCAGCTGCCGGGTGGTATTACGTGATTGAGTCATCTGGTCTCAGACTGTAATATGAGGGGCATGGTGGTGACGATGTGATGGTGGTGATGTGATGGTGGTGATGTGATGGTGGTGATGT
>CAYVPF010000278.1:1860-4214 GCA_964453355.1 uncultured Acidimicrobiaceae bacterium | reverse complement strand
GGGGGGCGGCTGGTTTGGTTCCCGGGGGGGGTGGTCCTGGCGCTGCTCGCCGGGGGGGCCCCGGCCCCGCTCGACCGGTGGGTCGGACCGCTGTCCTCTGCCGACCGGCTGACGCCGAGGGAGGCGCTCCGCCGGGCGAGCACGCTGGCCCAGTCCTCAGATCCCGGTGCGACCTTGGCCGGATGGGCCACGCTCCAGTCGGCCGTCGCCGGCCTCGGTAGGTCTGAAGCCATGGTTTTCGCCGAACTGGTGTCCCTGGGCCCGGTCAGTGCCTCCGACGAACGGCTCCTTGGCCGGCTCGGGTGGACCCGGGAGCGGGCGGTGCAGGTACTGGGGAGGCTGTACGAGCTGGGGTTCGTGGAGACGTTCTCGGAACGACTGCAGCGAGGGCGTCCGCGGAAGATGTACCGGGTGAAGGCCCCGGAGTGACGGTCGAACTGATCGAGCGACTGGATCGAGCCGGGGCCTTTGCCCCGACGCGGCGGTTCGACGACCTCGACCGGTTCCATGTCCCCTTCGACCAGCTGTTCGGGGACACCGACACGGAGGCTCGCCTGCGGAACCTGGTGACCACCCACCGGCGGGTGGCCGTGTGCGCCCAGTCCGGCGAAGGTAAATCGAGCGTCATCTCGTCCGTCGTCGGACCCCTGGCCCTCGACCCGACGTCGGGCGTGCTGCCGATCCGGATCCCGGTCGGCAGCGCCCCGGACGCCACGGTGACGACCACCGAAGGATTCCTCCGGCACCTACTGGGAGCCGTGCTGTGCTGGTCGGACCAGAACGAGCTCAGCCGACGACAGGGCCGGGCGATAGCGAAGCTCAAGGCAGAGCTGCAGGAACGCCAGGAGACGTGTCGAGGGGGCCTCACCCTGCCGCTCTGGTTCATCTCCCCGGACATCGCCCGCGAGGTGTCTCGAACGGTACGGCCGTTCGAGACCTATTCCGATCATCTCGCCTGCGTCCGGCGCGTGGTCGAGGTCGTCGGGTCGTGGGGCCGCCACGTGGTCTTCGTCCTCGACGACGCGGATGGCTGGCTGCGGAGTGCCGAGCGCGACCGCACCGAGCTCGCCGCCGCCTTCTTCAGCGGCCCGTTCCACGCACTCGTCAGGGAGATGGGCGGTGGACTGGTCATCGCCCTCCACGACGACTACCTCGACATGGAGGATGTCCGCCGAGCATGCGAGCATTTGGACGGGCGGATCGAGCTGCCCCGGTTGGACCGGGTCGCCGTCGACGGCCTCCGGCGGATCCTGGAACGCCGGGTCTCGGAGGTGGTCGGCACCGACGTCCGGTTGACCGAGGTCATGGAGTCGACGGCGATCGCCCGGCTTGCCGAGGGGTACCGTTCCGGGCTCAACCTACGAGCCGCATTACGGGTGGCCGCCACGGCCCTGGAGCACGGTCAACGCAACTCGGCGCCGACGATCACGGCCGGCTTGATGGAGTTGGCGCTCGCCCAAGAGCTCCGCTGACGCCGTGACCGTCTTCCTGGCCCTGCTGGCCGCCTTCTCGAACGCCGTGGTGATGCTGACCCAGCACGTGGCCAGCGTGGCGGCGCCGGACGGCGCCAAGGGGCTCCGGCTGGTCCGGTACCTGGTGCGCAGCCCGCTGTGGCTGCTGGGATGGGTGGCGCTGATCGGCGCCTTCGTGTTCCAGGCGCTGGCCCTGCACGTCGGGGATCTGTCGGTGGTACAGCCGCTGCTGGTCGTGGAGCTGGTCTTCGCCCTGGCGCTGCGACGGCTGTGGCTGCGGCAGCCGACCGCCAAGGCGGCGTGGGGGTCGGCGGTGTTGACCTGCGTCGGGCTGGGGGTGTTCATCGCCATGGCCGAGCCGCAGGGCGGCGGGACGACACCGACGTCAGCCCACTGGGTGGTGGCCGTGGTGGCCTGCGGCGGAGCGGCGGTGGCGCTGTCCCTGCTGGCGGCGGCCGGCCCACCGGTGCGGCGGGCCGCCCTCTACGGGACGGCGTCGGCGGCGGTGTGGGCGCTGGAGGCGACCTTCATCAAGGCGGCCACCGACACGATCACCGGGTTCGGACTGTGGGGGGCGTTCGAGCACTGGCCGCTGTACGCCATGGCCGTCGGCGGGGCCGTAGGGACGGTGCTGCAGCAGGCCGCCCTGCACGTCGGGCCGCTCAGCGTGTCACAGCCGCTGATGGTGATCGTGGACCCGATGGTCAGCGTCTGGCTGGGGGTGTGGCTGTTCCGCGAGCACTTCGCCACGGACGCGGCCACCCTGGCGGTGGCCACGTTGGCGTTCGCCGCCATGGCCGCCGGAGTGATCGCCCTGGTGCGGACGGCACCGGGCACATGACGCCGGTCGTCGGACAGCGACAAGCGGTCGTCGGACAGCGA
>CAYVPF010000278.1:0-1760 GCA_964453355.1 uncultured Acidimicrobiaceae bacterium | reverse complement strand
CGGTCGTCGGACAGCGACAAGCGGTCGTCGGACAGCGATAAGAAAGACAAGGAGGTGGCCCGAGGTGGGACGGAACGGCCGGGAACGCCGGCGGGACAAGCAGCGGCGACAGGCCAGGAAGGCCGGTCGGGCTGCTGGCAGCGGACGGGTCGACAGTGGGCGGGTCGACGGACCGGCCGGACCACGGCGGGTTGATGCCGACGGGCTGGGCCGGCTGAACCGGGCGACGGCCGAGGAACTGCTGCACATCGCCGCCTGGGCGGCCCCGGCCAACGACGACGACCAGGAGGTCGCCGCCGGCCTCCTGGTCGAGGATGCCCGCGTGCCGTCGACGGTGGTGCCGGCGGTGGTCTCCGACACGCTCCTCCGAGTGGTCCGGGGCCTGTGGTCGGGAGGCTGGCAACCGGCCGACCTCCCCCGACTGGCCGTCCGGGACCGCGGCCGCCGGCACGGCCGGTTGGCGGTGGCGGTGATCGCCGCCGACGCCACCCGCTACCGCGACCATCCAGATGCCGATCCCCGCTGGCTGGCCCAGCTGCAGGACATGGGAGCGGGTCCGGGGACCGGTGAGCGCGACGGGAACGGGAACGGGAACGGGGCAACGGTGCTCGCTGGTTGGGCCGGGGGTGAGGGCCTGGCCATCGGGGACGGGGTCGCCGTTGCGGTGGAGCTGTTGGCCCTGCTGTGGCGGCTGCCGAAGGCCACGCAGCTGATGGACCCGCCGGACCGGTGGGGAAAGGCCGGTCGGCGGGTGCGACGGGCGCCGGACGGGATGGACCACAAGGTGCTGGACCGGGTTCGGGGCCTGCTGGCCAAGGCCGAGTCGACGACCTTCGCGGCGGAGGCCGAAGCCCTGACGGCCAAGGCGCAGCAGCTGATGGACCGGCACGCCCTCGACCGGGCGATGGTGGACGGGGCCGGGGGCGGCGAGTCCGAGCCGGAAGGCCGGCGGATCGCGGTGGACGATCCCTACGCCGTGGCCAAGGCCATGCTGCTGGCCCAGGTGGCCGGTGCCGGCCGGTGCCGGGTGGTCTGGGACGGCGAGCACGGGTTCTCGACGGTGTTCGGCTATCCGTCGGACCTGGAGATGGTGGAGACGCTCTACACCTCACTGCTGGTCCAGGGCACCACGACCATGGTGGCCGCCGGCGCCGACCAGGCCAACCGGCGTGCCCGGAGCCGGTCGTTCCGGCAGTCGTTCCTCGTGGCATACGCCCGCCGGATCGGGCAGCGGCTGGAGGAGACCGATCGGGCGACCGTCGCCGAGGCGGCGGCGGCTCACGGTGTGGCCCTGCTGCCGGTGCTGGCGTCCCGGCTGGACACCGTGGACGATGCCGTGAACCAGGCGTTCCCGTCGGTCACCTCGGTCGGCCTGTCGGCCAACGACGCCGGGGGCTGGGTGGCCGGGACCCTGGCCGCCGACCAAGCCCACATCGGCATGGGTCCCGGGCTGGACACCGCCGAGCCGGGCTGAGCAAGAACTGCCCAGGCAACGACGCGACACCAAGAACCCCAGGCCATAGGGGTGCTGGCTCTAAGACCGACCAAAACCGGGGGGGTTCTGGTCGGTTAGATGTACCAAAACCGGGGGGTCCTGGAGCGGGGCAGCCCCCGGCTGAGGCGGCGGGTCAGCCGCCGGGTTGAGCCGCGGGCAGGCCGCGGAGGTCGTCGAGCAACAGGTCCAGGACGAGCTCCTCTTCGATCTCGACCCCGGCGGCCTCGACCGCGGGGCCGAGCTCGGGATCCCAGCCGGCGGCGGG
>CAYVPF010000277.1:0-4225 GCA_964453355.1 uncultured Acidimicrobiaceae bacterium | reverse complement strand
GTCGGAGACGGCCAGGTCGGCCAGCACCTTGCGGTCCACCTCTACCCCGGCCTGGTGCAGGCCGGCGATGAACCGGCTGTAGCTCATGCCGTTCAAGCGGGCGGCGGCGTTGATGCGCTGGATCCACAGCTTGCGGAAGTCACCCTTGCGGGCCCGTCGGTCCCGGTAGGCGTACTGCATCGAGTGCATGAGCTGCTCGTTGGCAGCCCGGTAGGTGCGGCTCTTGTTGCCGTAGTACCCCTTGGCCTGCTCTAGTACGGCGCGATGGTGCTTGCGGCCGTGGACGGCACGCTTTACTCGGGCCATGGCGATTCCTCCTCGTCTGGTCTGCTGTTGATCTGGTGGCGGTCCCGTCGAGGCGGGACCGGAAACCGGGTCAGAGCCCGAGCATCCTCTTGGTTCGGTGTTCGTCGCCCTTGGAGAAGTCGGTCTCGTTGGCCAGCCGGCGCTTACGGGCGCTGGACTTCTTCTCCAAGATGTGCGATCGGTTCTGCTTGCGCCGGCGCAGCCGACCGGTGCCGGTCACTTTGACCCGCTTGGCCGCACCCTTGTCGGTTTTCATCTTCGGCATCGGTTCACCCTTCCTCGGCGGCCGGCGCCGCCTGGCCCGCCGCGTTCCCATTCGTCTCGTGGCCTCCGGCCGCGACATCGACATCGACATCGACGACCCCGTTGGTGGCCACCACGTCATCGGTCCGCTGCTTGGAGGCGGCGGCCTGCTTGGCCCGCTTGTCCGGAGCCAACACCATGACCATGTTGCGGCCGTCCAGCCGTGGCTCGGCCTCCACCTTGGCGGCACCGTCCATCTTGTCGGCGATGCGGTCGAGGATGCGCTTGCCCAGTTCCGGATGGAACACCTCACGGCCCCGGAACATGATCGTGATCTTGACCTTGTGCCCTTCGTCCAGGAACTTGCCGACCTGCCGGGTCTTGGTGTCGAAGTCGCCGGGGCCGATCTTCGGCCGGTACTTCATCTCCTTGATCCCGACGTGGACGGCCTTGCGTCGGCTCTCCTTGGCCCGCTGGGCCTCGTCGAACTTGAACTTCCCGTAGTCCATGATCCGACACACCGGCGGGTTGGCCATGGGGGCCACCTCGACCAGGTCGAGGTCGAGTCCGCGGGCGATCGTCAGGGCTTCGGGGAGGGGCTTGATCCCCAGTTGCTGGCCGTCCGGGTCGACGAGCCGTACTTCGCGGGCGCGAATGCGGTCGTTGATCCGGTGTTCAGGGTCGGTGGCTATGCGGCATCATCCTCTCATCGGGCCGGCGGTCCTTCCGCGACCATTCGGAGAAGCGGAGCTGTGCCCACCCGAGAGGGGCCGCTGCCACATCGACCCGACGCACCTTTGGTGGTCGGGTGGAGGCGCACCGTACGGCGGGCCCCGCTTCCTGGTTCACCTAGGCTACCAGGATGAGCTTGTGGACTCCTTCAGGCGAGCATCCGGTGGACCGGGAGGGCCCGAGCACCCCTTCCTCGCCGGCCGGGGGGAACGGTCCTGGGGGTGGCCCCGGACCCGGTCCTGACGCCGGCCCTGGCGGCCCTGGCGGTGGGGTCCCGGGCGGGCCGACCGGTGGCCAGCCGGCCGACCAGCCGACAATGGAGGAGCTGCGCCGCCAACTGGTGGAGGCCCCACCGGAGGTGGTGGTGGCGAACCACTGCTACGGCCTGTTCGAGCTGGCGGCGGTGTACCTGTCGCAGTCGCCGCCGCTCCTGCCCCAGGCCCAGCTGGCCATCGACGCCCTGGGCTACCTGGTGGACGGTCTCGGCGATCGCCTGGGCGAGGGCGCCGACACCCTGCGGGACGCCCTGGCCCAGCTGCGGCTGGCGTTCGTCCAGGTGGGGGCGGTCGAGGACGCCCGCCACGAAGCGGGCAACGGCACCGCATAGGCGTGGACATCACGTCGGTACGGATCGTGGACTGTCACGTCCACCACTGGGACGCCGTCGGGCATCGACCCTGGTACCCGGCGATGGAGGGAGCGGCCGAGGACCCCGAAGGCGACGTCCTCGGGGACCACACGGGGGGCCTGGCCCGGCGGTACCTGCAGCCGCAGTTCGCGGCCGACACGGCGGGGCTGGACGTGGCCAAGATCGTGCACGTCGCCGGCTCGTCGGCCGCCGAGGCCTACCTGCCGGAGGCCCGCTGGATCGGCGAGATGGCGGCCGGCGGCTGGCCGGCCGGGGTCATCGGGACCTTCGACCCCGACGAGCCGCTGGCCGGCATCGAAGCCAGCCTGGGTGCCCAGGCGGCCCTGCCCGGCTTCCGCGGCGTCCGCGGCTGGTTCGGCCTGGACCCGGCGACACCGCGGACCAAGGACATCTTCGGCCTGTTCGCCGGGACCGGCTGGGTGCTCGACCTGGTCATCCGGCCCTCCGATGCCCGGGCGTTCCACTCGGTGATGGCGGCGACCGACCCGTCGGTGACGTTCGTGGTGGAGCACGGCGGCTGGCCGGAGAGCCCCGAGGTCGCCCACCGGCAGGACTGGCAGGACGCCATCGGGCTGCTGGCGGAGCTGCCGAACGCCCACTGCAAGATCTCCGGGTTCCCGATGGTGCTGCAGAGCGTCGAGGCGACGGCCCTGCGGCCGTACGTGGAAGCCTGCATCGACGCCTTCGGGGTCGACCGCTGCGCCATCGCCAGCAACTTCCCGGTCGACCGGCTGTTCGGCACCTACCGGGACCTCATGGCGGCCTACCTGGATATCGTCGGCGACCTCGGTCCCACCGCCGTCGACCAGCTCTTCGCCACCAACGCCGAGCGGCTCTACCGGATCTGACATCAAGGCATCAACTATAATAATGCTATGATGTTTCGGTGAGGACGACGCTGACGCTGGACCCGGACACCGAAGCGCTACTGCGACGGCTGGAGCGCGAGCGCGGCATGAGCCGGAAAGAGGCGGTCAACTACGCCATCCGCGCCGGCCTGGCCGGTGGCGACCGGGCGGCCTTCCGCACGCCCACCGCCTCGATGGGCGCGTCGGCCGCTCCCCTCGACAAGGCCCTGCAGCTCGCCGGGGCTCTCGAGGACGAGGAGCTCCTGCACCGCCTGTCCCTACGGAAGTAGATGCGGCCCCAGTAGATGCGGCTGGTCGACGCCAACGTCTTGCTCTATGCGGTCAACGAGGACGCCCCCCTTCACGACCGGGCCCGCCGTTGGCTGGACGACGCCCTGAACGCTGAGGAGGCAGTCGGATTTGCCTGGATCGCCCTGTTGGCGTTCCTTCGGCTGGCCACCCGGTCCGGGCTGTTCCCCCGACCACTGGACGTCGGCCAGGCCACCACGACGGTGGAACTGTGGCTGGCGCAACCACCCTCGGTGGTGCTGAACCCCACCCAACGGCACGGAGCGCTACTCCGCAGCCTCCTTGAAGGCGTCGGTGTCGGCGGCAACCTCGTGAACGACGCCCATCTGGCCGCTCTGGCGGTGGAACACGGGGCGGAGGTCGTCTCGTTCGATTCGGACTTCGCCCGGTTCCCCGGGGTGCGGTGGCAATCACCACCGTAAGGGGGCACCGCCGTAAGGGGGCACCACCGTAAGGGTCAGACGGGGACCAGCCCCCGGGCCTCCAGCCGGCCGAGATGGCCGGGGAAGACGACGAAGCTAACCCGGGTGCCGGGGTCGATCTGGCGGGACCCGTCGGCGATGGCGGTGCAGTGGAACGGCAGGGTCCGGCCGTCGTCGGCGGCCACCGTGCCGAGGCCCCGGTCGGCGTCGAACTCGGCCACCTCCCCCACCGCCGGTCGCCGGGGATCGGGCATCAGTGGACGATCTTGGAGAGGGCCAGCTCCAAGATGTCGGTGGCCCCCTGGTCCTTCAGCGCCGGGATGAGGGTGTTGATGTCGGCCTTCGGCACCACCGTCTCCAGGGCGTAGGCCCCGCCGCCGGACAGCTCGGAGACGGTAGGGGCCCGGAGGGACGGGAGCACGCCGATGACCGCCTGCAGCCGGTCGGCGGGGACGTTGAGCTTCACGAGCACCTTCTCCCGGGCCTCCAAGGTGCCCTGCAGCAGGGTCAGAGCCAGAGCCGAGAGGCCACCCAAAAGCACAACCAGCGACGCCAATACGATGAGGGGCCGCGCGGTGAACGCGCGTACCAGCAGGATGAGCACGACCACCGCCGGGGTCAGGGCCAGGAGCACGGGCTGCAGGGCCGGTCCAGGGCGCACGGCGTGGACCGGCAGATTCGCCAGCCCCGGCTCGATGAGACTGGGCGGCCGCAGG
>CAYVPF010000276.1:0-4230 GCA_964453355.1 uncultured Acidimicrobiaceae bacterium | reverse complement strand
CCGTCCCCGGCGGGCCACTGTCCGACGGGACGGCCCGGGCCCGCACCGCGCGATTATCCGTCGGTGACCAACCGGCTGGTGGTGGTCGGCGGCGGGGTCCTCGGGACCATGCACGCCGTGGAGGCCCTGGCCGCCGGCTGGGAGGTGGTCCAGCTGGAGCGCGAGGACGGTCCCCGGGGGGCGTCGGTCCGGAACTTCGGCCTGGTGTGGGTCAGCGGACGGGCCCCGGGTGCGGAGTTGGACCTGGCGCTGCGGGCCCGGGAGAAGTGGGAGGCCATCGCCGCCCGGTACCCCGGCACCGGGTTCCGGGCCAACGGGTCGCTGACCGTCGTCCGCCGGCCCGAGGAGCTGGCGGTGCTGGAGGCGGTGGTGGCCCGTCCGGACGCCGATCGGCGGGGGCTGCGGTTGCTGGAGCCGGACGAGGCGATGGCGCTGAACCCGGCGCTCGGCGGCGACGGGTTCTCCGCCGGTGCCGCCGGACCGGTGCTGGCCGCCCTGCACTGCTCGGCCGACGCCGCCGTGGAGCCGCGGCTGGTGCTCGGCGCCCTGCGCGACGGCTGTTTGGCCACCGGCCGGTACCGGTGGTTGGGCGGCCGGGAGGTCACCGGGGTGGCCGACCACCAGGTGACCGACGCCCTGGGGGAGGTGCACCGCGGCGACCTGGTGGTGCTGTGTCCCGGGGCGGCCCACCGGGGTCTGGCCGCCGAGGTGATGCAGGGGGCGCCGCTGCGGCGGGTGCGGCTACAGATGCTGCAGACCGTCGCCCACCCGGCGACGGTGACCACGTCACTGGCCGACGGCGACTCGCTGCGGTACTACCCCGGCTTCGACGTGCCGGCCCGCCGGCAGCTGCCGCCGCAGGACCCGGTGGCGGTGGCCTGGGCGGCGCAGCTGCTGGCCGTCCAGCGGGCCGACGGCGGGCTGACCATCGGGGACACCCACGCCTACGACGAACCGTTCCCGTTCGACGTCGACCAGGCCCCGTAC
This sequence comes from uncultured Acidimicrobiaceae bacterium, assembly GCA_964453355.1. Lineage (GTDB taxonomy): Bacteria > Actinomycetota > Acidimicrobiia > Acidimicrobiales > RAAP-2 > DASZUK01. The sequence continues at coordinate 3,243 of CAYVPF010000276.1, read as the reverse complement.
GACCACCTGCTGTCGGTGGCCGCCGGCCTGCTGGCCGACCCGGTGCCGGCGGTGGTGCGGCGGTGGGCGGGGGTGTACAGCCAGTGCACCGGCGACGACCTGTACTTCCGGGCCGACGTGGCCGAGGGCGTGCAGGTGGTCACCGGCCCCGGCGGCCGGGGGATGACCCTATCGCCGGCCATCGCGGAGGAGACGTTACGATGAGCACCGTCCAACTGGCCTGCCTGGACATGGCCGGGACCACCGTGGCCGACGACGGGCTGGTGGAGCGGGCGTTCGAGGACGCCCTGGACCGCCTGGGTGTGGACCCGGCCGACCGAGGCCGGATGGTGACGTACGTCAAGGGCACCATGGGGACGTCCAAGATCGAGGTGTTCCGGGCGCTGTTCGGCGACGAGGACCGGGCCCAACGGGCCAACTCGGTGTTCGAGGCGGCCTTCGACGACCAGGTCGGCGCCGGCGCCGTCCGGTCGCTGCCGGGGGCCGCCGACGCCGTCGACCGGCTGCGGTCCGGTGGGGTCAAGGTGGCGTTGACCACCGGGTTCTCTCCGCACACCCGCCGACTGCTGCTGGAGGTGCTCGGCTGGGAGCAGCTGGCCGACCTGGCCCTCAGCCCGGCCGACGCCGGCCGGGGACGGCCGTACCCGGACATGATCCTGACCGCCCTGTTGCGGCTGGGGGTGGACTCGGTGCAGGCGGTGGCGGTGGCCGGGGACACCGAGGTGGACATGGCCAGCGGCCGCCGGGCCGGGGCCTCGGTGGTGGCCGGGGTGCTGACCGGGGCGGACGACCGGGAGCGGCTGCTCCGGGGCGGGGCCACGCACGTGCTCGACTCCGTGGCCGACCTGCCGGCCCTGCTCGGGGTGACTGGGTAGTGTCTTGACCGTGCACGCCGTCAGCTACGTCATCAGCCTGGTCGTGTCGCTCATCTTCGCCTTCGCCTGCTCGGCCATCGCCGGGAGCAAGGGCCGGGGCCGGATCCTGTGGGGAATCCTCGGGTTCTTCTTCAGCCTCATCACGCTGGTGGTGGTCCTGTTGCTGCCCCGGAAAAAGGGTGCCCGGGTCGCCTGACCGGGGGTTGGGGGAAGGAACACCCGCGGGCAAGGCGAGAGCGTTGCCCGTCGTGAAGCCATGGGCCCTCTACCTCTACGACCTCCGGTGGAGCGTGCGCGCCTGGGCCCGGGCCCCCTGGTTCGTCGTCCTGGCCGTCGTCCTCCAGGGAGGCCTGGTGGCGCTGGCGGGAAAGGTGATCGCGCTCGTTCTGCCGCTGGAGCTCTTCCTCGCCGGGTTCGTCGGGACCGAGCGCATCTTCTATCTCCGGGCCTATCGAGGCGAACGGCTGTACTGGCGCGAGGTGCTGCCGATGACCTGGCGGTTCCTCGGCCGGTTCGTCGTCCTCGGCCTGATCGTCAGTATCCCGGCAGGGGTCCTCTACGTCATTGTCGATATCGCCACGAGGCCGGCACTGCACCACCACTTTGGCCTGACCATCTGGTCCAGGATCACCCTCCTGGTGTTCGGCATGGTCTTGGACGTCCTGTTGACCTTCGTGGTCCCGGCCCTGGCGTTTTCGACGCGTTCAGCCGGGGAGGCGCTGCGCCTGGGTGTCGGGATGCTGAAGGGCGCGTGGCCCGCGTCGGCTTGGTACGCGTTTGCGCCGGGCCTGACGGTGGCGGCGGTCGCCTTGGCCCTTCCCCGCTCGGTGATCGGGTATTGGCCGGCGGTCGCCGTGGCGATGGCCGGCGGGGCCCTCGGCCTCGCCTTCAAGGGCGCAGCGGTGCCGTTCTATCTGCAACGCACTTACGGCGTGGGGCTCAACGGCGCCACTGAGTAGCCGGTCAGCCGTCGGTCGGCTCGGTCGGCTCCCAGGTGGCCGCCGCTCGGGTGACCACGTCCGTCAGCTCGGCGATCCCGAACGGCTTGTGCAGTACGCCTCGGGCCCCGAGCTCGCGGGCCCGCTTGCTGGTCCGGGGGTCGATGTCCCCGGTGACCAGCACCACGTGCCGCCGGTTCCAGTGGGGGTCGCCGTCGGCCAGGGCGGCGAGGACGTCGAAGGCGTCGCCGTCGGCCAGGTGCATGTCCAGCAGGATCACGTCGGGGTCGAAGGCGTCGACGGCGTCGGGGACCGACCGGGCGCCGGCCTCGGACCGCACGTGGGTGATGCCCACCCGGGCCAGCACGAGGGGGACCAGGCGGTGCTGGGTCTCGTTGTCGTCCACCAACAGGACCCGGAGGTCCCGCAGCTCCACCACGGCCGGTGAACCTGGGGCTTCGTCAGCCCTCGACGACGACGACTTCGGACGGGATGTTGCCGCGGGTGGCCTTGGAGTACGGGCACACCTCGTGGGCCCGGTCCACCAGCCGCCTGGCGGTCTCGGGGTCCACCCCCGGCAGCTCCGCCTCGATCTTGGCCCCGATGCCGAACCCGCCGTCGTCGCTCAAAAGGTCCACGGTCACCGACACGGCCGACTCGCTGACGTCGACCTTCTCCTGGCCGGCCACCAGCTTCAGGGCGCTGTGGAAGCAGGCGGCGTAGCCGGTGGCGAACAGCTGCTCGGGGTTCGTCCCGGCGCCGTCGTCGCCGCCGATCGACTTCGGTATGGACAGCTGCAGGTCGATGCGTCCGTCCGACGACGTCACCCGGCCGTCCCGCCCACCCCAGGCGGTCGACGTGGCGGAGTACAGGGCTTGGGTCATGGCTACGACAGTACCCGGCGCCGGAAGTTGCGGAGCCCCAGGCCCAAGAAGAGGGCGCAGAACCCGACGAGGACGGGGTAGACGATGTACAGGTGCATGTGCGAGGCGTCGGTGAACGCCGCCCGCATGCCCTCGTTGACGTAGATCAACGGGTTGATCAGCACCACCGTCTGCAGCCAGTGCCAACCGCCCACCTTGACCGGGGCCAGGTGGGTCCACTGGTAGTAGGTGCCCCCCAGGAACGTGATCGGCAGCACCACGAACCCGAACATCAGCCCGATGTTCCGGGGCTCGAACGACGTGCCCAGCAGCAGCCCCAGCGAGGTCATGGCCACGCAGGCCAGCGGCACCAGGGTGATGATGATCCACCAGTGCAGGTCGATGTTCGCCTGCACCCCGGCGGCGTGCACCACCGAGGCGATCGGCAGCACGATGGCCGCCGAGATCAGCCCCTGCACCGCCCCGGACAGCACCTTGGACATGGCCACCAGCCAGATGGGGCAGGGGGCCTGTACCCGGTCCTCGATCTCCCGGGTGAACCCGAAC
>CAYVPF010000275.1:0-4233 GCA_964453355.1 uncultured Acidimicrobiaceae bacterium | reverse complement strand
GCAGCGTCTCCTCGGCGAGATCGACCGCCTCGAGTTGGGCCTCGGTCCGCCCCGATTCGAGGCGGGAGAAGTCGAGCAAGGTGTTCACGAGTTTCAACAGCCGTTCACTCGACTGGTGGATCGTCTCGACCCGGGCGCGCTGGTGCGGGCTCAACGGATCGTCCCGGTCGTTCAGGGCGTCGGCGGTCGGCCCGAGGATCAGGGTGAGCGGGGTCCGGAATTCGTGGCTGACGTTGGTGAAGAACGTCGTCTTGGCCCGGTCGAGGGTGGCGAGGTCCTCCGCCCGCTGTCGCTCGGTCTCGTAGGCGCGGGCGTTGGACAGGCTGGCCGAGACTTGGTTCGCCACGAGATCGAGGAACCCGCGATAGTCCTCGTCGAGAAGCCGGAACCGATTGAGCCCGGCGACCAGGACGCCGTACGGCGGACCGCCGGGGGCACCGTCGACACGGACGAGCAACGCGGCGGTCGCCGGCTCGTCCCAGGCTCCACGCGGCACTCCGGAGAAGCGCTCCGCCAAGTCGTCGACGAGTAGGTAGGGCGCGGCGACGAGCGGTGCGATCGGCCACGATGCCGCGTCCCTCGACACCTGCGGTGGAGCGATAGGGTCACCAGGACCGGCGCCGGCACAGCTCGTGAGATGCGCCCCCCCGTCATCGAACTCGTACAAGAGGGCGAACGGGAGCACCGTCTGGTCCGAGACGAGCGCTTCGGCGACGGCCCCGAAGACCCCCTCTTCGGTCTGGGCGCTCGTCAGCGCGGCGCCGAGGCGACGGAGAACGTTCATCCGCCGGTCGCCGACGACCCGCTCGGTCTCCTCGCTGACCACGCAGAGGAGCCCGCAGATGGCGCCGCTCTCGTCCGACAGCGGGGAGTAGGAGAACGTGTGGTACGTCTCCTCGGGGTACCCGCCGCGCTCCAGGATGAGGAGCAGGGACTCGTCCCAGCTGGCGACGCCGGTCTCGAGGACCGTCTCGATGCGGGGTCCGATGTCGCTCCAGATCTCCGCCCAGACGTCCGCCGCCGGTCGTCCGAGCGCCCACGGGTACTTCGTCCCGAGGGTGTCACGCCGGTACTTGTCGTTGCAGATGAACGTGAGCTCGGGACCCCAGGCCATCCACATCGAGAACCGGGACGTAAGGACCACGTGCACGATCGACCGGAGGCTCTGGGGCCACCCGGCGGGGGCGCCGAGGGGCGTTTGCTCCCAGTCGACCTTCATCATGTCGGCGCCGACGTCGCCGGCGGACTGGAAGAGGCGCGCCATGTCGTGCGCACCCGTAGACGGGTTCTCGTTCACCACCGCCCCCGCCGCTCCGCCCTCATTCGACCTTGGCCGGCTTCATTCGACCTTGAACGAATCCCGGACCCCCGCCAGCTCGAAGAAGCGTGCGACCGTCGGGCTCACCCGGACCAGGACGAGGTCCGCGCCGTACTGCCGCGCCGCGTTCCGTAACGAGATGAGCGCACCGAGCCCGCTCGAGTCGATGAACGTGACGTCGCCGAGGTCGACCTCCAGCCTTCCGGGAGCCACGAACCTGGCGATCTCCGTACCGGAACCCCGAAGGTCCGGCGCCACGGACAAGTCGACTTCGCCGGACAGGACCAGGTGCGGCGCCGATGAATTCGTCACGAGGCCCACGGGCCACAGGGTACAACGGGCCTGTTCAACCGGCCATGTTGGCCCTGATCACCGGTCCGATCGGTTGGTGTCGGCGGTGATGTGCTCGAACAGGCCCGCCTGGACGCGGGTGCGCACCCCCTCGGCCCACGGCTCGTCCAGCTCGGCCACTTGGAGGGCGGCACCGTTGTTGAGCAACATGCCGAAGGCCAGGAACGCCTTGATCGTCACCGGATCGAGGCCGGTGGTCTCGGCCACCGTCTGCCACATCCGCCCGAAGCTGGCCCGCACGGCGTCGCGAACCTCGGGGTCGCCGCAGGCGGCGAAGCCTTGAAGCTGCAGGAGCAGCGAGGTGCGGTCGGCCAGCATCTCGTTGTAGCGGGCACCCATCCGGGAGAGGGCGTCGAGCCCCGTCCCGGTGCCGGCGGCGTCGTCCATCCCGTCGGTCAGGCGATCGAAGGCCGCGACCACCAGCTCCAAGAACAGCGCCTTCTTGGTCCCGAACATACGGAAGATGTACGCCTGGGTGATCTCGGCCCGTCGGGCGATCGCTTCGGTGGAGGCGCCGTGGAGTCCGTGATCCGCGAACTCACCGGCGGCGATGGCCAACACCTGGGATCGCCGCTCCCGTCCGGTCATGCGTGCCGCCACGACGAGAAGATTATCAGTTACTAACTACTAAATGATAGCTTGGCGTGGGTGAGTGAGGACACCTGGGCCAGCAGCAGCCTGGCGGACAAATTCGCCGACGAGGCGTACGCCTCAGTGAAGGGGTACGTGCGCACCTATGTGCTGCACCAGCAGCTGCTGGAGCAGTTGCCGCCGCCTCCAGTGCCCGTGCTCGACGTCGGCGGCGGTGCGGGCCATCAATCGTTTCCGCTGGCCCAAGTCGGCTACGACGTGACGTTGCTTGACCCGTCGCCGGCGATGCTGGACAAAGCTCGACAACGGCTGCAGCGGCTGCCCGCTGAGGTCCGGCGGCGGGTGACGCTCCTGGAGGCCGACGGCGAGAACGCCGACGAGGCGGTGGATGGCCGCCGTTTCGCCGCCGTGTTGTGCCACGGCGTGCTCGGGTACCTCGAGCGGCCGGAGCCGTTGGTCAACCAGCTGTGCCGGTGCGCCGCCGCCGGTGGCGTGGTCTCGATCATGACGGGCAACGCCAAGGTGATGGCGGTGCGCCCGGCTTTGGAACGGCGGTGGGACGACGCGCTGGCGGCGTTCGACGCTAGAACCGAGATCGGGGTGCTAGGCGTACCGGGTCGCGCCGACACGGTGGAGGAGCTCAGCGAGCTCCTGGAGAGCCGGGGGGTGGAGCCGGTGTGCTGGTACGGCGTATGGCTGTTCGTCGACTGGCTCGAATTCAGTGGAGCCGAGCTGGACCCGAACGATGCAGAGCAGGTGGCGGCGACGGCCGCGGTCGAGCTCGAAGCCAGCCGGCGAGACCCCTACCGCCAACTCAGCCGGGTCTTCCATCTGGTGGGACGCAAAGGCCCGGGCTGACCGAATCCGCGGTCGATCTGGCCGCAGGCTGCCTTCGGCTGGTCGGGCCGCCCATAGGCTCCACCTCGACGAAGGGAGCCCCCATGGCCAAGGCAGTGCGGTTCGACCGTTACGGCGGACGGGACGTCCTCTACGTGGCGGAGGTGGAGGTACCCCACCCGGCTGCCACCGACGTCGTGGTTCGGGTCAGGGCGGCCGGGGTCAATCCGGGCGAGGCGGCCATCCGGGAAGGTCGGCTGCACGATCGGTTCCCCGCCACCTTCCCGTCGGGGGAGGGCAGCGACTTCGCCGGGGTGGTGCACGAGGTGGGTGCGGGCGTGACGTCGTGGGCGGTCGACGACGACGTGCTGGGGTGGACGGAGAACCGGGCCAGCCAGGCCGAGTACGTGGTGGTGCCGGCCGGCCAGCTGGTGGCGAAGCCCCTGGCCCTGTCGTGGGAGGTCGCCGGTTCGCTCTACGTGGCCGGGTGCACCGCCTACGCCGCCGTCCGGGCGGTGGCCGCCGGCCCGGGTGACACCGTGGTCGTCTCTGCTGCCGCCGGTGGCGTCGGTTCGATCGCCGTCCAGTTGCTGCAGGTGCGCGGGGCTCGGGCCGTGGGCATCGCCTCGGCCCGCCACCACGACTGGCTCCGCTCGGTCGGGGTCACCCCGGTGGCCTACGGCGGGGGGTCGGCCGATGGGGGCTTGGCCGATGGGGGGCTGGCCGATCGGATCCGGGCCGCCGCACCCTCAGGGGTCGACGCCTTCGTCGACGCCTTCGGGCCCGAGTACGTCTACCTGGCCGTCGAGCTGGGCGTCGACCCGGCCCGCATCGACACGATCATTGCCTTTGACGCGGCGGCGGAAGTCGGCGCCAAGACCGACGGGAGCATGGCGGGGACGAGTCCCGACATCCTGGCCGAGTTGGCCGAGCTCGTGGCCACCGGTCGCATCGTCGTCCCCGTCGCCGCCACCTATCCCCTGGAGCGGGTGGCCGACGCCTACGCCGAGGTCGAGCAGCGCCACACGCTCGGCAAGGTGGTGCTCGTCCCGTAGCCGCCGATCGGTCGCGGCCCGCAGGCTCAGACGCCCACGAGCACGGGCTCCACACGCTCGGCGCCCTCGTGCTCGGTGGCC
>CAYVPF010000274.1:0-4242 GCA_964453355.1 uncultured Acidimicrobiaceae bacterium | reverse complement strand
GGGGTGCCCATGCAGACCACGGCGAGGCTCACCGGCGAGCGGCCGCAGCAAGGGGTGACCCCGGATTCGCTGCTGGCCCTGCACGCCGCCGGGTACCGGGCCATGGTGGAACGGCTGCCGGCCGGCCGGGTGCTGGACGTCGGGTGCGGGCAGGGGTTCGAGTCGGTGACCCTCGGCGGCCCCGGCCGGACGGTGGTCGGGGTGGACTACAGCGCCGAGGCCACCGGGACGGCGGCCGCACAATTCGCCCAGCCAGGAGATGGTGGCCTCCGGGTGGCCCGGATGAACGCCCTGGCCCTCGGGTTTGCCGAAGGGTCGTTCGAGGCGGTGTGCTCGTCGCACCTGATCGAGCACTTCACCGAGCCGGCCGGCCACGTGGCGGAGATGGCCCGGGTGCTGGCCGACGACGGGGCCGCCTTCATCTTGACCCCCAACGAGCCGGCCGACTTCGAGAACCCGTTCCACCTGCACCTGTTCGGCCGCCGGGAGCTGGCCGACCTGCTCGGCCGGTACTTCGAGGACGTGTGGCTGGGGGCGGTGGACGCCGTCCCGCACGTGAAGGCCGACTTCGCCGCCCGGCGGGCCAAGGCGCAGAAGCTGCTGAAGCTCGACGTCCTGGACCTGCGCCACCGGATGCCGCGCCGCTGGTACATCGCCGCCTACACCCACCTGCTGCCGGTGGCCTACCGGCTGGTGGCCCGGGGCGACACCGGCGGGGCCACCGGCATCACCGCCGACGATTGGTTCGTGACCGACCAGGTCGACGACACCACCCTGGTCCTGTTCGCCGTGGCCCGAAAGCCGCGGAGATGAGCTTCACGGTGGGGTTGGCCGGGGGGATCGGCTGCGGGAAGTCGGCGGTGGCCGACCGGCTGGTGGAGCGGGGGGCGGTGCTGATCGACGCCGACGTGGTGGCCCGGGAGGTGGTGGTGCCGGGGGGGCCGGCGTACCAGCCGCTGCTGGACCGGTTCGGGCCCGGCATCCTGGCCCCCGACGGCACGGTGGACCGGCCGGCGCTGGCCGCGGTGGCGTTCGCCGACGCCGGGGCCCTGGCCGACCTGAACGGGATCACCCACCCGGCCATCGGGGCGGCCATGGTGGCCCAGCGGGAGGCCCTGGCGGCGACCGACAAGGTCGTGGTGGTGGCCATCCCGCTGCTGAAGCCCGAACACCGCCAGGCCTTGAGCCTCGATGCCGTGGTGGTGGTGGACTGCCCGGTGGACGTGGCCCGGCACCGGCTGGTGCAGCAGCGGGGGATGCCGGTCCACGATGCCGAGGCGCGGATCGCCGCCCAGATGCCCCGGGACGAGCGGCTGGCCCTGGCCGACTTCGTGGTCGACAACGGCGGGTCCCTCGACCACCTGGCCGCTGAGGTCGACCGACTGTGGGCCTGGTTGGCGGACCAGAAGGCGGGAGCCGCCCGCCGGGCGTGAACAGTCCGGCCGGCCGGGAGTGGAACACCCTCCCGGTACCATCGTTTGATGGCCCAGTTCGAGGTGGTGTCCCCGTTCCGACCGGCCGGCGACCAGCCGGCGGCCATCGACGCGCTCGTCGACGGGGTCCGCCGGGGGGACCGCTACCAGACCCTGCAGGGCATAACCGGCAGCGGCAAGACGGCCACCATCGCCTGGACCATCGAGGCCGCCCAGCGGCCCACCCTGATCATCGAGCCCAACAAGTCCCTGGCCGCCCAGCTGTCGTCGGAGCTGCGGGACCTGTTCCCGAAGAACCGGGTGGAGTTCTTCGTGTCGTACTACGACTACTACCAACCCGAGGCCTACCTGCCGACGACGGACACCTACATCGAGAAGGACTCGTCCATCAACGACGAGATCGACCGGCTCCGGCACGCCACCACGTCGGCCCTGTTGACCCGGCGGGACGTCATCGTGGTGGCGTCGGTGTCGTGCATCTACGGGTTGGGGTCCCCCGACGAGTACCGGGACCGGATCCTGGCCTTGCGGGTGGGTGGGGAGATGGACCAGCGGGCGCTGCTGCGGCGGCTGGTGGACCTGCAGTACGACCGGAACGACCTGAACCTGGTCCGCGGCACGTTCCGGGCCCGGGGGGACACGGTGGAGATCCACCCGGCCTACGAGGAGACGGCGCTGCGGATCGAGATGTTCGGGGACACCGTCGAGCGGATCGTGCCGTTCGACGTGCTGACCGGGGAGATGGGGGAGGAGCTGGACGAGCTGGTGGTGTTCGCCGCCACCCACTACGTGGCCGGCAACGAGACCATCGAGCGGGCCATCGGGACCATCGAGGTGGAGCTGCGGGAGCGGCTGGCGCTGTTCGGCAAGGAGGGGAAGCTGCTGGAGGCCCAGCGGCTGCGGGCCCGCACCGAGCACGACCTGGAGATGCTGGCCGAGACCGGGATCTGCTCGGGCATCGAGAACTACAGCCGCCACCTGGACGGCCGGAAGGCCGGGGAGACCCCGTTCACGCTGCTGGACTTCTTCCCGAAGGACTACCTGGTGGTCATCGACGAGAGCCACGTGGCGGTGCCGCAGCTGCACGGCCAGTGGGCCGGGGACAAGTCCCGCAAGGACGTGCTGGTGGAGCACGGCTTCCGGCTGCCGTCGGCCCTGGACAACCGGCCGTTGCGGTTCGAGGAGTTCACCGAGCGGGTGCCCCAGGCCATCTTCGTGTCGGCCACCCCCGGGCACTACGAGCTGGACGAGTCCGACCAGGTGGTGGAGCAGGTGATCCGGCCCACCGGGCTGGTGGACCCGGAGGTGGTGATCCAGCCGACCAAGGGTCAGGTGGACGACCTCATGAGCCGCATCGAGGAGGTCGTGGGCCACGGCAATCGGGTGCTGGTGACGACGCTGACCAAGAAGATGTCCGAGGACCTGACCGACTACCTGGCCGACGCCGGCATCCGGGTCCAGTACCTCCACTCGGACATCGACACCATCACGCGGATCGAGATCCTCCGGGAGCTCCGGCTGGGCTCGATCGACGTGCTGGTCGGCATCAACCTGCTCCGAGAAGGGCTCGACCTTCCCGAAGTGGCCCTGGTGGCCATCCTGGACGCCGACAAGGAGGGGTTCTTGCGGTCGGCGTCGGCGCTGATCCAGACCATGGGCCGGGCGGCCCGGAACGTGGACGGCCGGGTGGTGCTGTACGCCGACACCATCACCGACTCGATGCGGGAGGCGGTGAGCATCACCCAGCGGCGGCGGGAGCGGCAGATCGCCTACAACGCCGAGCACGGCATCGACCCCCAGACCATCCGCAAGGCGGTGACCGACATCCTGGCCCGGCTGCGCGGTGCCGACGACGGGTCGGGGCGGGCCAAGCGGAGCCGGGCGGACGTGCGTGGGGGCAAGGCCGGCCGGGTGGTGCGGACCAGGGCGGTCGTCGGCGGGGGCGGGTGGGCGCCCAGCGACGAGCCGCCGGCGGAGGTGGCCGAGCTGCTCGGGCAGTTGGAGCAGGAGATGAAGGCCGCCGCCGCCGAGCTGCGGTTCGAGGAGGCGGCCCTGCTCAGGGACGAGCTGGTGGAGCTGCGGCTGGCCGCGGCCGGGGGCGACGACCTGCCGGTGGTGGAGGTGGCCGAGGCGGTCCCCGGTCCTGGGGCCTGAGCCCGCCGGCGGGCCCACCACTGGACACCTCTCCTAATCATTGGGAGCATTGACCCCTCTGAAGGGAGGGGTGCCATGGGCGAGTTCGACGGCAAGGTGGCCGTGATCACGGGGGCGGCCAGGGGGCAGGGGAGGAGCCATGCCGTGGCCCTGGCCGGCGAGGGGGCCCGGGTGGCCCTGCTGGACATCGCCAACGGCGAGATCACGCACCCGCCGGCCCGGGTGGCCTCGGCGGAGGACCTGGACGAGACGGTCCGGCTGGTCGAGTCGGTGGGCGGCAAGGCGCTGGCGGTGCCCTGCGACGTCCGCGACGAGGCCCAGGTGGCGGCGGCCGCCTCGGCCGTCGTCGAGGCGTTCGGCGGCATCGACTTCGTGGTGTCCAACGCCGGCATCCTGGCCAAGTACCAGGAGTCCTGGAACATCCCGTCCGAGGACTGGCGGGGGTCGCTGGAGACCAACCTCACCGGGCAGTGGCTGACCCTGAAGTACACCATCCCCCACCTCATCGCCCGGGGCCGGGGGAGCGGCATCATCATGGTCTCCTCGGGGGCGGGCATCGACGCCTTCCCTTACGGCAGCGAGTACTGCGCCGCCAAGCACGGGGTGGTGGGCCTGGCCATGTGCCTGGCCAACGAGCTGGCCCAGTTCGGGGTGC
>CAYVPF010000273.1:0-4257 GCA_964453355.1 uncultured Acidimicrobiaceae bacterium | reverse complement strand
CCCCGGCCATCTCCATCGACCAGAAGTCGGCATCCCGCAACCCCCGGTCCACCGTCGGCACCATCACGGAGGTGTACGACTACCTGCGGCTGCTGTACGCCCGCATCGGCAAGCCGCACTGTCCCAACTGTGGCCGGCCGGTGGCCCGGCAGACCCCCCAGCAGATCGTCGACCGGGTGCTGGAGCTGCCCGAAGGCACCCGGTTCCAGGTGCTGGCCCCCCTGGTCCGGGGTCGGAAGGGCGAGTACAGCTCGCTACTGGACGACATGGCCAAGCAGGGGTTTGCCCGGGCCCGGGTGGACGGGGCCGTGGTGGAGCTGGCCGACCGGGCCCAGCTGAGCCTGGCCCGGTACGAGCAGCACACCATCGAGATCGTGGTGGACCGGCTGGTCCGCCGCGACGGCATCCGGCAGCGGCTGACCGAGTCCATCGAGACCGCCCTGGGCCTGTCCGGGGGGACGGCCGAGGTGGTCGTCGGCGACGGGGCCACCGGCCGGTCGGCGTCGGCCGGCGACGACGGCCGTCCCGATGACGACGACCAGGAGATCACGTTCAGCCAGCACCTGGCCTGCACAGTCTGCGGCATCAGCTTCGAAGAGCCGGCCCCGCGCACGTTCTCGTTCAACTCCCCCTACGGCGCCTGCCCGACCTGCGCCGGGCTGGGCACCCGGTTCGAGGTGGACCCGGAGCTGGTGGTGCCGGACCCGTCGCTGACCCTGGCCGACGGGGCCCTGGCGCCGTGGGCCGGGGCCCGCAGCGAGTACTTCACCGGCCTGGTCAACGGCATCGCCGACCTGGGCGGGTTCTCGGTGACGACGCCGTGGGCGAAGTTGAAGGCCAAGGACAAGAAGCTGGTGCTGCACGGATCGGGCACCAAGCAGGTGCACGTGCAGTACCGCAACCGGTTCGGCCGCAGCCGGTCGTACCTGTCCCACTTCGAGGGGGTGGTGCCGTGGCTGCAGCGGCGCCACGGCGAGTCCGAGTCGGACTGGTCGCGGGAGCAGATCGAGCAGTACATGCGGGAGGTGGCCTGCACGGTGTGCGGCGGGGCCCGGCTTAAGCCGGAGTGGCTGGCCGTGACGGTCGGGGACCGGAACATCTTCGAGCTGTGCAGCCTGTCCATCACCAAAGCGGTGGCCGCCATCGCCGAGCTGGACCTGTCGGAGCGCGACCACCTGATCGCCGACCGGGTGCTGAAGGAAGTGCGGGAGCGGATGCAGTTCCTGCTCGACGTCGGCCTCGACTACCTGTCGCTGGGCCGGTCGGCCGGCACCCTGTCCGGCGGGGAGGCCCAGCGGATCCGGCTGGCCACCCAGATCGGCAGCGGCCTGGTGGGGGTGCTGTACGTCCTGGACGAGCCGTCCATCGGGCTGCACCAGCGGGACAACCAGCGGCTGATCCAGACCCTGATCCGGCTGCGGGACCTCGGCAACACGGTGATCGTGGTGGAGCACGACGAGGACACCATCCGCACCGCCGACCACGTCGTCGACATCGGCCCGGGGGCCGGCGAGCACGGCGGGCAGGTGGTGCACAGCGGCCCGGTCACCGGCAAGAAGGGGCTGCTGGCCAACAAGGCGTCGCTGACCGGCCAGTACCTGTCCGGCCGCCGGTCCATCGCCGTGCCGGACCGCCGACGGCCGGGCAGCGGGGAAGCCCTGGTGGTCCGGGGGGCCAGGGAGCACAACCTGGACAACATCGACGTGGCTTTCCCCCTGGGGTGCCTGGTGGCGGTCACCGGGGTGTCCGGGTCCGGGAAGTCCACCCTGGTCAACGACATCCTGCTGCGGTCGCTGGCCCACCAGCTGCACCGGGCCAAGGCGGTGCCGGGCCTGCACCGGAAGGTGGACGGGGTCAACCTGGTGGACAAGGTGGTGGACGTCGACCAGGCCCCCATCGGCCGTACCCCGCGGTCCAACCCGGCCACGTACACCGGGGTGTTCGACCACATCCGGCGGCTGTTCAGCCAGACCCCGGAGGCCAAGGTCCGCGGCTACCAGCCCGGCCGGTTCTCGTTCAACGTCCGCGGCGGCCGCTGCGAGGCCTGCGCCGGCGACGGCACCATCAAGATCGAGATGCACTTCCTGCCGGACGTGTACGTGCCCTGCGAGGTGTGCGGCGGCGCCCGGTACAACCGGGACACGCTGGAGGTGACGTTCCGGGGCAAGAACATCGCCGAGGTCCTGGACCTGTCCTGCGAGGAGGGGTTGACGTTCTTCGCCAAGCAGCCCCCCATCGCCCGGCACCTGCAGACGCTGGTGGACGTCGGCCTGGGCTACGTCCGGCTGGGCCAGCCGGCCCCGACCCTGTCCGGCGGTGAGGCCCAGCGGGTGAAGCTGGCCAGCGAGCTCAGTCGGCGGCCGACCGGCCACACGTTCTACATCCTCGACGAGCCCACCACCGGCCTGCACTTCGAGGACACCCGCCGGCTGCTGGACGTGCTCGGCCGGCTGGTGGAGCAGGGCAACACCGTGGTGGTCATCGAGCACAACCTCGACGTCATCAAGACCGCCGACTGGATCATCGACCTCGGCCCCGAAGGGGGCGACGGCGGCGGTCGGGTGGTGGCCGAGGGCACTCCGGAGCAGGTGGCCAAGACCGCCGGCAGCTACACCGGAGAGGTGCTGAAGCCGGTCCTCGCCCGCGGCAAATAGCCCTTCCGGTCATCGCCGGACACGAACCGGCGGCCGGACCCGGAGCTGGCCGGAGCGGACCAGGTGCCGGACCGATGGCCGCCGGAGCAGGCGGCCCAGCCGGCGGCCGGTGAGCTCGGCCGCGGTCGCCTCGGCCGGAGACAGCGGGCGCTCGTCGTAACCGGAGCGCTCGGCCAGGACGGCCAGGGCCCGCAGGTCACCGAAGGCCGTCACCAGGTCGTCCCGGCCCAGGGCCACCGCTGCCGCCACCAGGGCCCGGGCGTGGGCCGTCGGGGTGTCACCCGCCGGTCGGGCCAGGCCGGCCCGGCGGAGGGAGCGTTCGGCCCGGCGGTAGGCGGCCAGCACCCGGGCCGACGGCACCATGGTCCGCCGGTGCCGGCGCCGCCGGACCATCAGCCCGGCGGCCAACCCGACCACGGCCAGCGCCCCCAGGCCGGCCAGCAGGCCGATCAATCCGGCGTCGCCGGCCGTCGGGAGCGCCACCGGGGCCGTGGCCGGGGGCACGGTGGCGGGTGCGGTGGTCGGCGCCGCCGTGGTCGGGGTGGTAGTGGCCGTGCTGGGCGTCGTCGTCGGCGTCGCCACACCGGTCGGCCCGATGATCCCCTCGGGGGCGACCGACCCGGACGGCTGGGCGGGGGTCGGCTCGAAGGACACCCACGCCCCGTCCAGGTACACCTCCGGCCAGGCGTGGGCGTCGGCCCCGGTGACCACCATCGTCCCCTGGCCGTTGGAGCGGCCGGCGGTGAACCCGACGGCCACCCGGGTGGGGAGCCCTACCGACCGGGCCATGACGGCGAAGGCGCCGGCGAACGACTGGCAGGTGCCGGCCCGGCTGGTGGTGAGGAACCAGGTCAGCGGGTCGGTGCCCGGCGGTGGAGCCGGCGGGGTCAGGGTGTAGCGGAACAGGCCGGACCGGAACCAGTTGACCAGCTCCTCGGCCCGGGTGATCGGGGTGGTGGCGGTGGCCGTCACCGACTGGGCCAGCCCGGTCACGGTGGCGGCCACCGGCGGCAGCGCGAGGTAGGGAGCCAGCTGGGCAGCCGTCGCCGGCCGAGGAGGTGTCGGGGCCAGGGCGGCCTGGGCCGTGTAGCTGGCACCGCTTCCCGGGGCGGTGGCGGCCACCACCCCGATCCCGGGGACCACGACGGCGTTGATGCCGTTGACCCCGTCGGTGGTCGGCGGCACCGGCAGCAGCCGGCCGTAGTAGGCGGCGACTGCGACGGAAGCCTCGAAGTGCCGCCGGCTGGGGGCTGTCCGCAGCGGGCCAGCGGCGGGCGTGGCGGTACTGGTAAGGGCCGCCCGGGTGGCGGCGTCGGGTACCCAGGCGGTCCCGGTCCATGTGGTCAGGGTGGCCACCTGCCAGTAGGTGGTGGTGTCGCTGGTGAACTGGACCGACCGGGCGTCGGCCCGTTCCACCCCCACCACGTCGGCGGCCAGGGCCAGGGCGGTGACGCTGGCCCCACTGGACGGGCCGCCGGCGGGGGTGGGCCCGGCCGAACTGCTCCCGGCCACCAGCGGCAGCCCGACGGCGACGGCCACGGCCGCGGCCAGCGCCCCTCCGGCGACGGCGGCCCACTGGCGGCCGGCCAGCACGACGGCGGCC
>CAYVPF010000272.1:0-4261 GCA_964453355.1 uncultured Acidimicrobiaceae bacterium | reverse complement strand
GTCATCGCCATCGATGCGGTAGGTGCAGTCGCTGTTGCCGCGGTTGGCCACCACGGCGGTGACCGACAGGTGGTGGGTGGGGACGACGGTCCCGGTGCCGGCCGGCGGCGGTGGTGTGGCCGGCGGCACCGCCGGCGGTGTGAGCCGGATGCCGTTGGTCAGCAGCACCACCCGGTGGACGGCGGCCAGGGACGTCGAGCTGGTCAGCTGGTTGACGAGCGCCTGCACCGACCCCGATGTCCAGGTGCCGGGGTCGGCGACCCAGGTCGACCGGGGCAGGACGGCCCGACCGGGGGCCGATCGGAACCGGTGGCGGACGGCCGAGTACCGCTGGTCGGCCAACCGCAGGAGGGCGCCGGCGCCGGTGATGTCCGTGGTCGCCTGGCTGGCCGCCAGCAGGGCCTTCGGCGCGGTGGCCGTGGTGGAGGGGGTGGTCGTGGTGGTGGCCGCCCCCACCACCGGCAACGGCGCCATCCCCAACAGGCCGTCGACGGCGGTGCGCAGTTCGGCCACCGCAGTGGCCCGGTCGGCCAGGGCGCCGGCGAACTGCGTCCCCAGGCCGCCGGTCGGTGTGGGCGGGGCCAGGGCAGAGGCCGTGGCCGCCACCTGGCCGGTCGCGGTCACCAGGCCGTCCAACTGCTGCTGGAGTGTCGCCCGGTCCAGGCCCGGCATGTGGGCCATCAGTTTCTGCAACTGCGCCCCGGCCTGGTTGGACTGGCGCACCAGCCCGTCGCCCTGGGCGGCGTAGGCGCGGTTGACGTCCGTCCAGTACGGCCCGGATGCCCGGCCCACCCGCAGGGCCCCACCGATCAGTAGCCCCAGGATCACGACGATCGCCACGGCGACCACCAGGACGGCCGTGATCGGCCGCCGGCGGCGGCGGCGCTCGAGGGGTGGCATCGGCGCCAGACGCTACCGCCGGGGCGCCGTCCCCGACTGCCGGCCGGTCGGGCGACCGGCCGCCGGGCGGACCGGCGGGCGGTCAGACGTCGGTGGACTCGGTGGCTCGGGACCGGCCGTCGCCGGAGGGCCAGCCGGCCGTCGGCAGGGTGCTGGCGGTGGTCCGCCACTGCACCGTCGGCCGGATGGCCACGGGGTCCACCCGGTCGCGGTGGCGGTCGACCACGGCCAGGAGGGAGGAGATGGTGGTCTGGTTCAACAGGTGCGGGACCAGACCGAGGTCCAACAACTTGGTGTGGGCCGCCCGGTAGTAGTGCTCCTGCTTCTCCACCCGCGGGTCCTCCAGGTGGTCGACCTCGACCCGACCGGGGTAGGCGTCCACGACCAAGTCGGCCAGCTGGCCCACCGAGAAGGACTCGGTGAACTGGTTGAACACCCGGAACTCACCCTCGTCCGCCGGGTTCAGGCAGGCCAGCTCCACGCAGGCCAGGGTGTCGCGGATGTCCAGCATCCCCCGGACCTGGCCGCCGCTGCCGTAGACGGTCAGCGGGTGGCCGACGACGGCCTGCACGCAGAACCGGTTCAGCACGGTGCCGAACACGCCGTCGTAGTCGAACCGGGTGGCCAGGTCCGGGTGCAGGCCCGTCTCCGGGGTCTCCTGGCCGTAGACGATGCCCTGGTTGAGATCAGTGGACCGCAGCCCCCAGATGCGGCAGGCGAACATGATGTTGTGGCTGTCGTGCACCTTGGACAGGTGGTAAAAGGACCCCGGCTGCTTCGGGTACGGCAGCACGTCGGTTCGACCGCGGTGGGTGATCTCGATGAACCCCTCCTCGATGTCGATGTTGGGGGTCCCGTACTCCCCCATGGTGCCCAGCTTGACCAGGTGGATCGCCGGGTTCACCTCGGCGATGGCGTACAGCAGGTTCAAGGTGCCCACCACGTTGTTGACCTGGGTGTACACCGCGTGGTTCTGGTCGATCATCGAGTAGGGCGCCGACCGCTGCTCGGCGAAGTGCACCACGGTGTCCGGGGCGAACTCGGTGATCACCCGCTTGACGAACGTGGCGTCGGTCAGGTCGCCCACGTAGGTGTCCATCCGCAGGCCGGACACCTCCTCCCACACCCGGACCCGGTGCTGGAGGTTCCGGATGGGCACCAGGCTGTCCACGCCCATCTCGTAGTCGTACTGGCGGCGGGCGAAGTTGTCGACGATGCCGACGTCGTGCCCTCGACGGGACAGATGGAGGGCCGTCGGCCACCCGAGGTAACCGTCTCCGCCAAGAACGAGGATCCTCACGTCGTCTCCCTTCGATGGCCGTCAATGGCCGCGGTGACCGACCGCCGGCGCCGCCCAGCCCTGTCGGCGGAACAGCAACACATTTGAAACACAACAATGCCCCAAGTACCTGGGATTAACCTGAGAATCAGCCGAGGTAGAGCTGAGTCGACGTTAAGGATTGCCTTACGGGGCCAGGATGTTCAGGGTTTGGCCCGCCGATGTTCAGGCGTCGGCCAGCAGCCGGTGCACCTCCGCCTTGGCGGCCTCCAGATCGGCCACCCGGTGGGTGGAAGCACCGTCCGGTCGCAACCGGAGGAAGGTGCAGCACCGCACCGGCCGCCGGAGGGCCGCCTCCACCGCCACGGCGTAGGCCGCTCCCTGCAGCCGGTAGCCGTCGGCCGGATCGTCGGGCCCCTGGTCGGTCTTGTAGTCGACCACCTCCAGGCCGTCCGGGCCGTCCACCAGCAGGTCCACGAACCCCTCCAGCACCCGGCCGCCCACCGGGGCGCCGACGTACAGCTCCCGCCAGTACCGGCCGCCGGCCACCGCCTGGCGGACCACCTCCGAGCTGAGGGCGGCCCGGACCAGCCGGGCCACTTCGCCGGCCCGGGCCGGTATGCCCTCCGCCGCCGCCTGGAGGTGGGCGGCGTCGTCCAACCCGGCGCCGGTGTCCAGGTCCACGACCTGCAGGGTGCCGTGGACGGCCCGGCCGACCGCCGTGCCGGCCCGGCCCCGGCCCCATACCGACCGGGCCGGACCGCCACCCTCGTCGGCCAACTTGGCCACCCCCGTGGCCGCCAACGTCCGCGGCCGGGACGTCAGCCGCCGGTCCCGGTCCTCGACCCAGGCCAACCGAGCGTCCTCCGAGGTCGTCGGCTCCCCGAACGCCAGGACGTCAGCCAAGCCGGCGGCCGGCCCGGTCGCCGACGCCGGCACCGACACCGGGGCCGCCGGCAGGGACAGTGGCACCCAGGCGCTGCCCTCGGCCACGTCGACCAAGCGGGCGGCCAGGCTGGTCCGGGCCCGGTCGGCGCGGTGCACGCTGACCACCAGGTGGTCCTGCGCCCTGGTGGCCGCCACGTAGAGGAGGCGGACCTGCTCGAGGGCGTCCAGGCGGTCCTCCCGGTCGGCCAGATCGTCGTACCCGTCGGTGGCCAGCCCTTTGCGCAGCCCCAGCTCGGGACCGGCCGGCCCGAACAGGATCCCCGGCCCGGACAGCCGGCGGGGTTCGGCCCCGAGGCCGGCGAGGACCACCACCGGGAACTCCAGGCCCTTGGCCGCGTGGACGGTCATGATCCGGACGGCGTCGACGTCGGATTCGGGGAGGACCACCTCGGTGACCCGGGCGTCGTCGGCCGCCTGCAGGTCGACCCAGGCCAGGAACCGCCGCAGATCCCCCGGGGAGGACTCGGTGAACTGGCGGGCCTGGTCGACGACGAAGCGGAGCCGGCGCCAGGCCTCCCGCCACCGGGGCCCGTCGAGGGCCAGGGGCAGCAGCCGGCGGTCGTCCACCACCCGGCCCACCAGGGTGCAGACCTCGGACCACCACCGCCTGCCGTGCAGGTCCCGCAGGGCCAGCAGCCCGGAGGTGACCGGGTCGGCCTGGGGCAGGCCCGGCGGCGGGTCCAGCCGGTAGTCCCAACGGCCACCGGCCTGGCGGAAACGGACCAGGTCGTCGTCGCCGCAGCCGAACCCGGGGCACCGTAGGGCGGCCAGCACCGCCGGCTCGTCAGTGGGATCGTCCACGGCGTGCAGGATGGCCAGCAGGTCCTGCACCTCGGGGGCGGCGTACACGAGGGAGCTGGACTCCAGGCGGTACGGCACCTCGGCGGCGTCGAACGCCTCCTGCAGGGCCGGCACCGGCCGGCGGGTGGGAACCAGCACCGTCACGTCGGCCAGGGTGGCGGGGCGGCCGCCGTCGCCGACCGGCCACCCCTGGTCCCTGATCGACCGGACCGCGGCGGCGATGTCCGCCGCCTCCCGGGCTCGGGCCTCCTCCGCCCGGCCCGGCGGCGGCCCGCCGAGCCCCAGGACCGATACTCCGGGGAACGGCACGCCGGCGGTGGCCCCGATGGTGCC
>CAYVPF010000271.1:0-4263 GCA_964453355.1 uncultured Acidimicrobiaceae bacterium | reverse complement strand
CTCGTCGAGGGTGGCATCCTGCGCCGTCACCCCGATGTGCCGGCGGACCGCCTGGGCCTGGTGGACCACGTCGAACCCGGCCACCTGGGCCCGCCCGCTGTCGGGGAGGGCCAGGGTGGTCAGGATGCGCACCGCCGTGGTCTTGCCGGCCCCGTTCGGGCCGAGCACCCCCAGGATCGATCCGGCCGGGACCTGCAGGTCCACACCGGCCAGCGCCTGGGTCTTGCCGTAGCGCTTGGTCAGGCCCTCGGCCTCGATCATCAGCTTGTCCGTCACGCTGCCACCTACCGATCCACCGGGTGATCCGGGCGAGTACTTACTTGCCGCATGGTAAGTGCTTCACTTACCGGCCGTCAAGTAGCGATTGTAACTTACCGGTCGTCAAGTAGCATGGGAAGCGTGGCAGCCCGGAAGGAACCGACGGCAACGAGGGTGTTGGCAGACGGCGTGTCGGCAGACGACGGGTCGGCGGACAGCGAACCGCTGGGCGAACCGGAGAAGAGCACCCGGGACCGCATCTTGGACGTGGCCCTGGACCTGTTCATCGAGAAGGGCTTCGACAAGACGTCCCTGCGGGAGATCGCCGAGCAGCTCGGCTTCTCCAAGGCCGCCCTCTACTACCACTTCGCCAGCAAGGACGACATCTTGATGGCCCTCCACCAGCGGCTGCACGACCTGGGCCGGGTGGCGCTGGGCAAGCTCGGCGATGCTGACCCGATTGGAGGGCTCGGCGTAGGGGTCTGGCGGAACCTGCTCGACGAGATGGTCGACGACATCCTGGCCAACCGCAAGATCTTCGTCATGCACCAGCGCAACCAGGCGGCCTTCGAGAACCTGCACCGGACGACCGAGCACGACGAGGCCCACGAGGACATGGAGGAGCTGTTCCGCCAGGCGCTGGCCGACCCGTCGGTGCCGGTCCGGGACCGGGTCCGCCTGGCGGCCGCCCTCGGCGCCGTCTTCACCAGCCTCGTGCTGGCCGGCAACATGTTCGAGGACGTCCCCACCGACGAGCTCGGCGACCTGCTGCGGGAGACCCTCGCCGACATCCTGGGCCCGGCGGGCGCCGGAGCGGCCGCTCGGACCCGGACTCGGGGCCGCGCTGCCAACGGCCAGGCCCCCAACGTCCAGGCCGCGGCTAGCGGGAAGCCGGCCAAGGTGGCCACCGGGTCCCGCGCCGGCCGAGCCAAGAACGGTGCGGCCAAGAACGGTGCGGCCAAGGTGGCGGCCGGCTGAACCGCTGGTGACCGCCCGGACCGCTGGTGGCCGCCCGGACCGCTGGTGGCCGCCCGGACCTCGCTCGGTCTCAGGCCCTCACGGTGTCACGAACCATGTGAAGGCGACCGAGCCGCTGAATGTGCCGTCCGTGGCGTTCACCGTGACGTAGCAGCGGGTGGCCGAGGAGCCCGTCGTGCCCGAGACGATCCCGGTGCTCGGTGTGATGGCCAGGCCGGGCGGCAGGTTGGTGGCGGTGAAGCTGAGGACGGCCCCTGTGACGGCGTCGGTGAACGCTGTGTGCAGGTTCACCGGGCTGATGGTGGTGCTGACGAGGGAGTACTGGGTGGCCGGCCGGGTCGTGGTCATGGGGTTGGTGATGGTCCACAAGAAGCTGGCGGTGACGCTGGTGCCCGTTGTGGTGGTGGCCTTCAAGGTGACGTAGCTCCGTGTCGCCGCCGACGGCGTGGTGCCCGAGATGACCCCGCTGCTCGGTGTGATGGTCAGGCCCTTGGGCAGGTTGGTGGCGCTGTAGGTCACGGTCGTGCCGCTCTGGTGGTCGGTGGCCACCACCGGCACCGAGACCGGCGTGTGGATGAAGTCGAACTGGGGCGCCGGCGGGGGCAGCGTCAGGGGGCTGGACACCACCATGAGGAAGCTGATGTTCTGGCCGTAGCTGCCCTCGTGGGCGGTCACCGTGACGAAGCGCTGGGTGGCCGTGGTGGGGATGCCCGAGATGACCCCGGTGACCACTGTGATGGTGAGGCCCGGGGGCAGGTTGGTGGCCGAGTAGGTGAGGACCCCGAAGGCCGTGGTCACGGTCACCGGCACGGTCACCATGGTGCCCACCCAGGCATCCTGGGGGGCCGGGGTCACTGCCGTCAGCGGGTTGGTGACCAGCCACAGGAAGCTGGCTGTGGCGGTGAAGGTGCCGGCCGAGCTGGTGCTGGTGACGGTGACCTGACGCCGGGTTGTCTGGGCCCCGGTGGTGCCCGAGATGGCCCCGGTGGAGGGGTTGATGGCCAGGCCCGGGGGCAGGTTGGCCGCCGAGTAGGTCACCGTGGCCCCGCTGATGGCGTCGATGGCCTGGACCTGGAGGCTGACGGTTGTGTCGAACCAGCTCTCCTGGGTGGCCGGGACGGTCACCGACAGGGGCTGGGCCACGTACCAGAGGAAGCCGACGCTGGCCGTCCGCCCCTGGCTGTCGGTGGCCGTGACGGTGACGTAGTGCCGTGTTGTCTTCGACGGCGTGGTCCCGGTGATGGCTCCGCTGGTGGCGTTGATGGCCAGCCCTGTGGCCAGGTTGGTGGCGGCGTAGGTCACCGTGGCCCCTGTGGCCTGCTCGGCGAACCAGCTGGCCGCCGACACGTTCACCGTCGAGTGCACCCAGCTGTTCTGTGTGCCCGGGTTGGTGGCCGTCAGCGGGTCGACGACTGTCCAGGTGAAGCTGGTCGAGACGTGGGACGAGCCCGAAGTGGCCGTCACCGTCACGTAGCTGCGGGTGGCCGTGGTGCCGGTGGTGCCCGAGATGACCCCGCGGGAGGGGCTGATGGACAGGCCGGTGGGCAGGTTTGTGGCCGACCAGATGACCGGGGTCCGGTTGGCGTGGAGGGTCAGCGACGCCGTGGCCTTGGTCCAGCTGCTCTGGTTGGCCACCGCTGTGATGGCCAGCGGTGGCAGCGGGTTCACCACCTCGGTGACGGCGGTCGAGGTGGACCCGGTGGCCGAGCCGCTACCCGAGTAGACGGCGGTGATCGTGTGGGTGCCTGTCGTTGTGTAGGTGACCGGGCAGGTGGCCACGCCGCCGGACAGGGCCACGGCGCTGCAGCCGCTGACGGCGGTGGCACCGTCAAGGAGCTCGACGGTGCCCGTCGGCGTGCCGCCCCCGGTCATGGTGACCGTGGCCGTGTAGGTGACCGGCTGGCTCACGGTGGCCGGGTTGGGGGAGGCGCCCAGGGTGGTGGTGCTGGCCACCGGAGCGCCCGGCCCGAACGTGCCCGACGAGGTCGCCGCCCCGTGGCTGGTGGTGACGGTGATGGTGGCCGCCGCCGACAGGGTGGGGGAGGTGACCACCAGTGTGGTGGGGGTGGAGCTCGTCGGTGTGACCGTGGCCGCCGCCGTCCCGAAGGTGACCGAGCTGACGGCTGTCAGCTTGGTGCCGGTGATGGTCACCTTGGTCCCCGAAGACCCCGAGGTGGGGGAGAAGTTCGTGATGGTGGGCAGCGGTGTCAGCTCGAAGGCGCCGGGATCGCACCATGTGGTGCTGCTCCGGCTTGTCCCCCGCTGGTCGGGCACGGTGCAGGGGGCGTAGCTCCCGCCGTTGACGCTCAGCGAGGTGGCCTTGGCGATGGACCCGAGGGCGGCGTTGGCCGCCGTGGTGCTCGGGGAGGCCACGGCCAGCAGCGGCACCGTCTGGGTCGGGCCGCCGGAGTTGCCGAGGGTGCCCAGGTAGTTGCCGATGGCCGAGGAGACCACGCTGTCCTTTGTGGCGACGCCGGGCGTGGTGGCCGTGAAGCCACAGCTGGACGTGTCGGCCACGTTGTTCCCGGCGTTGGTGTAGGCCGACCCGACGCACGGATTGCCCGAGGTGCTGGTGTTCTTGGCCAGGACGTCGGCGGCCAGGTAGACCGGCCCCGAAAAGCCGAACTCGGATTGGTTGTCGATGGCTCCACCTGCGTTGGCCGAGTTGCCCGACAGGGTGGAGCCCTCGATGGTGAGCGTGGTGAAGTCGTTGCCGATGGCGCCGCCCTGGCCGCTGGTCGAGTTGCCCGAGATGGTGGAGCTCTTGATGGTGAGGCTGTTCGCTGTGTCCCAGATGGCGCCGCCGCCGCCGTGGGCCGTGTTGCCCGACAGGGTGGAGCCTTCGATGGTGACGATGCCGTGGGTGTCCATGGCCCCGCCCAATGTGTGCGCTGTGTTCCCCGAGAGGGTGGAGTTGGTGAAGGTCACGGATGTCCCGCGGCCGTCGAAGGCGCCTCCCTCGGCGTGGGCCACGTCCCCCGACAGGGTGGAGCCCTCGACCAGGAGGGGGCCCAGGTTGTAGATGCC
>CAYVPF010000270.1:0-4263 GCA_964453355.1 uncultured Acidimicrobiaceae bacterium | reverse complement strand
TTCGGCGAGCGCCGCAAGGCCATGCTGCAGGACATCGCCATCCTCACCGGCGGCCAGGTGGTCACCGAAGAGGTCGGCCTGAAGCTGGAGAACGTCGGCCTGGAGCTGCTGGGCCAGGCCCGCAAGGTGGTGGTCACCAAGGACGAGACCACCATCGTGGAGGGCGCCGGCGACGACGCCGACATCAAGGGCCGCATCAACCAGATCAAGGCCGAGATCGAGAACACCGACTCGGACTACGACCGGGAGAAGCTGCAGGAGCGGCTGGCCAAGCTGTCCGGCGGCGTGGCCGTCATCAAGGTCGGCGCCGCCACCGAGGTGGAGCTGAAGGAGAAGAAGCACCGCATCGAGGACGCCGTGTCCACCACCAAGGCCGCCATCGAAGAGGGCGTGGTCCCCGGCGGCGGCGTCGCCCTGCTGCGGGCCCAGAGCGCCATCTTGGACCGGGCCGACAAGCTGGAAGGCGACGAGGCCACCGGGGCCCGGATCGTGGCCCGGGCCGTCGAGGAGCCGCTGAAGCAGATCGCCGTCAACGCCGGTCTGGAGGGCGGGGTCATCGTCGAGAAGGTGCGCAACCTGAAGGGCGCCGAGGGCCTCAACGCGGCCACCAATGAGTACGGCGACCTGTTCGCCGCCGGGGTCATCGACGCCGCCAAGGTCACCCGGTCGGCGCTGCAGAACGCCGCCTCCATCGCCGCCTTGTTCCTCACCACCGAGGCGGTCATCGTGGACAAGCCCGAGAAGGATGCCCCGGCCATGCCGGGCGGGGGCATGGACGACTTCTAGTCGCCCGGCTTTACGGTCGACTTCTCGTCGGCCAGCAGCACCGGAACTGACGAAGGGGCGCTCCGGCGCCCCTTCGTCGCGCCTGCGGTCGGATGGTCCGTAAGCTGGGCTCATGGCCGCTTCCGACGACGGCACCGATCCGCTGCAGCCCTCCGTCGGCTGGGCGGTGTTGCACCTGTTCTGCCGGGCCCCCGGGCCGGGTCGCGGGGACGTGGACGTCCAGGCGGTGTTGGCCGCCGACGAGGTCGCCCGCAAGCAGGGTAACCAGGTGGTGGCGGCGGCCATCCTCGGCCACAAGGCCGACGTCGGCTTCGTGGTGCTCGGGCCCGACCTGTGGGACCTGCGCCGGTTCCAGACCGCGGTGCAGCAGGCCGGGCTGGAACCGGTGGCCTCGTACGTGTCGTTGACCGAGCTGTCGGAGTACGCCGCCGGGATTCCCGACGAGATGAAGCAAGCCCGGCTCTTCCCGCAGCTGCCGCCCGACGGCAAGCGGGCGTTCTGCTTCTACCCGATGTCCAAGCGGCGGGCCGCCGACCACAACTGGTACGCCCTCGACTTCGACGCCCGCAAGGCCCTCATGATCGGCCACGGGGCCGTCGGCCGGACCTTCCACGGCCGCATCCTCCAGCTCATCACCGGGTCCACCGGGCTGGACGACTGGGAGTGGGGGGTCACCCTCTTCGGCGTCCACCCCGACGACCTGAAGGAGTGCGTGTACCAGATGCGCTTCGACGAGGCCTCCGCCCACTATGCCGAGTTCGGCCCCTTCTACACCGGCATGGTGGCCGACCTGCCCGACGTGCTGGCCGGGGTCACCGCCGGGCCGGCGGACCCCTCGACGTGACCGGCGTGACCGTCGTCCCCGAAGGCGACGAGCTGGACGAGCTCAGGCGACGACTGTCCGACCTCGGCCGGGTCGTCGTGGCCTTCAGTGGTGGGTCCGACTCCGCTTTCCTGGCCCGGATCGCCCACGACCTGCTGGGGCCCGACCAGGTGCTGTGCGCCACCGCCGTCTCCCCGTCCCTGGCGGCCGCCGAGGAGGCCGACTGCCGGGCCCTGGCCGACGAGTGGGGGCTCCGCTGGATCGGGGTGCCCACGGTCGAGATGGACGACCCGGCGTACGTCGCCAACGGCGCCGACCGCTGCGCCCACTGCAAGACCGCCCTGATGGACGCCCTGGAGCCCCTGGCCGCGGTCGAAGGGGCCACCGTGGTCCTCGGGGTCAACGTCGACGATCTCGGCGACTACCGCCCCGGCCAGCAGGCCGCCGCCGACCGCGGCGCCCGGTTCCCGCTGGTGGAGTCCGGGTTCACCAAGGACCAGGTCCGGTACTGGTCTCGGCAACTGGGCCTGCGGACCTGGGACAAGCCGGCGGCCGCCTGCCTGGCCTCTCGCCTGCCCTACGGTACCCCCGTCACCCTCGGCACCCTCCGGTCCGTGGCCGACGCCGAAGCTGCCCTGCATGCTCTCGGCTTCGCCGAGCTCCGCGTCCGTCACCACGGCGACGTCGCCCGCATCGAGGTCCCCGAGCGCGCCCTGCCGGACGTGGTGGCCCGCCGGGACCAGGTCGTCCAGGCCGTCCGGGCCGCCGGCTACGCCTTCGTGGCCCTGGACCTGGAGGGCCTGCGGTCCGGCAGCCTCAACCGGGTTCTGGTCGAGCGTTCCCGCGGAAACGTTCCCGCGGGAACGTTTCCTGGGGTGACGTCGTGAGCACCGTGAAGGTACAGGTGAAGGTCACCTTCCCCGAGTCCCTGGTCCGGATCCCGCTCCTGGCCCGGATGGTCCGCCAGTTCGACGTGGACCCGAACATCCGTCGGGCCAACGTCGAGGACGACGGGGGCTGGATCGTGTGCGAGTTGGCCGGTGAGGCCCAGGCCGTCGACGAAAGCCTGGCCTGGCTGCGTGGGGAGGGAGTCCGGGTGGACCTGCTGGGAGATGTCCTGGAGGGTTGACCGGATGGCTCAGCGACCGGCCGGCGGGTCGTCGTCCTTGGCCACCTGCCACCCAGCCGACGACACCCGCCGGGGCTCGTAGAACAGGCAGCCGTCCGGACAGGCGAAAGGGAGTGTCTGGTTGGCCCCGATCTTGCAGCGCTCCAGTTTTTCCCCGCGTGCGGTCGTCTGCATGACGTAGTGGCGACAGTCGGCGTTCACAGGCACGACACATCTTGGTCCATCTGCCGGCGGCGGCGGGGGCGCCCGGCCGTCGTGCCGGCGCGGTAGCGTCGACCCCCGTGGACCCGAACGTGCCGACCCGGACGCTACTTCGGTGGAGCGAGAGCCTGTCGGCCATCGCCCGTACCGGCCTCGGGTTCACCGAGAGCCTGTACGAGCGGGAGCGGTTCGAAGAGATCCTGCACGTCGCCGCCGACATCCGCACGGTGGCCGACGGCGACGGTGACGAGGCGGACGACGCCGAGGGCTTGGTGCAGGAGTGGCTGGGCCAGGTCGGCAGCGGGGTGCCCGGCTACGTCACCCCGAAGGTGGCCGTCGGCGCCGCCGTCGGCAACGACGACGGCGAGCTGCTGCTGATCCAGCGGGCCGACTCCGGCGTCTGGCTGTACCCCACCGGCTGGTGCGACGTGGGGTACTCGGCGGCCGAGGTGGTAGTGAAGGAGGTCAAGGAGGAGACCGGGATCGAGGCCGAGCCGGTCCGGCTCATCGCCGTCCTCGACGGCCTCCGGCTGGGGTTCACCCGCATCCCCCTGTACTCCCTGGTGTTCTACTGCAAGGCCGTCGGCGGCAAGTTGGAGCCACACCCCCTCGAATGCCGGGACGTGGGCTGGTTCACCCCCGAGACCCTGCCCTCCCCCTTGGTCGGCCTCGAGCGATGGGGGGACACCGTGTTCGCGGCCGTCCGGGGCGAGCACCGCGACGTCCTCTACGACCGCGTCCGCCAGCCCATGTGGCGGGGGACCGACCAGCCGGAGCGCTGAGCCGGTGGTCACGGTGGAGCGGGCGGTGGCGGCCGACAACGAGTTGTTCGAGGCCATGACCACCCTCGTTCCCCAGCTCTCCCGTTCGGCCCCCCCGCCGACGTTCGCCCAGCTGGACGACATCGCCACTTCCCCGGCCACCGTCCTCTTCGTCGCCCGCGACGGCGACCGGCGCATCGTCGGGTCGCTGACGCTGGCGCTGTTCCGCCTGCCCACCGGTGTGCGGGCCTGGATCGAAGACGTGGTGGTCGACCAGGTCGGCCGGGGCGGCGGTATCGGCTCCGCCCTGGTCAATGCGGCCATCGAGGCCGCCCGGGAGGCCGGGGCCCGGACCGTGGACCTGACCTCGCGGCCCGACCGGGAGGCCGCCAACCGCCTCTACCAGAGGCTCGGGTTCGTCCAGCGACAGACCAACGTCTACCGCTACGGCCTCGACGGCTGAGTAGCCGAACAGGGCCGTGCCCTGCCGGCGACCACGGCGCGCCGGAGGGACCGGAGGGTCAGCTGCCCCGCAGCAGGGCCACGGAGCGGGCGTACTCCTC
>CAYVPF010000269.1:1959-4267 GCA_964453355.1 uncultured Acidimicrobiaceae bacterium | reverse complement strand
TACCTCAACCTGCAGCTCCAGACCGACCCCGCCCCGCCGCCGCCGGGGACCGACTGGGGGCGGATCATCTTCTGGGTGGACGACGTGGACGCCATGCACCGCCGAGCCCTGGCGGCCGGGTACTCGAGCGAGACGGCGCCGGTGGACGCCGAATGGGGGGAGCGGTACTTCCACCTCCGCGACCCCGACGGCCACCAGCTCAGCTTCGCCCGGCCCCTGGTCTCAACCCCGTAGGTCGAGCACCACCTTGCCCTGCAGCGACCGCTCGGTGATGCGGTCGAAGGCCTCGTTGACCCGATCGAGGGGCAGCACCGTGTCCACCGGCACCGTGATCCGCCCCTCGGCCAGGGCCGCCAGGACGTCGGCGATGCCCTGGTTGATGCGCTCGGTCGGTTCCATCAGGCCGGCGTAGCCGAAGACGGTGAGGCCCTTGCGGTAGAGCTGCTGCAGCGGCACCTCCCCCTCCGGGCCGGCCGACGTGCCGAAGAGGACCAGGCGCCCGTGGGGGGCCATGGCCGTGATCGCCGCCCCGGTGAACCCGGCGCCCAGTGGGTCGACGACCACCGTCGGCCGGTAGTCCCCGAGCGCGTCCGCCAGTTCCCCGGCCTCGGCCACCACCACCCGTTCGGCCCCGAGGCCTTCCAGCCATCCGGCCTTGTCGTCACTGCCGGTCTGGCCCCACACCTCGGCGCCGGTGGCCCGGGCCACCGATACGGCGATGCTGCCGACCCCGCCGCTAGCCCCCAGCACCAGAACGCGGTCCTCGGCGGTCACCCGACCGAGGTCGGTCACCGCCCGCCAGGCCGTCACCCCGGCCACTCCGACGGTCGCCGCCACCACCGGGTCCACGCCGGCCGGGACGTCCACCAGCAGATCGGCCGGCACCACCGCCGAGCCGGCCCACAGGCCGTCCCGGGCGGTCCCGAGCCCGCCACCGTGCACCACCACCAGGCGATCGCCGACGGTACCGGCACCCTCGCTGCCGAGCGTCCGCGGCAGCGGCCCGTCGGGGGCCACCCGGCCGATGGCCCCGTAGCGGTCCACCGGGTTCACCCCGGCGTAGGCCATCGCCACCACCACTTCGCCGTCGGCCGGCTCGGCCAGGTCGGTCTCCTCCACCACCAACGGCTGCCCGTGGGCGGTCAGTCGGGCGGCCCGCGTCCGGGTCGTCACGGCCTACCCACCCGCGACAGGGCCACGGGGACGGCGACGGCGGCCAACTCGACCGTCGCCGCCGGGGTCACCCCAGCCGCCTGGGCCGCCCCCTTGGCGTGGTAGCTGGACCGGGTGAGCGGGGAGGACTCCACGTGGGCGAAGCCCATGGCCCGGCCGGCCGCCCCAAGGCGGTCCATTTCCTCGGGGGTCCACCAGCGGGCCACCGGCAGGTGGGCGGCGCTGGGCCGCAGGTACTGGCCGATGGTGGCGATGGACACGCCGACGGCTCGGAGGTCGGCCAGGGTGGACAGCACCTCGTCCTCGTCCTCACCCAGGCCGACCATCAGTCCGGACTTGGCCACCAGACCGGCGTCGGCCGCCCGGGCCAGCACGGACAGGCTGCGGGCGTAGCCGGCCGACGGACGGACGGCCCGTTGCAGGCGGGCCACCGTCTCGATGTTGTGGTTGAGCACGTCCGGCCGGACAGCGAAGATGCGGGACAGCGACGGCCCATCGCCCTTGCAGTCGGAGATCAGCACCTCCACCGACGTCGCCGGCCGGCGGGCCCTGATGGCCTCCACGGTGGCGGCGATGGCGCCGGCCCCGCCGTCGGGCAGGTCGTCCCGGGCCACGCAGGTCACCACGGCGTGGGCCAGCCGCATACGGACCACCGCCTCGGCCACCCGCTCGGGCTCACCGGGGTCGAGCGGCAGTGGGTGCCGGGTGTCGACCAGGCAGAACCCGCAGGCCCGGGTACAACGGGAACCGTTGACCATGAAGGTGGCGGTGCCGTCGGCCCAGCACTCGTAGATGTTCGGGCAGCCGGCCTCCTCGCAGACGGTGACCAGGCCGAGGTCGTGGACGGTCCGGCCCAGCTGCCGGTACCCCTCCCCCATCCGCGCCGGCACCCGCAGCCAGTCCGGCTTCCGGGTGTTCACGGCCAGGCCGTCCTCGGGGGCCACCCCGGCTTGGCGGAGCCGGCGGAGCAGCGGCCGCTCGACGGGCACCGCACTCCCTCGAGGTACCGCACTGCCGCCCTCCGGCACGGGGAGGGTCACGGCCTGCCGGTCGACGCCGCCGTCGGCCCATTCGGCCACGGCCCGGGCCGTCACGGCGGCGACCACCTGCTCCATCGTCAGCCCCAGGCCCTCGG
>CAYVPF010000269.1:0-1859 GCA_964453355.1 uncultured Acidimicrobiaceae bacterium | reverse complement strand
GCCCGGGCCGTCACGGCGGCGACCACCTGCTCCATCGTCAGCCCCAGGCCCTCGGCGGCCAACGAGGTGACGGGCCGGTCGGCGATGCCACAGGGGACGATGTGGCCGAACATGGCCAGGTCGCAGTCCACGTTGAGGGCCAGCCCGTGGGTGGTCCGCCGGCGGCCGTCGGCCATCCGCTGGGTCCGGATCCCGACGGCCCCCACCTTGCGCGGCCGGTCGCCGGTCGCTCCCAACCAGATGCCGGGGTAGCCGTCGAGGAGCCCGACGTCGGGCACCCCGAGGGTGCCCAGGGCGTCGATGACCACCTGCTCCAACCGCCGGGCGTGGTCCGGGGCCGCGCCGGGGTGGTCGGGCAGGGTCAGGATCGGGTACACCACCAGCTGCCCGGGGCCGTGGTAGGTGACGTCACCGCCGCGATCGGTCGGGACCAGCGCCGCCCCCACCGATGACGGGTCCACCAGGACGTGGGCCGGGTCCGCCCGGACCCCGAGGGTGTAGACGTGCGGGTGCTCCAGCAGCAGCAGGTAGTCGTCGGCGGCCCGGTCGGCCAGGGCCCGCTGGAGGGCCAAGGCCTCCTCGTAGGGCACGCGCCCCAGACGGCGAACCCGGAGCACCGTCAGCTCCCCTCTCCCGATCGCCCTGTTCCCGATCGCCCGGACGCCTACAGCTCGGCGGACCAGTCGCGGGAACCCAGCACGTCGGCCAGCTTCCGCAAGAAGGACGACACGTAGGCGCCGTCCACCGCCCGGTGGTCCCAGCTCATGCCGACCACCCCGACGGAGTGCACGGCGATGGACTCGCTGCCGTCCGGCAGCGCCACCACCACCGGCCGGCGCTTGACGCCGTCGGTGGCCAAGATGCTCACCTGGGGCTGGTTGATGATGGGCACCGTGAAGTAGGTGCCGAACGGCCCGTCGTTGGTGATGGAGAACGTGCCCCCGCTGATGTCGTCGGCGGTCAGCTGCCGGGTCCGGGCCCGGTCGGCCAGGTCCCGCACCCGCCGGGCGATGCCCAGCAGCGTGACCTCCTCCGCCCGGTGCACCACCGGGACGATCAGCCCCTCGTGGTCCAGGTCCACGGCGATGCCCAGGTTGATCTGCTGGTGCACCACCAGGGCGTCGTCGGCCACCGAGGCGTTCAGGTTCGGGTACTCCCGCAGGGCCTCCACCGCCGCTCGGGCGACGAACGGCAGGTAGGTCAGCGAGAACCCCTCCTCCGCCTTGAACCGCTCGCCCCAGGCCCGCCGCACCCGCTCCACGTTCTCGAAGTCCACCTCGTAGGCGATGTAGGCGTGCGGGGACGTGGCCTTGGACCGCACCATGTGCTCGGCCGTCCGCCGGCGGATGTTCGAGAACGGCACCACCCGGTCGGCCGGGGACCGCATGACCGCCTGCGACGGCTGGGCCACCGGGGACGCCGCGGGGGCGGCCACCTGAGCGGCCGGGGCGGCCGCCACTACCGCGGCCGGGGGTGGCGCTGGGGGTGCCGGTGCGGCCGGCGCAGGTACGGCCGGGGGCGGGGGTGCCGGGGCTGCGACCGGCGCCGCCGTCCGGCGGGCGTCGATCACCGTCAGGACGTCCTCCCGGGTGATGCGGCCACCGATGCCGGTGCCGGTCACGTCCGAGGCGTCGATACCGTTGTCGGTCAGCAGCCGTCGCACCACTGGGGACAGCAGCCGCGGGTCGTCGGAGGCCGGCGCCGCCGGAGCCGGGGCCGGGGCCGACGGGGCCTCCGCTACCGGGGCGGGAGCGGGCGCAGGCTGGGGAGCCGGGGCCGCTTGGGGTGCCGGTGCCGGTGCCGGTTCGGGTGCAGCCGCTGGGGCGGGAGGGGGCGCAGGCGCGGCCACGGGGGCCGGG
>CAYVPF010000268.1:0-4279 GCA_964453355.1 uncultured Acidimicrobiaceae bacterium | reverse complement strand
TCGACCACCGGACCGCCGGCCACTCGCCGGGCCGGCGGTCCGCACTGGTCACCCTCCTCCGGCCTGTTGCCCCGGGCTGGCTACCCCCGGGCGACTTCCTCGTCCTCGATGGCGGTGATCTCGTCGATCCGTTGCTGGTGCCGGCCGCCGTCGAAGCCGGTGGCCAAGAACACGTCGACGATGTCGAGCGCCAGCTCCTCGGCCACGACGCGGGCCCCCAGCGACAACACGTTGGCGTTGTTGTGCCGGCGGGCGAACCGGGCGGTGTACTCGTCGTGGCACAGCGCCGCCCGGGCCCCCCGGACCTTGTTGGCGGACAGCGCCTCGCCCTGCCCGCTGCCGCCGATGACGATGCCCCACTCCGCCTCCCCGGCGACCACCCGGCGGGCACAGCCGGCGCAGATCGGCGGGTAGTCGACCGGCTCGGTGGAGTGGCTGCCCAGATCCATGACGTCATGGCCGGCCTGCTCCAGGTGCTGGACCACGGCCAGCTTCAGCGGGTACCCGGCATGGTCGTTGGCGACGGCGATCTTCACCGGGTTACCTCCGTGTCTTGGTGACGGCGGGCGTGGACGACGGCTTGCCCCATGATCATGCCGGCTCCAGCGGGCAGCCGGCAGGCACACCCCCTCGGTCCGTGGTCACGGCACCAACTGGTCCATGGTCACGGCGACCAGGCCCCGTCGGTGCAGGTCATCGGCCACCCGGTCCAGGGCGTCCAGGCCCACCTTCCACATACCGGCCGGCCCGAAGGCGTCGTTGTCGTGCAACAGCACCACCGCGCCCGGGGCCAGCCGGCGGCCGATGGTGGCGGCCACCGCCGCCGGGTCGGTGGTGGCCCACTCCCGGCCCCAGGCCGACCACAGCACCGGCCGCCAACCCCGCCGGCGGGCGGCCAGCAAGGTGGCGGCGGTGGCCTGCCCGTAGGTCGGTCGATACCACCGGGGCCGCACCCCGACGGCGGCCAGGGCGTCGGCGGCGGCCTGCAGGTCGCGGTGCACCCACCGGGGCGAACGGGCCAGGTGGTGCCGGTGCTGGTGGCCGTGGGTCTCCACCTGGTGGCCTCGGCACCGGATCTCGGCCACCAGGTCCGGCTGCTCCTGGACCAGGCTGCCCAGCACGAAGAAGGTGCCGACCAGCCCCAACCGGTCCAGCCGGTCCAAGAAGGCCGGGGTGCCGGCCGGGCTGGGGCCGTCGTCGAAGGTCAGCGCCACCCCGCCGCCGTCGCCCCGCCAGCGGCACAGGTCGCCGGGCAGCGCCCGCAGCCGCGTCCATTGGCCCAGAGCCACCGTGCTGGGCACGTACTGGACCGTCGCCGCCGCCGCGGCAACCCCTACCGCTGACCGAACCCCCCGCTGCACGGTCCGTTCATACCCCTCTGGGCGACCGGGAACCGACCGTCAGGCTGGCGGGAGCTGACGGAGGGCGGCCTGCAGCAGCGGGACCACCTGGCGCCAGTCACCGACGATGCCGATGTCGGCGTGACCGAACACCGGGGCGCCGGGGTCGACGTTGACCGCCACCACCGTCCCGGCCGCCCGGACGCCGACCATGTGGTTGAACTTCCCGCTGGCCCCGACGGACAGGTACAGCCGGGGAGCGATGCTGCGGCCGGTGATGCCGACCTGCCGGGCCCGGGGGGCCCAGCCCTTGTCGGTGACCTTCCGGGTGGCGGCCATCTCGGCCCCGAGCACGGCGGCCAGGCCGCTGAGATCGCCGTACTCGTCCGGTGGCACCCCGGCGCCGACCCCGATGACCACCTCGGCCCGGGCCAGCACCTCCACGTCGTCGTCCCGGCGGGTGGACCGCACCACCACCCGGCCCAGCGGCTTCAGCGGCTGGGTCGACGACCGCACGGCGGCCGCCGGCCGGGGTGGTGGCACCACCAGCACCCCCGGCCGCACCGTCACCAGCTGCACCGCCGAGGTGCAGGTGATGTCGGCCACCAGCGCCCCGGCGAACGCCGGCTTGGCGGCCACCAGCCGACCGTCCACCACGTCCACGGCCACGGCGTCGCCGACCAGGCCGGCCGAGAGGGCGGCGGCGGCCCGGGCGGCCACCTCCCGCCCGAAGGCGGTGCCCGGAGCCAGCACCGTCCACGGCGGCTCCGCCGTCCACCGGTCCACCAGGGCGGCGGCCACGTCCTCGGCCACCGGCTCCCCCACCAGGTCCACGCCTATCAAATCCAGCACGGCGTCGGCCCCCAACGGGCCCAGGTCGTCGGCCGGGGTGGCCGTCCCGGCGGCGGCGACGGTCCGCACCGCCACCACCTCTCCGCCGACCTCGGCGGCCAGCCGGGCGGCCGCCCCCAACAGTTCGGCGGCCACCTGCGGCCGGTCCGGCTCCAGCACCGCCACCACCACCGGTGGGCCGCCGTCGCCCAGGTCGGCGGCCAGCCCCGACGACGCCGAGCGGGCCGCCTCCTCGGCCAGCGCAGCACTACCGTCGTCCGGCCGGGACCCGGTCACCAAGGCCCCCCGACCCACCAGCAGCCGCACCGCCTCGGCCACCTGGTCGGCCACCGGACCCGACAGCACCCGGCCGTCCCGGTGGTGCTCCAGCACCCGCACTGCCCCCACCACCGTCGGGCTGCCGGCCTCCCCCCAAGGGCCGTCGCCGAGGTCCGCCGCCGTCAGCCGCCGCAGCCGGTCGGCGGCCACCGCCCGGCGGCCGTCCGGGTCCACCTTGCACGGGTCACACAGCCGCTCGGCCACCGAGATGACCGCCGGCAAGGTCACCTCCACCTCCTGCGACCCGTCGTCCAGCTCCAGGTCCAAGAGCACCCGGTCCCCGGCCAGCTCCATCCGTCGGGCCCCGCAGGCGAACGGCAGCCCCAACAGCTCGGCCAGCTCCGGTCCTACCTGCCCGGTGTCGCCGTCGGTGGAGTTCCGGCCGACCAGCACCAGGTCGAATGGTCCCTCCCGGTCCACCGCGGCGGCCAACGCCCGGGCCGTGGCCAGGGTGTCGGAACCGGCGAACGCCGGATCGCACAGGTGCACCCCGCCGTCCGCCCCCCAGGCCACCGCCTCCCGCAGCACGTCCTCGGCGGCCGGCGGCCCCAGGGTGATC
This sequence comes from uncultured Acidimicrobiaceae bacterium, assembly GCA_964453355.1. Classification (GTDB taxonomy): domain Bacteria; phylum Actinomycetota; class Acidimicrobiia; order Acidimicrobiales; family RAAP-2; genus DASZUK01. The sequence continues at coordinate 1,210 of CAYVPF010000268.1, read as the reverse complement.
ACCGTGCAGCTGCCCCCCGTGGCCTGGGCCAGCTCCGTCCCCTTGGACACCGCCCGGCGGCAGTACGGGTTCATCTCCAGCGCCGTGCCGTCCCGCCGCAGCCGCCCGTCCGGGCCCAGCTCCAGCGATTCGGCCGCCGGCACCTGCTTGATCAGGGCGGCGATCCGCAGCGCTCCGGTCGGTTGCTCCGCCACTGCCACCTGACCCGTCCTCCCAGCCGATCCGGCGGCCGCCGACCCCCCGTTGCCGCCCGATCAGGATAACTGGCCGGTCCCCATCGCCTACACTGCCCGGTGCGCCTCTAGCTCAACGGCAGAGCAACGGACTCTTAATCCGCAGGTTACGGGTTCAAATCCCGTGGGGCGCACCACAGGGCACCACATGACCTGAACCCCGTCGGGGACAATCAGAGCGATGGTCCCAAAGCGGCGAGGGTGGCGTGCTGCACTGATCGTGCTGTTGGCCGCGGTGCTGGTGGTCGGGGTGCTCTCGGTGCCGGGCGTGCCGGGTCACGCCCAGGCGGCACTGTCGGCGGACCTGCTGGCGTCGGACGCCTCGCTGGCCGCCACCCGGGCCGACCCGTTCGCCGCCAACCCGAGCCCGGACACCTGCGCCGGCCTCGACGCCGCTTTCGGCGTGGGCAATCACCTGTACAAGAACTCCGGTTTCGGGCTGTACGCCAGCGTCTGGCCGACCTACGCCGCCCTCGGGGAGCTATACGTCACGTCGCTCCGGCCCGGCCAGGGCGCCTGTGGCACCGACTTCTCGGACACCGTCGACTCCGTCGATGCCAACTACTGGGACCACCCCCGAGCGGACCTGGCGGCCGCCTTCGATCAAGGGCCGCGGGCGATCCACATCGACTCGGACCTCCCGAGAGTGGACGACAGCCTGTGGATGGGACTGGCGATCATGGCCGACGAAGCGAGGACACCCAACCCGGCCCTCCTGGAACGAGCCGAGGCGGTCTTCGACTTGGCCGTGGCCAACTGGGATCCGCACGGCGGCGGGGTGTACTGGGAGGAGTCCGGCGCCGGCGGTCAGGAGCGTTCGGTGGTGTCCAATGCCCCCGCCGTGCTCCTGGGAGTCGAGCTCTACCGGCGGACCGGCCAGAACCGCTACCTGCGATGGAGCGAGCGAGACCTGGCCTGGCTGCAGAGCACCCTGCGGGATCCGAAGACCGGCCTGTACGACGACCACGTGGACGGCA
>CAYVPF010000267.1:0-4291 GCA_964453355.1 uncultured Acidimicrobiaceae bacterium | reverse complement strand
GGCGACGGCGGGACCCGGCATGGCCGCGTTCGCCGACGGGGCCGGGACGACGAGCATGGCCGTGCAGAGCGCGGCAGCCAGGCCGGTCAGGCTTAGGGAGCGGCCCCCCGGGATCGGGGCGGCCCAATCCGGCCGCGACGGCCGAGGGGCACTCGAACCTCTTCGCATCGCTCACGCTCCAGTCCAGCCGGGCGCAGGAGAGCGTGGGGCCACTCCGATAGTGGGACATGGCAAGGTGCACGTCAAGTGCCTGGACACGTGACGTGGGCGTGGTGCAGGCCGGGCGCCGCTACCCGGTGGCCCCCCGTAGCTGCAAGGCGGCCGCCACCAGCTCCCCCAGGCTGTCGTCCAGCAGGTCGGCCAGGTCGGCCACGTCGGGGACCAGCCGCCGGCAGCCGAGGAGGCCGAAATAGACGGTGCCCTGGTAGGTCATGGCGGTGACGTTCAGGCCGACGCCCTCACAGATGGGACCGACCGGGTACAGGGTGGCCACCTTGCTGCCGGCGCACCACAGCCCGAAATCGGGACCCGGGACGGTGGACACGACGACGTTGAAGGCCGGCGGCAACCGGTCGAACAGGCGCAGGCCGGCCGCCCACCGCATCACCCGCGACGACACCGCCGGCGGAGCCATCTGGGCCAGGTCCTCGAACAGCCGGCCGCCGACCAGCCCGTCCTGGGCCTTGGCCACCTTGGCCCCGGCGGACACGGCCAGCAGCCGGTCCACCGGATCAGTCCGGTCGGTGGCCAGGGACACCAGCATGGCCGACACGCTGTTGCCCAGGGCCACCTCGGCGGCGTTGTCGGCGGCGCCCCCATCCCGGCCAGCACCGGTCCGGCCGGCCGGGCCGGCCCGGGTGGACACCGGCACCAGCCCCACCAGGGACCGGTCCGGGTGCTCCCCCCGGGCCGCCAGCAGCCGGTGCACGGCGCCACCGACGGCGGCCAGCAGCACGTCGTTGACCGTGGTGCCGAACGTCCGGCGGACCAGCTTGACGTCGTCCAGCGGCACCGCCACGGTGCCGAACCGCCGCCGGGACGACAGGTTGCCGTTGAGCGACGTCCGCGGGGCCCCGAACAGGGACGGCGGCGGCGACTGTCCCTGATCGGCCAGCTCCCTGTTCTGCCCGGCCACCCCCACCACCGTGCCCAGCAGCTGGTCCATCGCCTCCCGGGCCACCTCGGGCTTGTGGGCCAGGCCGCCGGCGGCATACCGGAGCAGGGTGGCCGACGACGGGATCGGCGGCGGCGCCCACGGCTCGGCGGCGAACGGCACCGCCCGGCCGCCCGGTCCCAGGTCCAAGAACGCCCCCAGCAACGACGCCCCGGACACCCCGTCCAAGATGGCGTGGTGCAGCTTCACCACCACCGCCGTCCGGTCGCCGGCCAACCCCTCCACCACCACCATGTCCCACAGCGGCCGGTTGGGGTCCAGGGCCCGGCCCATGAAGTCGGCCACCAGGTCGGCCAGCTCGGCCGCCCCACCGGGGTCCGGCAGGCTGGCCCGGTGGACGTGGTCGTCCAGATCGAACTCCGGGTCGTCCAGCCACACCGGGTGGTGCAAGCCCAGGGGCACCGTCACCGCCCGCTGCCGGAGCGGCCGGACCAGGTGGATCCGTTGCTCGAACACCCGCCGGACCTGGGCGTACCGGGTGCTCGGCGAGAACAACGACCGCCGGCCCTCCGGCGGGTCCAGCACCAGCACCGCCCCCACCTGCAGGTGGCTGGTCGCCGTCTCCAAGGCCAGGAACGCCGCGTCCAGGCCCTGCAGCGGTTCCATCAACGGCCGCTGTGCCCGAACCCGCCGGCTCCCCGGTCGGCCGCCGGCAGGTCCGCCTGGGCCACCGGCACGAAATCGGCCTCGGCCACCTGCTGGATGACCAGCTGGGCGATCCGGTCACCGCGCTCCACCTTGTAGTCGACGACCGGGTCGGTGTTGACCAACAACACCGCCAGCTCCCCGCGGTAGCCGGCGTCGATCAACCCGGGGGTGTTCAGGCAGGTGACCCCGTGCTTCAGCGCCAACCCACTGCGCGGTTGGACGAACCCGGCGTACCCCGGCGGGATGGCCACCACCAGCCCCGTCGGCACCAACCCGCGGCCGCCGCCGGCGGCCAGCACCAGGCCCTCCCGGGCGTACAGGTCCGCCCCGGCGTCGCCGGCCTTGGCGTACGACGGCAGCGGCAGCTCCGGGTCCAGCTGGTGCACCGGGACCGTCAACATCCCCGCGACCCTACTGCCGCCGGCTCCTCCCCCGCCGGGGCCCATCTCCCTGCGTCGGCCGCCGTCGGGCTCCCGGTAGCATCCTCAGCCATGCTGGCCTGGATGGACCTGGAGATGACCGGCCTGGACCCCGCCCGGCACGTCATCGTAGAGATCGCCACCCTGGTCACCGACGACCAACTACAGGTGGTCGCCGAGGGGCCGGACCTGGTGGTGTCGGCCACCGCCGAGCAGCTGGACCAGATGGACAGCTACGTCCGCGACATGCACACCCGGTCCGGTCTGCTGACCGCCATCGAGGCCTCAACCCTGTCCCTGGCCGACGCCGGCCGGACCACCCTGGAGTTCCTCCGCCAGCACCTCCCCCACCCCGGACAGGTGCCGCTGGCCGGCAACTCCATCGGCACCGACCGCCGGTTCCTGGCCGCCCAGCTGCCGGACCTGGAGCGGTTCTTCCACTACCGCTGCGTCGACGTCTCCACCATCAAGGAGCTGGCCCGCCGGTGGTACCCCGACGCCCTGGCCGGCGCCCCGGCCAAGCGCACCAGCCACCGGGCCATGGACGACGTCAAAGAGAGCGTGGCCGAGCTCGCGTACTACCGCCAGGCCGTCTTCGCCCCCGTCCCTGGCGATCCGGTCCCCGGCGATCCGGCCCCCGACCCCACCGAGGCCAACCCGGCATGACCGACCAGCTGTCCGATCCCGGTCCCGACCGCCACCCGGACGGCCCTGCCGCGGACAATCGGCCGCCCGACGACCTGCCCCAGGAGCTGATGACCCTGGCCGCGGCCAACGCCCAGCTGACCGCACCGGGACAGCTGTTCGAGATGGAGGACGTCGACATCCGCGGGGTGGTCACCCGCACCTGGAAGCTGGCGCCGGCATCGTTGCGGACCGTTCTGGACCTGACCCTCGGGTACGGCCACGAGGACTTCATCGTCTACGAGGACGAGCGGCTGACCTTCGACCGGCACTACCGGATGGTCGCCACCCTGGCCCACCGGCTGCGGGACCAACTCGGGGTGCGCAAGGGCGACCGGGTGGCCGTGGCCATGCGCAACCTGCCGGAGTGGTCGGTGGCGTTCTGGGCCGCCGCTGTCGCCGGGGCCGTGGTGGTGCCGGTCAACGCCTGGTGGACCGGCGACGACCTGCGGTACGGGCTGGCCGATTCCGGGGCGGTGGCGGCGGTGGTCGACGAGGAACGGGCCACCCGCATCCGGTCGGCCACCGGCGACCTGGGGCAGCTGCGGACCATGGTGGTGGTGTCCGAGCACCGCGGCCGGCCGCCGGTGCTGGCCCCGTCGACCCCCGAGGTGGCCGAGATGGCCTTCGACGACCTCCTGGGGGAGGTGGCCGACGATGCGGTGCCGCCGGAAGTGGACATCCACCCCGACGACGACGCCACGATCTTCTACACCTCCGGCACCACCGGCCGGCCGAAGGGAGCCGTCGGCACCCACCGGAACACCTGCAGCAACCTGATGAACCTGTTCTTCATCAACACTCGCGGGCAGTTGCGGTACGGCCAGTCGGCCCTGACGGCCAGCAAGGGCCGCAGCGCCTACCTGCTGACCGTGCCGCTGTTCCACGCCACCGGCTGTCATGCCGTGCTGGTGGCCAACTCGGCCGCCGGCGGCAAGCTGGTGATGGTGCATCACTTCGATCCCGAACGGGTGCTGGAGCTGATCGAGCGGGAGAAGATCACCACCTTCGGCGGGGTGCCCACCATGGTGATGCAGGTGCTGGACTCCCCCGACTTCGCCAAGCGGGACGTGTCGTCGGTGACGTCGGTCAGCTACGGCGGCGCCCCGGCCCCGCCGGAGCTGGTGCGCCGGATCCGCCAGTCGTTCCCGGTGGGCCAGCCCGGCAACGGCTACGGCCTGACCGAGACGTCGGCGGTCACCTCCATGAACACCGGGGCCGACTACATCCGCAAGCCCGACAGCGTGGGCCCGGCGGTGCCGGTGGCCGACGTGGTGGTGGTCCCCGAGGACTTCACCGGGACCGACCCCGCCGCCGACCTGCCGGCCGGGCCGGACGTGGTCGGCGAGCTGTGGATCAAGGGCCC
>CAYVPF010000266.1:0-4292 GCA_964453355.1 uncultured Acidimicrobiaceae bacterium | reverse complement strand
GGCGGCGAGGCGGTCCATCCCGGCGGGGTGGCCGGTGGGGGAGCGGGTGATGCTGCCGGCGGCGCCGTGGGCGGCACCGCCGCAGTCCCCCCCGCAGGGGTCTGGTAACCAACCGCCGGACCCGCCGGACCGGACTGATCGGCCCACGGCGTCGGCTCCTTCAGGAACCGCAGCCCCGGCGACACCATGTTGCGGTGCGTCAGCACGATCAGCACCGCCACCACCGCCACGTACCCGGTGACGATCAGGGCCTCGCCCGCCAGGGTCCGGCTGACCCCGAACCCGAACACCCCGGGGCCGACCAGCACGAACACCAGGTACACCCCGGCGATGGCCGACAGCACCAGCACCAGCACCGCCACGAACGCCACCGCGGCCACGTAGCTGCGGGCGATCCGCTGCGACGGCCCCGCCGTGCCGTCGGCCACGGCGAACCGCAGGCCCCGGCGCAGGTGCACCACCAGCACCGCCACGCTCACCACCGTGATCAGCCCACCCAGCACCGCGCCCCGGGCCACCGCGTTGCCGACCCCCGGCCCGTGGGACCCGATCAGCGACACCAGCGACGCCACCACCGCCACCGACCCCACCACGGCCGTCAGCAGCGTCACGAACGAGATGCCGAACAGGTACACCGACAGCGGCCGCCGGCCGGTCGGGTCCGGGTCGGCCCGGTTGGACACGATCACGATCACCAGCACCCCGACCACCGTCAGGATCACCACCAGCCCCAGCAGGCTCAGCAGCAGGGTGATCAGCAGGCCGGTGTCGATGATGCCGCCGGCCGCCTGCGACACGTGCACGTGCAGCGGCGTCGTCTGCCCGCCCAGCCCCGATCCACCCAGTCCCGATCCACCCAGCGATCCGCTGGATCCCCCGCCGATTGTGTTCCCGTATGTCACCGCTGGTGACCTCCCCCTGTGGCCCCGTTCGGGCACCGCGACGAAGCCTATCGGTTAGCTGTGGACAGTTCGGTGGCCGCCCGGTAACTTCCGGCCCATGTCCGACAACCTGCCGTCCCCCGACGATCCCAACGCCGTCGACGCCGCCGCCGGCGTCACCCACCGGATCCTGGGCACCGTCATGCCGGTGCTGCAGGTCGACCTGCAGCCCGGCCAGAGCCTGGTGTCGCCCGGCGGCGAGGTGTCCTGGCTGACCCCGTCCATCGCCATGTCCACGACCACCGCCGGGGCCGGCTCCAAGGGCATGTTCGGCGCCCTGAAGCGTGCCGTGGCCGGCGGCGGGCTGTTCCTCACCCAGTACACCGCCGACGGCGGTCCCGGCACCGTGTCCTTCGCCGCCAAGCTGCCCGGCGAGATCCGGCCGGTGGCCATCGCCGCCGACCGCGAGTACCTGGTCCACCGCCACGGCTTCCTGGCCGCCACCGCCGGCGTCAACCTGTCCATCGGCTTCCAGCAGAAGCTGGGTGCCGGCATCTTCGGCGGCAGCGGGTTCATCCTGGAGCGCATCACCGGCGACGGCACCGCCTGGGTGGCCCTGTCAGGCGAGCTGGTCGAGTACCACCTAGCCCCCGGCGAGAACCTGCGCGCCATCCCCGGCCACATCGGCCTGTTCGACGCCGGCATGGACTTCTCCATCACCATGGTCAAGGGCGTCCGCAACATGCTGTTCGGCGCCGACTCCCTCTTCCTGGCCTCCCTCACCGGCCCCGGCATGGTGTGGCTGCAGACCATGCCCATCGCCAACCTGGCCCACGCCATCCAGCCGTACCTGCCCCAGGGCGACGACAGCGGCAACAAGGGCGGTGGCGCCGGCTCCATCATCGGGGGCCTCCTCAACAGCTGATGAACTGATCGTGCGCGCCGACCACCGCGGGCTGCTGCGGGAGCTCGCCAACGCCTACCAGGACCCCGCCCGGGTGGTGTTGGAGGGGTTCCATCCGGCCCGGCACGCCGTCCGGTTCGGCGCCCGCCTGCACACCGCCGTCACCTACGACCGCGACGGCCTGCTGGCCCTGGCCGACCGGCTGGCCCCCGACGTGGTCCCCGCCGTCGCCGCCGCCCTGATCGAGGTGGACCGGGCCCTGTTCGACAAGCTGTGCCCCCGCACCCTGACCAGCCCGCTGCTGTCCGTCACCGACCGCCCCGCCGACCGCACGGCGGCGGCCCTCCGGGACCGCGCCCGGCCCATCATCTGCCTGGAGACTCCCCGCAACCCCGGCAACGTCGGCGCCGTCATCCGGGTGGCCGCCGCCGCCGACATCGCCGCGGTGCTGGTCACCGGCCAGGTCGACCCGTGGTCGCCGGTGGTCGTCCGCGCCGCCGCCGGCCTGCAGTTCGCCGTCCCCGTCGCCCCCGCCACCCTGCCGCTGCCGTCCGACCGGCCGCTGGTGATCCTGGACGCCGACGGCGACCCGCTGCGACCGGCCGACCTCGACCCGGACTCGGTGCTGGTCATCGGCGGCGAGCGCTACGGGCTGTCCCCGGCCACCCGCCGGCTGGCGCAGCGGTCAGTGGCCATCCCCATGCGCCCCGCCGTGTCCAGCCTCAACCTGGCCACCGCCGTCTCCGCCGTCCTGTTCGCCTGGAAGGCCGTCGTGGAGGACCGCACCGGCTCCCCACCCTGGTAATTCAGCCGTCCTCGGTGGCCAGGTCCGGGATCACCATCGGCACCGCCTCGCCCTCGGCCGCCAGGTCCGGCACCGGGATCGCCAGGTCCTTCTTGGCCGGGGCCCGGACCAGGAACAGCGTCAGGACGATGCCGGCGACCACGCAGGCGGCCGCCACCGTGAACGCCAGGTCGTAGGCCGAGTTGAGGGAGTACGTCACCGAGTGCCCCAGGGCCTCCAGCTGGCTGGTCCGCCCGTCGGCGATGGTGCCCAGCACCGCCACCCCGACGGCCGCCGACAGCTGCTGCGACACGTTGACGATGCCGGACCCGAGGCCGGCATCGGCCGGCGGCACGTCGGCCACGGCAATGGTGATCAGCGGCGTGAACACCGTCGCCGCCCCCACCCCGGCCAGCACCAGGGAGAAGAACAGCCGGGGGAAGTAGGCGGCGTGCGGCCCCGAGTGGCCGAACAGGGCCAGCCCGACGAACAGCAGCACCAGCCCGGCCAGCACCATCGGCTTCGGCCCGAACCGGTGCATCAGCCGCGACGTCACCCCCAGCGACATGAGCATGGCCGCCAGCGTCATCGGCAGGAACGCCAGCCCGGTGCCGAAGGCCGTGTAGCCCAGCACGTGCTGCAGGTACAGCACCCCGATGAAGAACGTCGAGAACATCCCCATCACCGTCAGGCCGCGGACCACGCTGGACGGCAGCAGCCCCTTCGCCCGCAGGATCCGCAGCGGCATCATCGGCGTCTTCAGCCGGCTCTCCAAGATCCCGAAGGCGGCCAGGAGCACGATGGCTATCGCGTCCAGCTCCAGGGTGTGGGGCGCCAGCCAGCCGTCCTGGCTGGCCGTCACGATGGCGTAGATGCCCACCATCATCCCGGCGGTGCTCAGCACCGCCCCGCCGATGTCCAGCCCCGCCCGCAGCCCCAGGCCGACGTTCTCCTCGATCAGCACCCAGCCCAGCACCACCGTGGCCACCCCGATAGGGACGTTGATGAAGAAGATCCAGTGCCAGCTCAGCTCCTGGGTCAGCGCCCCGCCGACCAGCAGCCCGACGGCCCCGCCGCCGATCGCCACGAACACGTAGGCGCTCATCGCCTTGGCCCGTTCCTTGGCTTCGGGGAACTCCGCCACGATGATGGCCAGGATCACCGACGAGCTCAGTGCCGCCCCCAGGCCCTGGACGAACCGCGACACGATCATCATGGTCTGGTCCACGCTGGTCCCGCAGCAGATCGACGCCGCCGTGAACAGCACCACCCCGATCAGGAAGATCCGCCGCCGTCCCAGCAGGTCCCCGAGGCGGCCGGCGATGAGCAGCGCCCCGCCGAACGTGATCAGGTAGGCGTCCACCACCCAGGCCAGGCTGGCCTGGGTGAAGTGCAGATCGTGCTGGATGGTGGGCAGCGCCACGTTCACGATGGTCTGGTCCAGCGAGTTCATCAGCATGGCGAAGCACACCACGATGAGGGCGAGCCACCGCCGTCGCTCGAGCCGAGCGGCGGGAGTCAGTGCGGGCACGGGGCGACGATACCACGGGATGATGGATAATCATTCACCCAGTGACTATCCTGGTGACGTGACCACTGGGGAGACCACTGGGGACGTGGACGGCCAAGGGGTGACGGTGCTGTTGATGCAGCTCGTCCGGGTCGTCTACCGCCGGGCCCCCGAGCCGGTGATGGGCATGCGGTTGAAGGAGTTTGCCGCCCT
>CAYVPF010000265.1:0-4293 GCA_964453355.1 uncultured Acidimicrobiaceae bacterium | reverse complement strand
ACAAGCCCATCGTCGGCATGGCCGCCACCCCCGACGGTGGCGGCTACTGGCTGGTGGCCAGCGACGGCGGCATCTTCAGCTTCGGCGACGCCACCTTCTACGGGTCGGCCGGCGCGCTGCACCTGAACAAGCCCGTCGTCGGCATGGCCGCCACCCCCGACGGTAGGGGCTACTGGTTCGTCGCTGCCGACGGGGGCATATTCAGTTACGGCGACGACACCTTCTACGGCTCCATGGGCGGCCAACCGCTGAACAAGCCCATCGTCGGCATGGCCGCCACCCCCGACGGCCGCGGCTACTGGTTCGTGGCCGCCGACGGCGGCATCTTCAGTTACGGCGACGCCACCTTCTACGGCTCCATGGGTGGGCAACCGCTGAACAAGCCCATCGTCGGCATGGCCGCCACCCCCGACGGCCACGGCGCGGCGTCCAATGGAGCCGCCTCCGGCGGCTACTGGTTCGTGGCCGCCGACGGCGGCATCTTCAGCTACGGCGACGCCACCTTCTACGGCAGCACCGCCTAGAGCCTGTCGAAGAGGTCCCGCAGGCAACGCCGGAACCGCCGAGGAGAAAGTTATACTGATAAGTATGACTTATCGAGTGGGGCCAAAGGGACAGGTCGTCATTCCCAAGGCCATGCGGGACCGCCTGGGGATCGTGCCGGGTGACCAAGTGGAGTTCGCCTTGGAGGAACACGCCGTGCGAGTCGAGCCGGTACGCGAGGAACGGAGCTTGCGAGGGCGCTACGCGGGGCGGGGGCTCACCAGAGCGCTCGAAGCCGATCGTCGGGCCGAGCGAGATCGGTGACGGACTGCCTCGATTCATGGGCGGTCTTGCGCTGGCTCGAAGGCGAGGAGCCGGCAGCGAGTCGGGTGGAGACCGCCCTCGCCAACCGTGCCGTGATGAGTTGGATCAACCTGGGCGAGGTGGCCTACGTCATCGAGCGGAGCGCCGGGGCGGAGGAAGCGAGAACCGTCGTCCGTGAGCTCCGTCGAAAGCTGACCCTGGACCTGCCGACCGAGGAGCGGGTGCTTCAGGCGGCGGCCCTGAAGGCCCGGTACCCGATGGCCTATGCCGATGCCTTCGCCGTGGCCACGGCCATTGGACACGATGCCCCACTGCTCACCGGCGACCCCGAGATCCTCGATGGCGATCCGGAATGGTCCACGGTCGATCTTCGTCGCTGATCAGCGCTGGGTCGAGGTGCTGGGGCCGGGGCGAGTTCCGCCAGGGCCCTAGGACGTCGGCCAAGCCGTCCCAGCACTCTCGAGCGTGGAAAGGGCCGAGCTCCAGCTTGACTCCAGCCCATCGACCGCCAGGGCATGAGACCGGATGAATGTCGCTCGAGCCGTCGCGCGAGCAGCGTCGCGTACCGCCTCTACCGGTTGTATGCAGCGCGCGTAGAGCTGGCCGAGACTGCGCTCTGCTGTGAGGAGATCGGCGCCGGGTGCTCTCACCTTCGATGTCGTGGTCGCAAAGAACGCTGTGACGGTTGCGGCCTGGACGCCTGTGCTGGCAACGCACGTCGAGAATCCAGCGAGAGCACTCTTGACCGCTGTCGTCTCGTCGATTTTCGCAACGGCCTGCATCCACGATGTCTCCAGTGACGATCCTTCGGTCACAACCTGCGACAGAGCACCACTGGCCGTCTGCGTGCATTGACTCACAGCCTGCTCGGGCGGGCTCGCCGAGCTTGGCGACGTACCCGCAGTGGCGCTGGCCGCAGGTGTTGTGGATTCCGTGACGAAGCCGTTCTCTTCAAGGTAGGAGATGTCCGGGAACTCCTCGTTGTCCCCGCTATAGGCCAGGGGATGTACGGGCAGCGATGCCAAGCCCTTGTTGGTCAGACACTGATTCGTCACGGCGTCCTTCGCCACCGTCGTGTACTCCATGTACTCTTGGCCAGCCGCAAACTGTGTTCCGTTGGCCGGCAAGAAATAGTCGAGCATTGCTGTGTTGGCTGCCGCCCGAGTCGGCGCCTGGTACAGCTCGGCGGTGGTGAGATCGGTGCCATTCGCAGGGCTAGGCCCTGCGGTCGTCACTGCAATTGCGATGGCGATGCCACCAGCGATGAGAACAGCGGTGCCACTCAGCCATCCACGCCGTCGACCACGAAAACGTGATCGCCTCGAAGTCGATTCAATGGCAGCCACCATCTCTCCTTTCGTTCTCGTCAGGAATCACGGCGGATACGTTTAGTAATAGCTGGTGATCCAGTCGTCGCTTTGTCCCTGTAAGTGCTCTGTACATGCGCAACCTGTGACCAGCAGCGACTGCGAGCTGGTGCCGGTGTAGACCCAGCCCCGCGTCCCTTCCACCCATCCGGATTCACTGCTCCACCACCATCCTCGAAAGTAGGCAGCCGTCCCTGCTGTGCCCGCGTAAAAGTTGTTGCTGCATGTGCTCCCTACGCGAACCGTGGGCCCGTTGTAGGAACCCGGTGTGGACACATAGTTGCGCGTGCGAGCACAGCCTGTCAGTGCGGCACCTGCGGGATGATCCACGGCCGTGGCCACTCCTAGCATCACCGTGGTTCCCGCAGAAAGCGTCATCGCCGCGGTGGCGGCGAGGGCCAGTCGTCCTAGCCGCTTGAGAGAGCGAAGCATTTGAAATTTCTCCCAACCGCCCCTGAGCATAGCCGATTCAACATAGGGGATGCTAGCTGTGAATAGATTATGAAGTCAATAAGAAAATTGTATTATCGGCGACTGAATTGGAGATACATCGTGTCTGTTTCGGAGATCAATCTAGAAAACTCCTGCACGCTGTGCTCGATCGGTAGCCCGCGTGTCGCTAACTCTTTCTTGTTGGTGTGTAGCGGGCAGCTACCCGCTACTTCTTAGTATCTTCGAACAGGATGGGCGATGTCAACCACGACGTCGTTGACCTCGAACCCAACGGTCGGGAGCTGCCATGCCCCGGCATCGTCGGCCCTCGTTCCGGTGAGGGTGCCGAGGGTCCCTACTGGGACGTACCGAGCTGCGGTCGCCGAGCCGAGCATTGCCCTGGTCGGCACGGCTTCGTCTCAGCGGGCTCCCCGCAGCGGCCGCGGGCCGGCACCCGTGGCGGCCCCGTTGGCGGCGGCCCCGTTGGTGATGGACAGGGCGGCCAGCAGGGCGTCGGCCCGGTCCCGGAACTGGGCGACGGTGACCGCCTTCACGTCCTCGAAGCCGCGGACCATGTCCGGCAGGGCGGCCACCTCGGCCACCTGCTCGGCGGTGTCCGGGCCGAGATGGGGGAGCGCCGCGGCGACCAGCCGGCGGTAGTCGTCGACCAGCTGCCGCTCGGTCCGCCGCATGCCGGTCCGACCGAACGGGTCCAGGGCGGTGCCGCGCAGCCGGCGGCCGGCCCGCAGGGCCCGGAAGGCCGGCCAGGTGGCCGGGCCCAGGCTGACCTTGTGGTGCAGCCCCAGCGTCCGCAGGACCGGGGGGTGCAACATCACTTTGACCCGTAGGGCCGGCCCCAGCTCGGTGACCAGCCGGGCCCGCTCGGCCTGCAGCAGGTGCAGCCGGGCCACCTCGTACTCGTCCTTGTAGGCCATCAGCTTGTACAGCCCCCGGGCGAAGGCGTCGGCCACTGGCGGCGGTCCTCCGGGCGGCGGGCTCCCAGGCGGCGGCCCCCCGGGGCAGCGGTCGGCCTCGGTCCGGGCCACTGCCGCCACCTCGTCCAGGTACCGGGCGGCGTAGGCCGGGCTCTGGTACCCGACCAGGTCGGCCACCCGCGGGGCCACGACCGCCCGCAGGGCCGCCGGCAGGTCGGTGGCGGCCACCTGCCGTTCGGCGTCGGCCAGGGCGGCCGGGGGCACCTCGTCAGCCAGGGTGCCCGACGACACGGCCCCGCCGGTGGGGGCGGACGGCCCCGAGAGCGCCCGGTCGACCGCCGCCCGGTCGACGACGGCGGCCCGGCCCCAGCGGAAGGCGGCCAGGTTGTCGTCGACGGCCACCCCGTTCAGGGCGATGGCCCCCTCCACGGCGGCGGCCGTGACCGGCAGGCCGCCGTGCTGGTAGGCGGCGCCCAGCAGCACCATGTTGGTGGCCAGGTGGTCCTCGGACAGCTGCTCGGCCACCCACTCGGCGTTCAGGTAGGCGTTGTCGCCGGCCCGGGTCTCCCCCTCGATGCGGTCCACCACCTCCGACGGGGGCGGGAAGTTCACCGCGGTGTCGTGCACCATGGCCGCCGTGGGCACGGCGGCGGTGTTGACCACGGCCACCGTCCGGTCCCGGTCGCAGGTGGCCAGGTTCGGCGGGCTGGCCGCCCCCAGCAGGTCGAAGCCGAGCAGCAGGTCCACCGAAC
>CAYVPF010000264.1:0-4309 GCA_964453355.1 uncultured Acidimicrobiaceae bacterium | reverse complement strand
TGTCGTGTCAGGCGCCCACGGTCGTTGGCCGGCGCCCGCCTGACGGGCCGGGCGGCGTGCCCAGAACGTGCCCAGAACTACGGAAACTGATGGTCATCGGCGGTCGTTGCCGGTTACGCCTGGTCAGAAGAAAATGGCCTTCACCTGGTGTTTCTCTGCATTGTTCCTCGCCGTAACTCTGCGAGAATACTGCTCGGACTCGCCTGAAAAGCGCGAGGTCACCGGATCGACGCCGGTCCCGACCACCGAGAAATCCCCGGCGGGTCGCTGGGCTGCACCGTCTGCCGGACCACCGGGGGACGCAAGATCTAAGCTTTGGTCTGATGAGTCACGCTGACGCCCGACCGGTGGAGCTCGTCGTCGCCGAAGACGGCAGCATCCCCGCCACGCAACTGTCCTCGTTCGGTCTTCGACCGGGAGCGCACCTCCGCGTGGTCGAATCCGTCCCGTCTGGGCCCTCCGACGACCTGGAGGGCTCGTTGGCAGATTTCCCCGACGTCACTTGGGAGGACTTTGAGCGGGCCAGCGCCCTGGCCACCAAGGACGCCTCCAGCCGGTGAGGCTGGTCGCCGACTCGCACGCCATCGTCTGGTTCACGTCCGGCTCGCCCCGATTATCAGAGACCGCCCGCACGGCGTTGCGGGACGCCCAGCACGATAAGGCTCTCACCGTTTCCATAGCCACCTTTCTCGATCTCTGGTACGTCACGCAGACCACTCGCCAGGTCACCCACGACCAGCTGGTCCAGCTCCGCCAAACCCTCACCACTTCGACAGCGGTCGATCTCTACCCGGTTGACGAAGCGGTAGCCAATGCGTTCACCGCCATAGATCGAGCTGTCATTGCCGACCCATGGGACCGGCTCATCGTCGCCACCGCACTCGCACTCGACGTGCCGCTCGTCACCCGGGACCAGGCGATCCAAAAATCGGCCGTCGTCGAGACGATCTGGTGAGAGGGCTGGACGATCGACGGTGCGGGCATTGCAAGTTTCGTGCCAAAGGCGTCCCACAACGGGCGGAATGTAAGACCTGAAGAGCGCGAGGCCACCAGATCGACGTCGGCCCCGACCACCGAGGTGTCCCCGACCGTGGCTGAGCCGCCGCCAACTCAGGAGCCCACCGGCGAGCGGTCGCTCAGGCCAGCAGCCTATGTTGTTGCCGATGTTGTTGTGGCCGTTGTTGTCGCCGCCGCCTTGGCCACCGCCGTACGGACGATCGGCTTGAGGGCGGCGGCGTTGGGCCGGCCGGGGGAGATGTAGGCGATGACCCCCACGTAGGAGCTGACCTTGAAGGTGACGACGTCCACCCCCACCGCCACCCCTGTCACCTTCGCCGTGATGAGGTGTGCCGACGACCGGTCACCCACCTGCGGGAAGGCCAGCGGACGAATGCGAGCCTTGGCCAGGCCATCCTGAGCCTTGATCCCGACCACCCGGCAGGATTTCAGGACGTGGTTGAGGTGGTTCCAACTAGCGACGGCTGTTGTCCCGGTCCCGAGGGTCTCCCCCAGCTTGGGGAAGGGATTCTGGTCGAATGTCACCGACGCCGTTGTGCCCGGTGAGGCTCCGCTTGTGGTGCTGGCGCAGTTGCCGACTGCGACCGCCACGCCTGTGTTCTGTGTCAGCAGTGTTGTGGTCGTCGCTGTCGGGCTGACCTCCCAACCGGTGGGCAGGTCCGACAGGGCCAGCACCCGGGACTGAAGGGAGGCTGTCGTCGTGCTCGCTCCCGCCGTCGTGCCGGACAGCACCATCAAGGCGGCGATTCCGCCGGCCGCCATGTACTTGACCATCCTCACGTCCCCGCTCCTTGCCACCGCCACCGCCACCGCCACCGCCACGAGCCCGTCGATCCGTGCTCGGTCCTGGCACTTTAGATGAAATCGGTTCGATGGCCCGGGTCAATCGGACCCGAAGTATGTGGCCTGGAACGAGCAGACGGAGCCATCGGAGCCCAACATCTGACCCTCGTGGTCACAAAGGGTCTGAAAAGCGCGAGGTCGCCCGATCGACCCGGCCGGGCCCCTCAGCCCGGCCGGATCGGCGGATCAGGCGGCCTCGACCAGCTCGGGTACGTCGTCCTCGACGACGTCGTCGCTGGTCGCCGGCCGGGGCGCCGGCCGGACGAAGATGGCCACCAGGGCGATGGCGGCGACCGTGAACAGGGCCCCGATCCCGAACACCTGGTCGAGGCCGTGCACCAGTGCCGCCTGCGACGCCGGAGTGGCGTTGGCTCCGCCGAGGGCGACGTGGTGGGTGAGGACGCCGAAGACGCTCACCAGGACGGCCAGACCCAGGGCGGCCCCCAGCTGTTGGGTGACGTTGACCAGCCCCGACGCCGCACCGGCGTCGTGCGGGTCCACGTCGACCAACGAGGCCGACGTCAGGCTGACGAAGGCGATACCGCTGCCGAACCCGAGCAGCACCAGCGCCGGCAGGATCTGGAGGTACGACGCCCCGGCGCCCAGCTGGGTGGCCAGCAGCAGGCTGCCGGTGGCCAGGACGCTGCCGGTCAGCATCAGGACCTTCTGGGGCACCCGCCGGACCAGTCCCCGGCTGGCCAGTTGCGACGACAGCAGCACGGACAGCGGCATCGGTAGGAAGGCGATGCCGGCCCGCAGCGGCGAGTACCCCTGCACGTCTTGGAGGAACTGGCACAGGAAGTAGAACATCCCGTACATCCCGGCGTACAGCAGCCCCCGGGACACGTTGGCCGCCGTCCGCGTCGGGTTGGTGAGCAGCCGCAGCGGCAGGATCGGCTCGGCCACCCGCCCCTCGGTGTGCACGAACAGGGCCAGCAGGGCCAGCCCCAGGACGAAGGCGCCGATGGTGATCGGGCTGGTCCAGCCGGCATCACCGGCCTCGACGAGGCCGAACACGATCCCGGTCATGCCAAGGGTGGAGGTGACGGCGCCGAGGGCGTCGAACCGGCCGTGCCGGCGGTCGGTCTCCACCAGGACCACCCGGCCGACCAGCCACACGACCAGGCCGATGGGCACGTTGACGAACATCACCCACCGCCACGACACCAGCTCGGTCAGCAGGCCGCCGGCCACGAGGCCGGTGGCGCCGCCGGCGGCGGACACGGTGGTGTACAGGCCGATGGCCCGGGTCCGCTGCTGGCCCTGGGGGAAGGCGGCGGTGAGCAGCGACAGCGACGACGGCGCGGCCAGGGCCGCCCCGATGCCCTGGACGGCCCGGGACGCCAGCAGGACCCCGCTGGTCGGGGCGAACCCGCCGGCCAGGGAGCTGATCGAGAACAGGGCGATGCCGATCAGGAAGGTGCGGCGACGGCCGATCAGGTCGCCCGCTCTCGCGCCCAAGAGCAGCAGGCCGCCGAACGTGAGGATGTAGGCGTTCAGCACCCAGGACAGGCTGCCGCCGGAGAACCCCAGGCTGTGCTGGATGTGGGGCAGCGCCACGTTCACGATGGTGCCGTCCAGCACCACCATCAGCTGGGCGGCCAGGATGACGAAGAGCAGGACGGACGGGTGGGCCAACCGGCTCGGCCGGGTGCCGACCGATGCCGGACCGGGAGGCGCGGGGCGCGAGGAACTAAGGGAGGGGGAGGGCATTGACAACGACCTTTCCGCTGGTACTCTGAAAGCGGAAGCTTCCTCCAGTTAGTATACGGAGGGAGCCTCCGGTTGGCAAGTGCATACCTGGAGCACGATCCGAGCCGCACGGTCCGGTGGCTGCTCATCCGAACGGGAGGTACGAGGGTGCCCGGCCCAGACAGCCCGGCGACGGCCGTCGCCGAGGCGGAGAAGCCGATGCGGGCGGACGCCCGCCGCAACTACGAGCGGCTCGTCGTGGCCGCCCGTGAGGTCTTCGCCCGGGAGGGTGTCGGCGCCTCCATGGAGGCCATCGCCCGGGAGGCCGGCGTCGGTGTCGGCACCCTGTACCGGCGCTTCCCCAAGCGCATCGACGTGGTCGAGGCGGTCTACCGCACCGACGTCGACGAGCTGGTCCAGGCGGCCGAGGACGCTGTCGCCACCCTGGAGCCGTGGCCGGCGGTGGTGGCGTTCCTGGAGGCCTTCGTCCGGTACACCCAGACCAAGCGGACCCTGCTGGCCGAATTGGCGGAGGCGTTCGACAAGTACCCGGATCTGAAGCTGCAGTCCCGCGACCGGATCAACGGGGCCGCCGAGCTGGTGGTGGGCCGGGCCCAGGCGGCCGGGGTGATGCGGACCGATGTGGACGGGGCCGACCTGATCGCCCTGCTCAGCCCCATGTGCACCAGCTCCTCCCTGACGGTGGACCAGACCCGGCGGTTGCTGGGCATGATCCTCTACGGCCCTGCGCTTATAT
>CAYVPF010000263.1:0-4347 GCA_964453355.1 uncultured Acidimicrobiaceae bacterium | reverse complement strand
ACTTCTTCGTCACCATCGCCCGGCTACCGCCCCGTTAGGCGCCCGGCTACCGCCCCGTTAGGCGCCCGGCTACCGCCCTTTGGCCTAGGCGGCCTGGCGCCGGCGCCGGGGGGCCGGCGCCTGGACCGCCGTACGGGCGGCCCACCGGTACTCGCCCAAAGCCCGCAGGGTCAGCCGAACCAGCTCGTTGGGGCTGTCGGCCACCACCCCCTGCTGCTCCAGACGGCCGAACACCAGCCGCTGGGCGGTGTCGACGGGATCACCGGCGATCGTGGCCGACACCATCAGCTCCCGGGCGGCCAGCGACAGGGCCAGCCGCCACCGGTCGACTGTGCCGCGGGCGGCGGCGGCCGACTCACGGTCGGTCGCCCAGGTAGCCAGAACGTCGGCCGGGGCGTGGGCCAAGCCACTGATCCAGGCCCAGGTCGGAACGGAACGGCCACCGCTGTGCAACTCAATGGCCCAGGACCCCGAAAGGAAGCTCTCGGATTCCGAGATGAGGTCCGATTCGGTGCCGCCCTGCCGCTTCCGGCCGCCAACGAGCCCGATAATCCCTGGTCTACGCATTATCCTGCTACCTCCACCGCCATTGCAGCCACACCCTTGAGTGCGCCGAGGTCCTTCTGCAGCGCAGGAGCTCTACCCCCCTGCTACGCCAGTTGAAACCTTGTAGCGACCACTCTGCCACCGATTTTGCGGGTTTTGGTTTCGATCGTGTTACCAGATAGCAACTCGATCCGCAGCGGCAGGAGGGCAGCTGCCGTGTCGATTACCCGGCGGCCGGCCGGGTACGCCCGCCGGGGCCTACGACGTGGTGGTGGTCGTGGCGGACCCGGACGACCAGGTGCCGGGCGGCGGGTTGAAGGTGTAGGCGGCCGACGAGCAGTCGGCCGGCTGGGTGGCCACCACCGTGTACTGCGGCCCGTCCCCGGGCTGCGTGGTGGTGGTCGTGGTGGTCGTGGTGGTGGATGTCGACGACGAGGTGGCCGGCAGCTGCCAGACGGCGAGAGTCGGTGCGTCCTGCAGGCAGGCCATGGCGGGGTCGGTGGAGCTGAAGCCGGTCAGTGTGCCGACCTTCTTGGCCCCGGACTGGGTTAGGGCGGCAGCCGGCACCGCCGGTTCGGGGACCAGGGTGACGGTCTTGGCGTCCCAGACCCCCTGCGCGGTGTACGTCGGGGTGCCGGCTCCGGTGCCCGGCCCCGACGCGGTCGACCCGGCCGAGGTAGTGGTGGTCGTGGTGGTGGCCGCCGGCGGGGCGGTGGTGGAGGTGCTGGTCGACGACGGGACGCCGCCGCCCGAAGCCGGCACCGAAGCCGGGGCCGGCGCCGGCGCCGGCGCCGGCCCGGTGGTGGAGGCGGAGGGGGTGGTGGTGGACGGGGCGGCGGTTGGGACCGGCGGGGTGCCGGGGGACGGGGCGTAGGTGATGGACGGGGCGGTGCCGTCCAGGGCGGCGACCATGGCGGGGTCGTTGCCGTCCATGCCGAGGGCCCAGATGCCGACGCCGCCCAAGCCGTACTGGTCGGCCAGCTGGCCGACCTCGTAGAGAGAGGTGGGATCGTCGAAGAAGGTCTCGTGCCACTGGGTGCCCACTTGGTAGGCCGTCCAGGCCGAGTCGGTGACGGGGTCCCAGTAGGTCGGACGGCCGGCGGCGGAGGCCGCGGCGATCTGGGCGTAGGAAAGGTCGGCGACTGTGCCGGTGGCCGTGGCGGCCAGGGTGTCGCCGGTCGTGGGCCAGTCGAGGCCGTAGAACGGCGCGCCCAGGATGACCTTGGCGGCCGGGACCACGGCGGTGTACTGCTTGGCGGTGGTCAGGTCGCTGAACAGCGGGGAGGTCAGCGGGGATGTGGCCTCGGCGCTGCCGGACAGGTTCGGGGAGTACTGCATGACGAAGAACCCGTCGACCGCCTGGGCCAGGGCCGGGATGTCGTAGAAGCCCCCCGGGTCGGCGGCCGCAGACGCGTAGGTGTCCATGGTGACCTGCCAGTGCGGGTCGACCTGGTGCAAGGCCCCGGCCACGGTGGTCACCAGATTGGTAAGGCCGCCCTGGTCGGCGCTGTCGGTGCCCTCCAGGTCCAGGTTGACGCCGTCCAGGTTCTTGGCCTGCACGGCGGTGATCAGGGCCTGGGCCAGGGTGCCGGCGGCGGTGGGGCTGGCGGTCAGCTGGTTGAGGGACTGCTGGTCGAAGTCGTTGACGGTCAGCACCACCCGGACCCCGGCGGCGTGGGCCCGGTCGATCAGGTTCACCAGGGCCTGGCTCCCGTACCCGTTCCATCCCGACCCGGACTCGTCGAGGGTGCCGTTGGGGTTGATGCCGATGGAGAAGTACGCCACGGTGGTCAGCCCCGCCAGGTCGAACCCTGTGCTCTGCCCCAGGGTCCAGTAGGGGGCGAAGCCGAAGACCTCGTGCGCGGCCATCGGCGCCGCGGCGGCCAGGGCCGCCGGGGCCGGTGCGGCCGTGGTGGTGGCCGGCGGCAGCTTCTGCACCCGGCCGTCGGCCAGGTCGCCCAGCATCGGCAGGCTGGCGTTGCCGGACACCCCGGAGCTGGCCGGGTGCACCGGGCGGCCCGGGTCGCCGTAGCTCGAAGTGGCCGACACCACCAGGCCGGCGGCGGCCACCAGGGCCACCACCACCACGACGGTGCCGGCCACCAGGCGGCGATGGGCCCGGGTCTGGCGGGCCCAGGCGGCCAACCGGCCCCCGAGGGACCGGCCGGCCTGGACGGCGGTGGCCGGCCAGGCCGCCAATTGTGCCTTCATTCGGCCCTTTCGATGGCTGGGTTCATGTAAATGCGCGTGGCAGGCTCGTCGTCGGTGGTCGTTGGCCCGGAAGGGCCCGGCAACCCGAGAGGCCGCTCGGCCAAAGGGGGATCGGCCCACCGGGCCGATGACCGATCATCGCAGCGTCTCGGCCGCCGCTCCACCTGGGAACGGCGGTTCGGCGCCTATTTTACGCAGTTCTTACTTCTCTCATTTCCGCGGCGACTGTAAGCAAACGTTGCGCGAACGGACGGTTGACGGCGCGTGACGGGGACGCGTCGGCTGGTTCAGCCGAGCGGCTGGCGGTAGGCGGCCAGCACGGCCACGTCGTCCTGCGGCGCCCGGCTGCCGATGAGGGCGTCCATCACCCGGCGGGCCACCGTCTCGGGCCCGGCCGCCGTGGTGGCCGCCCGGACCCGCTCCAGCCCGAGGTCCAGGGACTCCCCGCGGCGCTCCACCAGCCCGTCGGTGTACAGCAGCAGCATGGCGCCGGGGTCCATATCGGCGGTGAGGCCCGCCGGCTGCAGGTCCTCGACCACCCCGAGCGGCGGCGCCGGGGGCACCGGCAACAGTACCGAGGGCCGGTTCACGGCGGCGTACACCGGGGGCGGATGGCCGGCCGAGGCCAGCCGGAGCCGGTCGAACGGGGGGTCCAGGGCGGCGGCCACGACGGTGGCGGTGACGTCGGGCTCGAAGTGCTGCAGCTTGCGGTCGGCGTGCCGGAGGACCTCCTCGGGCGACCACCCCTCGAGGGCGTAGGCCCGCAAGGCGCTGCGCAGCCGGCCCATGACCACCGCCGCCCGCAGCCCGTGGCCGCCCACGTCGCCGACCATCACCCACAGCCGGCCGGACGGCAGCACGAAGGCGTCGTACCAGTCGCCGCCGACCCCGCCGACCTCCGCCGGCACATACCGGCTGGCGAACGCCATCTCGGGGATGTCGGGCAGGGCGGACGGCAGCAGGCTGCGTTGGAGGACCCGGGCGGCGGTGCGCTCGGACTCGTACAGGGCCACCTGCACGGCGGTGGCCACCCGGTCGGCGGCCAGCTCCAGCAGCTCCAGGTCGTCGGTCTCGAAGAACCGGTCGGTGAACCGGCCGACGTGCAGCACCCCGAGCACCCGCCCCTGGCTGAGCAGCGGTACCCCCAGCATCACGCGGATGCCCTTCTCCCACAGGATCGGGTTGGTGACCGTGGTCGGGTCCACCCGGGTCAGCACCACCGGCCGCCGCTCGGCGGCCACCCGGCCGGCGAAGCCCACCCCCAACGGCACCCGGACGCCCTGGCGGACCTCCTCCTCCAGTCCCCGGGCCCCCCGGGCCACCAACTCCCGGGAGCCCTCGTCCAAGAGCAACACGGCGGCCGTGTCACAGGACAACAGGGTCAGTACCCGCTCCAGCAGCACGCCCAGTAGGTCGTCCACGTCCAGGTGGGCGAGGGACGGGTCGGTGACCGCCTGGAGATCCCGCAGCCGATCGGCGCCCATCAGCCGGTCGGCGGACGCGGACCGGCCCGAGGAAATTGGCCGGTCCGAGGACACGGACGACGGGCCGGGGGTCACAGGGGCAGGTTAACCGTGGGTAACCCGCCGC
>CAYVPF010000262.1:0-4379 GCA_964453355.1 uncultured Acidimicrobiaceae bacterium | reverse complement strand
CACTTTGTCGCGTCTCTCGGGCCGTGTTCTCCCTACTTACTCAGGGATCCAGGTCTGACCGCCACCGGCACGGTGTCGAAGGCGAACGAGGGCACCCGATGACGAGCTGGCTCAGGCTGACATTGGCGACTGACACGGCCGCCCTATGTATCGTATGTGGATGTCGATGTGGCGCTGGCGGTCGTGGTGGTGGGAGGGGTGGCGCAGTTCCAGCTGGCGGTGATGTGGAAGTTCCCCTTCGCCCGCACTGCGGAGATGTCCTCTGGTCCCATTGTGATGTTGGCGCTCCCGGACACCCCGTTGGTGACGAAATAGCCCTTCGTGGCTACCCACGACCGACCATCGTTGGACTGAAAGACGAAAGACGACGTCCCGATCTTGTCGCCCGAGGTGTGCCCGGGCCACTTTCCGTTGTGGGGATCGATGAAGGTGAGCGTCCACTCGTCGGCCTTGGAGCCCTGCAGCTTCCCTGTGAAGCTGATCTCACCCCCCGTGGCGTTGGTTGTCTGGCAGTCGTTCCACGGGGCGTGCAGCGTGCCGTTGAAGTGGCCGGTGACCTTCACGGTGATGCCGGTGGACGTGGTTGCGCCGGCCGGGGTGGCCGTCGCCGCGATGAGCACCCCGCCGGCGGCGAAGGCCAAGCCGGTGGCCGCAACCAGGTACAGGGTCTTCGATCTGCCAGTACCCACCACACCATCCTTCCCCTTGGCGACCACCGCCAAAGGACGAGTTGCTTCCGTGATCCACTCTGGGGGACCGGCGCGCTGTTGTCATGAGTAGTGAGTGCTCAAAACTGTGGTCGCGCAAGGCGCTTCGACAAAGGGGGTCTGCAGCGATACCGCCGCGGCCGACAGCTTCGTGCCCGGCCTGGACGGGGCCACGCCTCAGCAGCAAGCCCCTCGTCACAGCTTTGCCGGGTTGGTGCTCGTCTTGCCCGCCGAATCGGTTGATGAATCCTGCGGTCTTGTACCCTCTAGGCATGGAGCGCAGGTTCGTTCCCCGGTCTCCGCTGGGTAAACGCTTGGTCGAACATCGGGCGGCGATCTTGAAGGCTGTCGAATGCCGGCATGCGTCGAACGTCCGGGTCTTCGGCAGCGTTGCCCGAGGCGAGGACCAACCCGGTAGCGACGTCGACCTACTCGTCGACCTTGACCCGGTGGCCAACCCCCTCGACCTGCTCGAGCTCGGCTGTGACCTGGAGGACGAACTGGGGGTGAAGGTAGATGTCGGGACCCCTTCGTCGCTGAGATCCTTCTTGCGCGACGAGGTACTGGCCGAGGCCCTCACACTGTGAGCCGGCGGGATGCAGCCTGGCTGGCCGACATCCTCCATGCCGTTGACGCCATCCGCCAGTACTTGGTCGAGGGCGATCTCCATCAAGGCATCGTCTACGACGCCTGCCGAGCCCGCCTGATCGAGATCGGAGAAGCAGTCAAGAACATCGATCCTGATGTGCTGGCGACCGCACCCGGGATCCGTTGGAGGGCGATGGCACGCATGCGAGACCAACTCGCCCACCACTACTTCGACACCGACCACGCCGTCGTGCAGCACGTCATCCACGAAGAACTCGGGCCACTACGGAACGCCGTCGTCCGGCTGATCGAGGACATAGCGATCTCGGACGCCGGCGCTTCCGACACCCCTGCGGACTAAACGCCCGAACATTTTGTTCGACGTCGTGTCGGAGAGGGGACTTGAACCCCTACGCCCTTGCGGGCACCAGCCCCTCAAGCTGGCGCGTCTGCCTATTCCGCCACTCCGACGCAGCCCGTCGATGGTAGCGCGTCGGCCCACCCGCCTCGGATGCCCTGGCCCGTCCGATTGCCCGGGCCCGGGTCCGCCGGGCCCCTACCGAGGTGGCGTCAGTTGCCCGGGACCGTGTCCGGACTGGTCGGCGGCACCCGCAGCCCCCAGTCCTCGGGGAACCACAGCAGGTTGGGCCCGTACGGGTTCAGGCCGAGGCCGGCGGTGTACGACGACCAGGCCATGGCGGTCGGCTCGGTGAAGAGCGGCAGGGCCACCATCTGTGTCCACAGCAGCTGGTCGGCCTGTGTGTACAGCGGGCTGGCCGTGTCCGGGTTCAACTGCTGCGACGCCTTGGTGAGCAGGTTGTTGACGGTCTGGTCGTCCAGGTTGGACCAGTCCTGTGACCCGTCGTGCCCCGGCGCCCCCAGCAGCGGGGTGTACCAGGCCAAGGCCTGGCTGGGGTACGGCGACGATGTGAACGGCAGCAGGGCGGCGTCGGCCAGCCCCTCGGCCAGGTCCGTGCCGGCGGCGGTGGCGGAATCGGCCAGGACGTCGGTGACGCCGATGCCGGCGGCCTGCAGCTGCTGGGTCACCAGGGCCGCCGACTGGGCCGCCCAGGCGTCCCCCTGGTCGACCGCCAGCTTGATGGACAGCGGGGTGCCGTCCGGTAGCTCCCACGAGCCGTCCGGCTGCTTCACGTAGTCGGCCTCCGCCAGGTACTCGGCCACCTTGGCCGGGTCGTCGACCAGCGGGAACGGCTGCGTCGGCGTCGGCGTCGGCGACGTGGTCGTCGTGGTGGCCCCGGCCTGGCCGGCGATCTGCAGCGGGGCCGGTTTCGGGTTGGGGTATGTCGACTGCGACTGGGCGTACAGGTGGCTGACCCCCGGCACGATGCTGGTGCTGGCCCAGCCCACCACGGCGTTCACCAGCGCCTGCCGGTTCACGGCGTGGGCGATGGCCTGGCGGACGTCCACGGGCCCGGTCACCGGCGACGTGGTGGAGAACTCCAGCTGCAAGAACGTGGACGACAGGGCGGTGGTGCTGTCCTGGAACGGTGTCCCGGACACCTGCTGCAAGAACCCCTGGTCGTAGGACGTCGGCAGCACCGCCTGCACCTTGTCGGTCGTCAGCCAGTTGGCCAGCTGCGCCGGGCCGTCAGCCACCCGGATCACCAGCCGGTCCAGGTACGGGGCCTGCCCCCACCATTTCGGGTTCCGGTCCAGCACGATCCGATCGGCGGCCACCGAGGCGATCTTGAACGGGCCCCCGGACAGGTCCACGGCCGGGTCCACGGTGCTGCAGCCCGGGTCCCAGCCCGCCTGTTCCATGACATGGGCCGGCAACAGGTCGTCGAACAGCGACTGCCAATCGGCGAACGGGGTCTTGAACACCACCGTCACCGTCCGGCCGTGGTTGCTGCCCTTCACCGACTTGACGTCCCGATAGCCCAGGGTGCTGGCCGACCCGCCGCCGGGAACGCCATCGGCATCGGCATCCCCGCGCTGCTGTTGCCAGGCATAGATGAAGTCGGCGGCGGTGATCGGCTTGCCGTCCGACCAGACCGCCTGGGGGTTGATGGTGTACACCACCCGCTGCGGGCTGGTGCTCTGCACCTCCGCCTGGCTGATCACCGCGGAGTCGTACGACGAGTTGTCCGACGGGTTCACCACGAAGGCGCTCGGCAGCACCGCCTCCAGCACCAGGTGGTCGGCCCAGGTGTCGCCGAGGGCCGAGTTCGGGTTGCACCCGGTCGGGGCCTGGTCGATGCCGAGCGTCAGGGTGCCGCCGATGCCGGCCACCCACGGGTTGTAGGTGGTCGTGGTGCCGGCCGCCCCACTGGCCCCACCCCAGGCGACCACCGGGGCCACGATCGAGGTGACGACGACCAGCAGCGCCGCCCATCGACGGAGAGCCGGGCGCCGGCCCGGCCCGGTCACTGCAGCCGGAGGTCCAGGGTCAAGGTGGCAAAGGCGAACACCAGGGCCACCGTCACCGTTATCCGGTCCAGGTTCCGCTCAACGACGGTGGATCCTTGGGCAGCGGCGCCGACGCTGCCGCCGAACATGTCCGACAGCCCCCCACCTTTGCCGCTGTGCATCAGGATGAGGAAGATCAGGCCCACCGCCGCCATGATCTCGATCACGATGTACACCCACGTCAGCACCGCAAAGCTCCTTCGGACGTCACTGCTGGCTCACGAACGGTAGCAGCCGGCGGCGGCCCGCAGTATGTCGACAAAGCTGCCGGCCTCCAGGCTGGCTCCGCCGACCAGCAGCCCGTCCACGTCCGGCTCCGTCATCAGCTCCGCCGCGTTGTCCGCCTTCACCGACCCGCCGTACTGGATCCGCACCGCCCCGGCCGCTTCGTCCCCGGCCAGTTCGGCCACCACCCGCCGGATGAACCCGCAGGCGTCCTCGGCGTCCACCGCCGTCGCCGCCGTCCCCGACCCGATGGCCCACACCGGCTCGTACGCCACCACCAGCCCGGCCACCTGCTCGGCCGGTAGCCCGTCCAATGCCGCCCTGACCTGGGCCGACAGCCGCGCCTCGGTGTGCCCGGCCGCCCGTTCCTCCCCGGTCTCCCCCACGCAGCAGATCGGGGTCATCTCGTGCCGGAGCACCGCCCGCAGC
>CAYVPF010000261.1:0-4393 GCA_964453355.1 uncultured Acidimicrobiaceae bacterium | reverse complement strand
CGCGCCAGATCACCCAGCCGACCCCGGGGTAGACCAGGCCGTACTTGTGGCCGGACACGTTGATGGACCGGACCCGGGACAGCCGGAAGTCCCACTCCAAGGTGGGGTGGACGAACGGGGCCACGAACCCGCCGCTGGCCGCGTCGACGTGGATGGGGGCGTCCCACTCCGAGGCCTCCAGGGCCGCGTTGAGGGCGGCGATGGGCTCGTACTCGCCGGTGTACGTGGACCCGAGAATGCCGACCACCCCGATGGTGTTCTCGTCCACCAGCGCCATGGCCTCGGGCACGCCGATGATGAACCGCTGGTCGGTCAGCGGCACGTACCGGGGCTCCACGTCGAAGTACCGGGCGAACTTCTCCCAGCACACCTGCACGTTGGCGCCCATGACGATGTTGGGCCGGTCGGCCGGCCGCCCGGCCGCCTCCCGGGCCTTGCGCCACCGCCACTTCATGGCCAGGCCGGCCAGGTGGATGGCCTCGGACGACCCGACGGTGGCCGTGCCCACGCTGTCGTGGTGCTCCCCGGCCCGGAACAGCCGGGCCAGCATGTTGACGCAGCGGTCCTGCAGCTCCACCGTCTGGGGGTACTCGTCCCAGTCGATGGCGTTCTTGTTCGCCGTCTCGGTCATCAGCCGGTCGGCCTGGTCGTCCATCCAGGTGGTCACGAACGTGGCCAGGTTCAGCTCCGGGTTGCCGTCCAGGGCCAGCTCGTCGTGGATCATCTGGTAGGCCGCCGTCGGGTCCATCGACTCCTGGGGCATCTGGTACCGCGAGATCGCATGCGTCAGCCCCCGGCGGGCGTAGGTGGGGATGAGCGGGAGGGTCTCCTGGTCCAGGCCGACCTTCTTGCTGAGCATCGCGTGCCTCCTCGGAGCCGGCATCAGTCGATCCGGCCGGTGCCGCCGACCCTATCGGCCACCTGCCGGCCCGGCATGGGCGGCCGGGCCGGGCGCCGGGCTCCCAGCGCCACCGGCCGGGTTGATGTAACAATTAATTTTTCGACACTGCCGGCGGCGGGGCTTCGGCCCCGGGCACCGGCCGCGCACTGGGGGTCGGGCGTTGTCATCCGGGGGGTCCACGGCGGGGCGTACCGCCGTGGAACCGCGCCCCCGGCCGCCCCGGGCCGCGCCGGCGCCGACCGACGGGTCACGGGCCGACGGGTCATGGACCGACGGTCGACAGGACGACCCCGTCGGCCGCCGACCGGCCGCCGAGGAGGACCACCAGGCCGGCGGCCCCGGCACCACCCGGCGGTCCAGGATGGGCCCCAAGCGGCCGGCCGTGGTCGTGGTGGCCGTCGCCGCCTACCTGCTGCTGGCCGCCGGGTTGTGGATCCACGTCTGGACCGGCGACCCGGCGGCCACGGCCGGCTGCGGCTGCGGTGACTCGGCGCTGACCGTCTGGTTCCTGGAATGGCCGGCCTACGCCCTGGCCCACGGCCTCAACCCGCTGTACTCGAACGCCCTGTTCCATCCGGTCGGCGTCAACCTGCTGTCCAACACCGGCACCCTGGCCCTCGGGGTGCCCCTGGCCCCGATCACCTGGTTGGCCGGCCCCGTCGCCACCCTCGCCGTCGCCTCCACGCTGGTCCCGGTGGCCTCGGCCACGGCCGCCTACTTCCTGGTGGCCCGCTGGACCCGGTGGGCCCCGGCGGCGTTCGTGGCCGGCCTGCTGTACGGGTTCAGCCCGTTCGTCGTCGACAACCTGGCCGGCGGCCACCTGAACGTGGCCAGCCTGTTCGTGCTGCCGCTGATCGCCGGCCGCCTGGACGAGCTGCTGGTCCGCCAGTCCGGCCGGCCGGTCCGCACCGGGCTGGCCCTCGGCCTCCTGGTGGTGGTCCAGTTCTTCCTCAGCACCGAGATCCTGGTGGTCGCCGTCGTCGGCGCCGCCATCGCCGTCGTCGCGCTGGTCGCCGTCGGTCTCGCCCGGGACCCGGCCGACGTCGGGCGGCGGGCCCGCCGGGCCCTGCCGGGACTGGGCGTCGCCGCGGTCGTCGCCGTGGTCGTCCTGGCCTACCCGACCTGGTACGACCTGGCCGGCCCGGCCCACCTGGCCGGCCCGGTGTGGCCGTCCATCGGCACCTTCGACCGGTACGGCCCGGCCAACCTGGTGGTACCCCATCCGGGTGTCTGGTGGCAGAACACCCTGTCCCTCTGGGGGTACTTCGGTCCGGCCCCGCCGGCCGAGGTGTACCTCGGCGCCGGCGTCGTCGCCGTCGCCGTGGTCGGCCTGGTGGCCAACCGCCGGGACCGCCGGCTGTGGGTGCTCGGCACCGTCGCCCTGCTGACCGCCGCCCTGGCCATGGGGACCGGCGGTGACCCGTGGGCGCCGTGGCGGCTGTTCCGCGCCCTGCCGCTGCTCGACGACGTCATCCAGGGCCGGTTCATCGTGGTCACCATGCTCTGCCTGGCTGCCATGGTGGGCGTCACCGCCGACCGGGCCTGGGCGGCCACCCACCGCCGCGGCGGGGTCACCCGTCGCGCCCCGGCCCACAGCACCGGCGTCCATCGGCCGGCGGCCACGGCCTCGGGCGTTACCGGCCGCCGCCGGGCCGGCGGGGTGGCGGGTCGGCTGGCTGCCGCGGTGGTTCCCGTCGGGCTGTTGGCCGCGGCGCTGGTCCCGACGCTCGTGGCTCTGGCCCCGGCGGTGCCGCTGACTACCCAAACGGTGCGGACCCCGACGTGGCTGGCCGACGCCGCCCGGTACACCAGCCCCGACAGCGTCCTGCTGGTGTACCCGCCGCCGTTCTCGGGGGTGCAGAGCGCCATGGCCTGGCAGGCGACGGCCGGGATGCCGTACCTGCAGGTCGGTGGCGGCGGCCCCCAAGGGGTGCCGAGCCGGGCCGGCGCGGCCAAGGCCGGCATGGAGGTGTTGGACAGCCTGTCCCTCGGCCTCGGGCCCGAGCCCACCGGCACCGCCGCCCAGCTCCGCAGCGTCCGCTCGGCGCTGGCGACCTGGGGGGTGGACACCGTGGTGGTGCCCCGCCAGGTCGGCCCGCCGCTGATCGGCCGCGGCCGAGACGCCGCCTACGCCGCCGGCTTCTTCACCGCCGTCCTCGGCCGCACCCCGCGGGTGCAGGCCGACGCCTGGGTGTGGACCGGCGTGTCCCGGTCACCGCCGACCCTGGCCATCGGCCCGACCGTTCTCCTCGATTGCTGGGCGGCCTCCCGCCAGGCCCCGGTCCCGAGCCCGGCCATCCCGGCCTGCGTCCTGGCCGCCCGGCGCTAGCCCCGCCTGCCGTCAGCCACCGCAGTCCGTTAGCCGCAGGGCAGCTGGTCCCACCAGGCCGGGGTGGTCGGTGGGGGGGTTCCCGGCCACTGGCCCTCCGGGTCGTCGCGGCGGTGGGTCCCGCCGACCGCCGCCAGCAGGGGTAGCAGCTTGCGGGCCACGAACTCGCCGCCGGCCGCGGTGAAGTGGACGCCGTCGGCGCATCGCAGGGTGGTGCCGTCCACCGACGACGTGAACCGGCCGCCCGGGGTCACCAGGGCGCCGAGGTTGAAGACGGTCACCTTCGGGTCCCGGCCGTCCTTCGCCACCGCCGCGGCCTCGGCGGTCGTCGTCGGGGTGGTGGTGCCGTCCGCCGCGGCGGCCACCGCCCGGAGTAGGGCGTCATCCTCCGTGACCCGGACCGGCTGGTCCTCGGGAAACGGGGAGTCCGGTGTGTCCTCGGTGTCGTAGTACGGCGACGTCAGCAGCACCACGGCGGCCCCGCGGGCCCCGAGGACGGCGATGCCCTGGCGGAGCCGACCGGTCAGGTACCGGTCGAAGCCGGCCTGCCCGATGTGCTCCCAGTTGCCGTCCACCTGCTGGTTCAACAGGTCCGACCGGCCCAGGTAGACGACCACGTCCGGGTTGTAATGGTCGACGATGTCCCGCCACCGGGCCAGCAGCGCCCCGGGGTCCCCGTCGCGGCACGGCGGGCCCGGCGGCAGCGTGTACCAGAGGGTCTTCACCATCTGGTCCACCGACAGCGAGCAGCCGGGGTCCCCGTCGTTCATCAGCTGGATGCCGTAGTGCGGGGCCAGCTGGCCGAGGCCCACCCCGAGCGAGCCGGCGGCGGAGTCGCCGACCAGCAGCACCTTGACCGGATGGTGGGCGGCCGACAGCACCGGCACCGACGGCACCGGGGCGGCCGTCGACGCCGGCACCGCCACCGCGGTGGCCACCAGGGCGGCGGCCAGTGCGGCCGGAGCGGCCAGGGCGACCACCTTCCACGAGATCCGCCGCTGCCGGATCGGCTGCTCGACCACCACGTACGACACCGCGGCGATGCCCACGGTGACGGCCAGCCGGACGGCGAAGAGGACGTAGGCCTCCAGGTGGGTGCGGTCCTCGCTCACGGCCAGGGTCACCGGCCAGTACCAGAGGTAAACGCCAAGGAGATCCGGCCC
>CAYVPF010000260.1:0-4400 GCA_964453355.1 uncultured Acidimicrobiaceae bacterium | reverse complement strand
GCGGGCATGGGCCCGGGCCACCAGGAGTCCTCCCCGGCCGATCGGCAGCGGTGGGCAGGGTGGGTTGGCCTCGCCCGGGTACACCGGGTTGCCGCCCAGCCCTGACACCCCGAACTGGCGGTCCGTCTCCTCGTAGTACGGCAGGAGGTCGTCGTAGGTGATCGGCCAGTCGTCCGCCACCCCGTCCACCGACGCCACGCGGAAGTCGGCCGGCGCCAGTCGGGGCCACACGGCGTTGAACAGCACCGTCCCGCCGCCGACCCCGTTGAACATGCCCACGCCCATGTCCGAGTCGGTGACGTCGACCGGGTAGTCGGCGGGACCGGAGCGGACGCCCGGATCGGACGCCCACTGCTTGCGGGACGTGAGCTCCCAGTCGGGGGACGACCCCCGGTACTCGCTGCGGTCGTGCCAGTCGCCCTGCTCCAGGCAGATGACCGACAGGCCGGCGGCGGTAAGCCGCCCGGCGGCCACCGCGGCGGACGCCCCCGCGCCGACGATCAGGACGTCGACGGGGTCTTCAGGAAAGGCCACGGCTTTCCAGGAACTGCCCGATGCGGCTGCACACGTAGTCCAGCTCGTCGTCGGTCAGGCCGTGGCTGCACGGCAGGATCATGCCCTGGCGCATCACCCGGTCGGCGTTGGGCAGGCCGTCGTCGGGCTGCCGGTACTCGACCCCCTGCATCATGGGGTGCCGGGTGATGTTGCCGCTCCAGACCGTCCTCGTGTCCACCCGGACCGAGTCCAGGTACTCCTGCAGGTCCGGCCGGCTGAACCCGGCGTCGTCGGCCACCAGCAGCCCGTAGCAGAGCCAGGCCGTCTCCAGGCCGTCCAGTTGGCGAGGCGGCACGAAGGCCTGCGGGTGCTCGGCCAAGAAGGCGGTGTACACCTCGAAGTTCTTCCGCCGCCGCTCGTGGAACTCGGCCAGGCGGTCCAGCTGGACCAGCCCGTAGGCGGCGCCCAGCTCGGAGGGCTCGAGGTTCCAGGGCTGGACGTCGAAGATGAAGTCGTTGTCGTAGGGGATCCCGTCGAGGTCTTCCCGGAAGACCCGGCCGGTCCGGGCGGCCTGGGACCCGAACAGGTGCGGCTCGGACCGCCGTCCCCACCGGCGGAGCATCAGCCCCTTGTCCCGCAGGGCATCGTCGTCCAACAGCACCATGCCGCCGTTGCCGGCGCAGGTGATGATGTGCGACATGGCGAAGCTGGTGGCGCTGACATCCGAGCGCGTGCCCGTCGGGGTGCCCCGGAGCGTCGCCCCCAGGGCGTCGCAGGAATCCTCCACCACCAGCAGGCCGTGGCGGTCGGCGATCTGGCGGACCACGTCCCAGTCGGGGGCGTTGCCGGCCAGGTTGGGCAGGAAGATGGCCTTCGTCCTGTCCGAGACCAGCTCCTCGATCCGGCTGACGTCGGCATTGAAGGTGTCGGCCTCCACGTCCACGAACACCGGAGTGAGGCCCAGGTGGTACAGCGACCCGATGTCGGTCGAGAAGGTCAGCGGGGACGTGATGACCTCCGAGCCCCTCGGCAGGTCCAAGAGGGCGAAGGCCAGCAGCAGCGCCGAGGACCCGGAGTTGCACATCAGGCCCTGCGCCTTGCCGAACAGGGCGGCCACCCGCCGCTCCATCTCGGCCACCTTCGGCCCGATGCGCAGGGCCTGCGGGCCGCCCCGCAGCACCTCCATGACGGCGGCGATCTCCGCCTCGCCGTGGGCGGCCTGGGCGTACAGCACTCGGTCAACGGGCATCCCCGGAATCTACCGCCCGACGGCGTTCCGATGACTCGGTCGGGTACCGTCGTGGGCATGACGCCGGAGGAGATCGCCGACCTCGCCCACCTCCGCCGGTCCCGCGACTTCATCGACCGCAACTACGCCCAGCCCCTCGACGTCCCGGCCATGGCCCGGGCGGCGCTGATGTCGCCGGCGCACTTCTCCCGCAAGTTCCGCGCCGCCTATGGCGAGACCCCCTACGCCTACCTCATGACCCGACGCATCGAGCGAGCCAAGGCGCTCCTGCGCCAGGGCATGTCGGTCACCGACACCTGTATGGCCGTCGGTTGCACGTCGCTCGGCTCGTTCAGCTCACGGTTCACCGAGATCACCGGCCAGACCCCGTCGCAGTACCGGGCCCGTGACCACCGGGGCCTGGAGCGCGTGCCCGCGTGCGTCAGCATGGTCGTCACCCGACCGCGGCGGACCCCGGTCACTGTCTGACCACCGGCGACCGGTACCGACCCACACCACGCACCGAGCAGGATCGAAGAAGCACGCGACAGGGGGGCGCCCTTACAGTTGTCGCATGGCCGTCACCGCATCTGCAATGTTCATCCCGGTCCACGACCCCGACGCCGCGCTCGGCTTCTACCGGGACGCCCTCGGCCTCGAGGTCCGCAACGACGTGAAGGCCGGCGAATTCCGCTGGGTCACCGTCGGGGCCCCGGGGCAGGACCTCGACATCGTGCTGTCCCAGCCCCACGGCGGTCGCTCGCAGGCCGAGGGGGACGCCCTCCTGGCCCTCGTGACCCAGGGGTCGCTGCAGGCGGCGATCTTCCGAACCGACGACCTCGACGCCACGTTCGAGAAGGTCCGGGCATCCGGCGCCGAAGTGCTGCAGGAACCCACCTCCCAGCCCTGGGGGGCGCGCGACTGTGCCTTCCGGGACCCCTCGGGCAACCTCGTCCGCATCGCCCAAGCCTGACGCCACATTGCCCCAGCAGCCCGCACTGCCCGAGCAATCAGCGCCCAAGCGGGCCGCACCGGCCAAGCAGTCGGCCCCGCCCGTGGCCGACACCCACGAGGTGATCCGGGTCCACGGGGCGCGGCAGAACAACCTGAAGGACATCAGCGTCGAGATCCCGAAGCGCCGGCTGACGGTGTTCACCGGGGTCTCCGGCTCCGGCAAGAGCTCCCTCGTCTTCGGCACGATCGCCGCCGAGTCGCAGCGGTTGGTCAACGAGACGTACAGCGCCTTCCTGCAGGGCTTCATGCCCGCGCTGGGCCGGCCCGAGGTCGACGTGCTCCAGGGACTGACGGCGGCGATCGTCGTCGACCAGCAGCGGATGGGGGCCGACCCCCGCTCGACGGTCGGCACCGTGACCGACGCCAACGCCATGCTGCGGATCCTGTTCAGCCGGATCGGGCAGCCCCACATCGGCTCGCCCAACGCCTTCTCCTTCAACGTCCCCTCGGTCCGGGCCAGTGGCGCCATGACGGTCGATCGGGGTGCCGGCAAGACCGTCAGAAAGACCTTCACCCGCCTCGGCGGCATGTGCTCGCGTTGCGAGGGCCGGGGCACGGTCTCCGACTTCGACCTCACCCAGCTCTTCGACGACACCAAGTCGCTGGCCGAGGGGGCCATCACCATCCCCGGGTACACGGTGGACAACTTCTTCGCCGTGCGGCCCTACCTCGAGTCGGGCCTCCTCGACCCGGACAAGCCGATCGCCAAGTTCACCAAGAAGGAGCTGGCCGACTTCCTCCACCACGAGCCGATCAAGGTGAAGGTCAACGGCGTCAACGTCACCTACGAAGGGCTGATCCCGAAGATCCAGCGGTCGATCCTCGCCAAGGACCGGGGGTCCCTGCAGCCGCATGTCCGGGCCTTCGTCGACCGGGCGATCACCTTCACCGCCTGTCCCGACTGTAGCGGGACCCGGCTGAGCGACGGTGCCCGGTCCTCACGGATCGGCGGGGTCAACATCGCCGGCGCCTGTGCGATGCAGATCAGCGACCTGGCGGCCTGGGTGGGCGGCCTGGACGAGCCGTCGGTGGCCCCACTGCTCGGATCGCTGCAGCAGACCCTCGACTCGTTCGTGGCGATCGGGCTGGGCTACCTCTCGCTGGACCGGTCGACCGGCACCCTGTCGGGTGGCGAGGCCCAACGCGTCAAGATCCTCCACCTCGGCTCCTCGCTCACCGATGTCACCTACGTCCTCGACGAGCCGACCACCGGCCTGCACCCCCACGACGTCCGGCGGATGAACGACCTGCTGCTGGGGCTCCGGGACCGGGGCAACACGGTGCTCGTCGTGGAGCACGACCCCGAGACGATCGGCGTCGCCGACCACGTTGTCGACCTCGGCCCCGGCGCCGGTGCGGCCGGCGGCGAGGTGGTGTTCGAGGGCTCCGTCGACAAGTTGCGGGCCAGCGGCACGCTGACGGGACGACACCTGGACGACCGGGCCGCCGTGAAGGCGACGGTGCGGAAGCCGGCGGGGGTACTGGAGGTGCGCGGGGCCAACGCCCACAACCTCCAGGACGTCGACGTCGACCTTCCGCTCGGCGTGCTGGTCGTCGTCACGGGGGTGGCCGGGTCCGGAAAGAGCTCGCTGCTGCGCAGCTCGGTGTCCGGGCGGGACGGCGTGGTGTCGGTCGACCAGACCCCGATCCGGGGCTCGCGGCG
>CAYVPF010000259.1:0-4413 GCA_964453355.1 uncultured Acidimicrobiaceae bacterium | reverse complement strand
ACCGACAGGAACACCAGCTCGCATAGCGAGTGGACCAACTATCGGGGTCCGGTCAGACGGCGTACGACCTCTCGTACGACCCGAATGAAGTGGGGCCCGACCTGGTCGTGGAGTGTTGGGTTTTTCACGGTCCATGTCGCGATGATCCGTATTTCGATCCGACTCCTGGCGATGTGGTGGGGCTCGGCGATGACGAGGAGGAGCCTCTACGAGGCCGTGTCATCCGCCGCGACGCCGACCGGGTATGGGTCCAACTCGAACTGCCCGGCGACCTGCGGGCCACGGCCTGAACCACCCGGGACAGCGGTCGGAGCCCACGACGGCCGAGGGGAGCCGAGAAGGCCCAACGATTCGAATTGTGGACCAGGCACGCTGGGCGCTGCTCCGCTCGTTGGTCTCCTGAGCCTCAGTCCCGATCAGAACCTCGGTCGCCGCTTCGAAAGGTCAGGGTTTCGGTCGGGCGCTGAGGTCCTCGATGCCATGACCCTCGTCGACGACGACAGGCAACCCGAGTCGAAGGCGGCGTTCGACCTCCTGGTCGACGGCGAGCTTCACCTTCGCCGCGGTGTCGTCGAAGGTCGGCGTCACCGCGTCGGTACGGGTAGACATCTCACCGGTAACAAGGGTCGACACCGCTACCATCGTACCGCCCCCCACGAGGGCAGGCTGCCGGGAGCGAGAGGCGCCGGCCCGTCCGGCCGCACCACCGCCTTGCCGGCCTTCAGGGCCAGGGCCACCTCCGACAGGGTGCCGTAGGCCGCCGCGGGCATTGCAGTTCGCCATCGCTTGACCTACTGACACCAGGCCAGCGATCAGTGGACCTCAAGGTCCCGCTCGTCGACCCAGCCCCGGTCTGGAAGCCACCGCCGGACGACCCGGGCCGGCACGCCGGCCACCACGCAGTAGTCCGGCACCGTGCCCCGGACCACAGCGCCGGCGGCCACGACCACGTGCTCGCCGATGTCGGCCCCCGGCAGCACCACCACGTTGGCCCCCAGCCAGCTGCCGGACCCGATCCGGACGGCGGCCTCCACCGGCCACTGCCGGCCGACCGGCTCGTCCGGGTCCAGGTAGGTGTGGTTCTGGTCGGTGATGTACACGTACGGTCCCGTCTGGATGTCGTCGCCGATGTCCACGGACCAGTGCCCGATGATGTGGCTGCCTCGGCCGATGACACAACGGTCCCCGATCCGCACTACCGGGTCCGTGGGCATCTCCTGTCCAGGCGCCATGCCGGCCGTCAGGCAGGCGTACGGGCCCACCATCGTGCCCTCCCCGATGCGGATGTACCGCTCGTTGTAGACGGCCCCCTGCGGGAACGTCAGCACGCTGCCCCGGCCGAACGCCCCGAACCGGCGGCCCAGCGGATCATCCGGCCCGACCGCCCCGACGTCGGCCGCCCACTCCCGGCCCCACTGCACCGCCAGGTGGGCCGCCCGCCGCAGCGGGCCCGGCAGCGACCGGGCCCACGTCATCGGTGCGGACCGATCATCGGCGAGCCTGGGTCATCGGCGGAGGCCAGTCATCGGCGGGTCAGGCTGGTGGCCACCCGGGCACGCTACCGCCCGCGGTCCACCATCCCCCACCTGGCCGGGCTGCCAACCGACAATGGCGAGCTATGCCCCTCGGCCCTGCCCTCCTCCGCCGGCGCCGCTGGTGGTTGGTCGCCGGCGCGGCGGCCGCCGTGGTGCTGGCCGGCTGCTCTTCCGGCAGCGGCGGCACAGCGAAGCCGCCGAAGAAGACCACCACGACCACCACCGTGGCGCCGACCACCACCACGTCCTCCACCGCGCCGGTGGCCGACTGCCCGCTGACCGGCTCGCCGGTGCCCGGCGGCGGAGCGGTGCCCGCACGGCCGGCCCTGGCGGTGAAGATCACAAACTACGTGACAGGCCGGCCGCAGACCGGGCTGAACAAGGCCGACATCATCTTCGAGGAACCGGTCGAAGGGGGCATCACCCGGTTCGCCGCCGTGTTCCAGTGCCAGGGTGCCCCGGTGGTGGGCCCGGTGCGGTCGGCCCGGAACATCGACATCGGCATCCTCGGCCAGCTCGGCAAGCCGCTGCTGGCCCACGTCGGCGGCATCGACCCGGTCATCGCCAACATCGACGCCTCCCCCATCACCAACGTCGACCTGGGGGCCCACGCGTCGCTCATCCAGCACCCCGCCGGACGGGTGGCGCCGTATGACACCTACACGTCCACCACAGCCATCTGGGCCACCTACCCGACAAATACGACGGCCCCCGGCCCCCTCTTCACCTACGCCCCCACCCCACCGGCCGGCGGCACCCCGGTGGCCACAGTG
The DNA here is from genome assembly GCA_964453355.1 of uncultured Acidimicrobiaceae bacterium. GTDB lineage: Bacteria > Actinomycetota > Acidimicrobiia > Acidimicrobiales > RAAP-2 > DASZUK01. The sequence goes on along the minus strand of CAYVPF010000259.1, from coordinate 2,105 downwards.
GCCATCCCGTTCTCGTCCACCTCCACAGTGGTCTGGAAGTACGACAGCCAACTGCACGCCTTCCAGCGGTACTACGGCACCAAGCCGGACAGCCTCAGCACAGGGGCGGAGAACACGGCGGCCAACGTCGTGGTGCAGTTCGTCCAGATCACCTACGGGCCGTGGCTGGAGAACTCCACAGGCGGCCTGGAGGTGCAGGCCAACCTGTACCAGGACGCCAGCGGGACAGCCCTGGTGTTCCGCGGCGGCCAGGAGATCGCCGGCACCTGGTCCCGGTCCACACTCGGCCAGCCCACCAAGTTCGTGACCAAGGCCGGCACACCCATCACGTTGCAGCCCGGCCAGACCTGGGTGGAGCTGGTCCCCAACACCGTCAAGGTCACCGCCAACCCGTAGCCGCCGGTTAGCGAAAGGACACGGCCAGCTCGACCACCCGGCCGTCCGGACCGACCCGGAAGACGTCGCGGATGCGCTGGGGGTCCCCTGTCGGGTCCGTCAGCAGCCGGCCCTCCAGCTCCATGATGCAGACCTCGCCCTGGATGACGGCGGCCACCACCACGAGGTTGGTCTGCCGTTGGAAGACGGCGTCACGGTAGAACGCCAGGATGGCGTCGCGGCCGGTGAACTGTCCCTCAGGGTGGCGGAGGACGGCTTCCTCGGCGAACAGCTTCTCCATACCGGCCAGGTCGCCGGCGTTGAAGGTGCGGACGTAGGACTGGGCGACCGACATGGCGCCGGCCGGTGGCGACCCGGGCACGGCCGTCCCCTCAGGCCGCGGCCGGCAGGCGGCGGAAGCTGACCGGCATGGACGACACCCCGGCGTGCTTGTTGGTGCGCACCCGCCGGATGGGGCCGTTCAGCTGAAAGTCGGTGAACCGGGTGAGCAGCTCGTCCAGCATGATCCGGATCTCCAAACGGGCCAGGGCGGCCCCGAGGCAGAAGTGCACCCGGTGGCCGAAGGCCAGGTGGGGGTTGGGGTGGCGATGGATGTCGAACCGGAGCGGGTCGGCGAACACCGCCTCGTCGAAGTCGGCGGACGCCCACCACAGCGTCACCTTGTCCCCGGCCTTGATCCGGACCCCGTCCATCTCCACGTCGACGGTGGCCGTCCGCCGGTTGTAGAGGGTGGGGCTGGACCATCGAAGGATCTCCTCGACGGCCCCGTCCAGCAGCGACCGGTCGTCCGCCAGCTGGGCCAACTGGTCGGGGTGGTCGATGAGGGCGGCCATGCCCAGGGCGATGGCGTTGCGGGTGGTCTCGCTGCCGGCGGCCACCAGGAGGGAGAACAGCATGTACAGCTCCAGCGGCGACAGCGCCGCCACCACGCCGTCGATTCCTTCCACCTCCGCTTGCACCACCGCTGACAGTACATCGTCTGCCGGCTGCCGCCGTTTTCGCTCGATCAGGTCGGTGGCGTACTCGGCCATGGCCGCCGCCGCCTGCCGGGTGTCGTCGGTCTCCTGCCCGAGCTCCCGGTCCTCGTAGGCCAACGTGGCGTTGGTCCAGGCCACCAGCTGGTGCCGGTCCTCGTTGGGCACCCCCAACAGGGCCAGGGTGGCCTGCACCGGCAGCTCCACCGCCACCTGCCGCAGGAAGTCACACTGCCCGTCGTCGGCCACCGCGTCCAGGATGATGCCGGCCCGGGCCCGCAGTTCGACTTCCATGGCGGCCAGCGCTCGTGGCGTCACCGCCGGGGCCAACAGCCGCCGGATCCGCTGGTGCCGGGGGTCGTCGGTCATGTTCAGCAGCACCCCGGCCCCGAACCCGTACGGCAAGTCCTGGATCAGGGTCCCCCCGCCGTCCTGTCCCGGGGCCCGCTCCGACGAGAACGTCCCGGCATCGGCGGCGGCGGTCCGGACGTCGGCGTAGCGGCTCAGCACCCAGAAGCCCACCCCGTCCGGGGTGTGCACCGTCGGGTCCTGCCACCACACCGGGGCCTCCCGCCGAAGGTTCCCGAAGACGTCGTGAGGGAACCCGTCGACAAAGAGGTCGAGGTCGGTCACATCGATCTCGTCCAACTCCACGTACCCCCCCGGGTTGTTGACGACGTCGGCGCCAGCCCCGCTCGGGACACGGCGGAACGGCTGCCGCAACAGGGTAGCTAG
>CAYVPF010000258.1:2170-4426 GCA_964453355.1 uncultured Acidimicrobiaceae bacterium | reverse complement strand
TACCGTCGTTGGCCGAGATCAAGGACCCCGGGCGGTGGGTGGACCGGGTGCGGGCGTTCCCTGTGACCCCGGCCGTGGCTGGGTGACGGGCCCGGCACCTGCTCGGTCCCTGGTCGCCGACCTACTGCCCCGCTGCACCTTCCCTCCGGCCGGGCAACCGTTGGCCTGTGCGGTGTCCGGTGGCCCGGACTCACTGGCCCTGCTGGTCCTGGCGACGGCGGCCGGCTGCCAGGTGACGGCGGTCCACGTCGACCACGGGCTGCGCCCCACCTCAGCCGACGAGGCGGCCGTCGTGGCCGCCGCCGCCGGGCGGTTCGGGGCCGGCTTCCGGGCCGAGCGGGTGGTGGTCGGTGACGGGCCGAACCTGGAGGCCCGGGCCCGGGCCGCCCGGTTCGCGGTGCTCCCCGACGGGGTGGCGACCGGCCACACCATGGACGACCAGGCCGAAACGGTCCTGATCAACCTGCTGCGAGGAGCCGGCCTGGACGGGGTGGCGGCCATGGCCTCCGGCGCCCGCCATCCCTTGCTCGGCGTCCGCCGGGCCGACACCCGGGCCGTCTGCGCCGCCGCCGACCTCCACTGGGTGTCCGACCCGTCTAACGACGACGGTCGGTACCTGCGGAACCGGGTCCGACACGAGCTGTTGCCGTTGCTGGCCGACCTGGCCGGCCGGGACCCGGTCCCCCTGCTCGCCCGCCAGGCCGGCCTGGCCCGGGAGGAGGCGTCGCTGCTCGACGCCCTGGCCGCCGACGCCGTGCCCGACCCCGCCGACGCCGGGCGTCTGGTCGCCGCCCCCCGGCCCCTGGCCCGCCGGGCCCTGCGCCGTTGGCTCCGGGGTTCGAACGACCACTACCCGCCGTCGCTGGCCGAGGTGGAGCGGGTGCTCGCCGTGGCGGCCGGTCAGGCGACGGCGACCGAGCTGGCCGGCGGCCGCCGGGTAGCCCGGACCGCCCGGCGCCTGCGGTTGGAGTCGAAGGCGTTCGGGGACGGCAGTGTCCGGCAATAGCCGCGTCGGCCAATGGCGGTGTCCGCTAAGACCTGTGTCGGCCAATGGCGGTGTCCGGTAAGGTCGCCGTCCAATGACGGTGGAGGACGCGGCGGAGGACGACGTTCCGGGCTGGGCTGTCCCCGAGGTGGGCCCGGTCCTGGTCAGTGCGGAGGCCATCGCCACCAAGGTCGCCGAGCTGGGAGCCCAGATCACCGCCGACTTCGCCGACGATCCGCCGTTGCTGGTGGGCGTGCTGAAGGGCGCCATGCTGTTCATGAGCGACCTGTGCCGGGCCATCCAGCTGCCGGTGGACGTGGACTTCATGGCGGTGTCCTCCTACGGCAGCGCCACCAGCACGTCCGGGGTGGTCCGCATCGTGAAGGACCTGGACGCCGAGCTGACCGGCCGGCGGGTCCTGGTGGTCGAGGACATCATCGACAGCGGGCTGACCCTCAACTACCTGCGCAAGTACCTGCAAGCCCGGCATCCGATCAGCGTCGACATCTGTGCCCTGCTGGTGAAGGAAGGGGAGCAGGCGGTGGAGCTGGACCTCCGGTACCTGGGCTTCACGATCCCGTCCACGTTCGTGGTGGGGTACGGGCTGGACGTGGCGGAGCGGTACCGGAACCTGCCGGGCATCCATACCTATCGGGGGGAGGGCTGAGCCCATGGCCGTGGACAGCGAACGCGTCGCCCGGGCCGTGGCCGAGATCCTGTCGGCCATCGGCGAGGACCTGGACCGGGACGGGCTCGTCGACACCCCCACCCGGGTGGCCGCCATGTACGAGGAGCTGTTCTCCGGCTTGGCCGACGACCCGTCGCGGCACCTCACCGTTACCTTCGCCGCCGACCACGACGAGATGGTGATGGTCCGGGACATCCCGTTCGCCTCCCTGTGCGAACACCATATGGTGCCGTTTATCGGTCGGGCCCACGTGGCCTACATCCCGGGCACCGACGGCCGGATCACCGGCCTGTCCAAGCTGGCCCGGCTGGTCGACGGGTTCGCCCGGCGGCTGCAGGTGCAGGAGCGCATGACCACGCAGATCGCCGACGCCATCGAGGCCGTGCTGGCCCCCCGTGGCGTGCTGGTGGTGGTCGAGGCCGAGCACCTGTGCATGTCCATGCGCGGCGTCAAGAAGCCGGGGACGGTCACCGTGACCTCGTCGGTCCGCGGCCTGTTCCGGTCCGACGCGGCCACCCGGGCCGAGGCCATGCAGTTCGTCCACGGCCGCTGACCAGCGGCCCATCGGACACGGCCGCTGACC
>CAYVPF010000258.1:0-2070 GCA_964453355.1 uncultured Acidimicrobiaceae bacterium | reverse complement strand
GGCCGCTGACCCTGCCCCCGAGGGCGGCGTTGGAGGGGGCTGAGCGGCGTTGAAGGGGGCTGAGGGGCCGTCGCGGGCCCCATGCCGTTCGCCTACGCTGGCCTCGATGGCCGCCCCGCCCGGAAACCGCCCCCTGATCATGGGGGTGCTGAACGTGACCCCGGACTCGTTCTTCGACGGCGGGTGCTACCTGGACCCAGTCGAGGCGGTGGCCCGGGGGCGCCAAATGGTCGCCGAAGGGGCCGACCTGGTAGATGTCGGCGGGGAGTCCAGCCGGCCGGGGGCCGAGCCGGTGGACGAGGCCGAGGAGCTGCGCCGGGTGATGCCGGTGGTGGAAGCCCTGGCCGCCGACGTCCGGGTGTCCGTCGACACGGCCAAGCCGGCCGTGGCCGTCGCCGCCGTCGCCGCCGGGGCCACCCTGGTCAACGACATCTCGGGCGCCCTGTGGCCGGTGGCCGCCGAACACGGGGTGGGGTGGGTGGCCATGCACATGCGGGGCACCCCGCGGGACATGCAGCGGGACCCCCGGTACGAGAACGTGGTGGCCGAAGTGCACGGGGCCGTGCTGGCCGCCGCCCGCAAGGCTCTGGCCGCCGGGGTGCCGGAGGTCTGGGTGGACCCGGGCATCGGGTTCGGGAAGACCGCCGCGCACAACCTGGTGCTGCTGGCCCACCTGGCCGAGCTGGCCGCGGCCGCCGGGCCCGTCGGGGCCGGGGTGCTGGTGGGGACCAGCCGGAAGAGCTTCCTCGGCCGGTTGGGCCGCGCCGGACCGGAAGGCCAGGAGCTGCGGCCGGTGGAGGACCGGCTGGAGGAATCCCTGGCCACGGTGACCTGGGCGCTGACCCAGGGCGCCGGGATGGTCCGGGTGCACGACGTGGCGGCCACGGTGATGGCCGCCGCCTTGGCCGGCCGGGGCGAGCCGGTGGCGGCATGAAAGGTCTGTCCTCATGAAGGGGCTGTACTCATGAAGGGCAAGTGGGCGGCCGGCATCCCGCCGCGGAACTTCACCTGGATCATCCGGGACCGGCTGGCCGTCAGCGAGCGGCCGGGCGGGTTCGCGCCCAACCACCGCCGGGTGCGGCGGCAGGAGGAGATCATCTGGCTGCGGGTGCAGGGGTTCACCCGGGTGGTGTCGTTGCTGCCGTCGCCGCACAACCTGCACGCCTACGACGACGAGGGCTTGGCCTACGCCCACTACCCGCTGTCCCCGGTGACCGATCCCCGGCCGACCCTGGCGGACTGCTACGCCGACCTGGAGCGATCGCTGGGCGAGGGGATGCGGATCCTGGTCCACCAGGACGAGCTGGGCGACCGGGTGATGGGGGTGGTCGGCGGGTTCTTGATCTGGTCGGGGCGGCTGCCGACCGGCCCCCAGGCCGTGGCCCTCATGGAGCACCTGGTGGGCCACCAGATGGGGTCCACCGGCCGGGAGCTGGTGGTGGTGGCCGACAGCCTGCCGCCCCGCCAACCGGTCTGAGCCCGGTGGGCGGTCCGGGAGGGATGGGGCCGACGGGGTCCATGGCCCCGACAGGACCGGCGGACCGCATCGAGATCCGCGACCTGCGCGTCACCGGTGTCCACGGGGTGTTGCCGGAGGAGCGGGAGCGGGCGCAGCCGTTCGCCGTCGACCTGGACGTCTGGCTGGACGCCGCCCCGGCCGGGGCCACGGACGCCCTCGGCGACACCGTCGACTACGGCGAGCTGGTGCAGCAGGTGGCGGCCGTGGTGGCCCGGCGGAGCTTCCAGCTGTTGGAGGCCCTGGCGTCGGAGCTGGCCCGGGTGGCCCTGGCCACCGACGGCCGGGTGTCGTCGGTGGCGGTCACCGTCCGCAAGCTGCGGCCGCCCATCGCCGCCGACGTCGGTTCGGTCGGGGTCCGGGTGGTCCGCCGCCGGCCCGTCCGGGCGTTCCTGGGCCTCGGGTCCAACCTGGGGGACCGCCGGACGCTGCTGGCCGAGGCGGTGGCCACCCTCCGGGAGGCCGGTGACGTGGTGGCCGTGTCGCCGGTGTACGAGACCGAGCCGGTGGGCGGCCCGGCGGACCAGGGGCCGTACCTGAACGTGGTGGTGGAG
>CAYVPF010000257.1:0-4434 GCA_964453355.1 uncultured Acidimicrobiaceae bacterium | reverse complement strand
GCCCCGCCGCCGGCGGTCCCGCCGGTGCTACCGACCCGGCCGATGCCGCCGGGGGCCCGCCGATGGAGTTCGCCACCCTCAACGCCCGGCTGACACTGCTCGGCACCTTGGCCGGCTTCGTGGCCGCCATCCCCGGCGTCATCCTGTTGAAGGGCATCGGGGCCCCGGCGGTGCTGGTGTTCGACGCCTTCGTGTTCGCCGCCGCCGCCGTGGCCGGTCTGCGGCTGCCGGTCCCCGGCCGCCGACGGTCCGGTGCCGCCGGTCGCCGCCGACCCCACGCCGGGCCGGACCCCGGACGGCCGGTGTTCGGGGACGTCACCGGGCGCGACCCCGGCCCCGATCCCAACGATCCCCGTCGTTCGGGCCGGGCCCCTGGCACCCCGGCTGGAGCCGCCGGCTGGGACGACCCGGTCGACGCCGACCTGGCCCGGCTGCAACCGGTGGCCCACCCGGAGGTGCTGTTCGGCCTGACCACGGTGTCCCTGATGCGCGGCCTGTCCGGGTTCATGGTGTTCCTGGTGGCCTTCGGCCTGCGCCGGGAGCATGCCGCCCTGTGGTGGTACGGCCTGGTCCTCGGGGCCAGCGGCGTCGGCTCCCTGGTGGGACTGCTGATCATGGCTCGGCTGCGGCAGTGGCTGTCCGAGCAGCAGATCCTGTTGGGCGCCGTCTGGCTGATCGCCGTCGGGGCCATCGCCGCCGCGCTCTGGGGCACCATCGTCGCCCAGGCCATGCTGGCCCTGTTCGTCGGCTTCGCCGGCTCCCTGGCCCAGCCGTCGTTCGATGCCATCGCCCAGCGGTTCGTGCCGCTGGCCGCCCAGGGACGGGCCTTCGCCCGCTTCGCCACCCGCCAGCAGCTGGTCTGGGTGCTGGGCGCCTTGATCCCGGTGGTCATCGCCTTTCCGTTCCCCGCCGGCGACGTCGTCATGGCGGCCGTAGCCGGGGTGGGTGGCCTGTTCTACGTGACCAGCCGTCGGGCCCTGCGGAGCCGGGCCCTGCCCCGTCGCCGGCCAGCCGACGACGGTCCCCCCAGCCGACCCGATGGGGGCCGGGGGGGTCAGGGGAGGGAACCCCCGGCGGCGACCTTCCGCCCCGTAGCCACCGTCGGACCGGGCCCGGATGGGGCCGTGGTCAGGACAGGCGGCGCTCCAGGTCGTCGACGGCGGCGTGCAGCTGGTCCGGCAGCCGGTCCCCGAACTTGGCGTAGTGCTCCCGGATGAGCGGCACCTCGGCCCGCCACTCGTCGTTGTCCACCCGGAGCAGCTCCTCCAGGTCCTCCTTGGACACGTCGGTGCCTTCGATGTCGATGGCCCCGGGAGCCGGGATGTGGCCGATGGCGGTCTCGACGGCGTCGCCGCGGCCGCTGACCCGCTCGAACACCCACTCCAGCACCCGGGAGTTCTCGCCGTACCCCGGCCACAGCCACTTGCCGTCGGCGTCCTTGCGGAACCAGTTCACGTAGAAGATCTTCGGCAGCTTGTCCGGTTGGCCGGCCGCCCCGACCTCCAGCCAGTGGGCGAAGTAGTCGGCCATGTTGTAGCCGCAGAACGGCAGCATGGCGAAGGGGTCACGGCGCAGGTTGCCGACGGCCCCGGCGGCGGCGGCGGTGGTCTCCGACGCCATGATCGACCCCAGGAACACCCCGTGGTCCCAGTCGAACGACTGGAACACCAGCGGCACCACCGACGCCCGGCGGCCGCCGAACAGGATGGCCGAGATCGGCACCCCGGCCGGGTCCTCCCAGTTGCCGGCGATCGCCGGGTCCTGGGCCGCCGGGGCGGTGAACCGGGCGTTCGGGTGGGCGGCCGGCGTCCCCTTGTCCGGGGTCCAGTCCTCGCCCTTCCAGTCGGTCAGGTGCGCCGGCGCGTCCTCGGTCATCCCCTCCCACCAGACGTCGCCGTCGTCGGTCAGGGCCGTGTTGGTGAAGATGGTGTTGGCCGCCACCGAGAACATGGCGTTGGGGTTCGTGTGCGAGTTGGTCCCCGGGGCCACCCCGAAGAACCCGGCCTCCGGGTTGATGCCGTACAGCTGGCCGTCCGGGCCGAACTTCATCCAGCAGATGTCGTCGCCGATGGTCTCGACCTTCCAGTCGGCCAGCGTCGGGATCAGCATGGCCAGGTTGGTCTTGCCGCAGGCCGACGGGAACGCCCCGGTCACGTACCGGGTCTCCCCCTGCGGCGACGTCAGCTTCAGGATCAGCATGTGCTCGGCCAGCCAGCCGTCGTCCCGGGCCATGACCGAGGCGATGCGGAGGGCGAAGCACTTCTTGCCCAGCAGGGCGTTGCCGCCGTAGCCGGACCCGTACGACCAGATCTCCCGGGTCTCCGGGAAGTGCACGATGTACTTGTTGTCGGCGTCGCACGGCCACGGCACGTCGGCCTGGCCGTCCGGCAGGGGCGCCCCCACCGAGTGCAGGCACGGCACGAACTCGCCGTCGGCCCCCAGCACCTCCAGGGCCCCCCGGCCCATGCGGGTCATGATCCGCATGCTCACCGCCACGTACGGCGAGTCGGTGACCTCGACCCCGATGTGGGCGATCTCCGAGCCCAGCGGGCCCATGGAGAACGGCACCACGTACATGGTCCGGCCCTTCATGGACCCCTTGAACAGCCCGGTCAGCGTCTCGCGCATCTCCGCCGGGTCACGCCAGTTGTTGGTCGGACCGGCGTCGTCCTCCTTGGCGGAGCAGATGTAGGTCCGGTCCTCCACCCGGGCCACGTCGCCCGGGTCCGAGTGGGCCCAGTAGCTGTTCGGCCGCTTGGCCTCCGACAGGCTGGTGAACGTGCCCTGGTCCACCAGGAGCTGGCACAGCCGGTCGTACTCCTCCGCCGACCCGTCGCACCATTCGATCCGGTCCGGGGTCGTCAGCGCCGCGATCTCATCCACCCAGGCGATGAGCTTGCGGTTGTCGGTGGGGGGCATATCGGGTTCGTTTCCTCCTCGGGCACCGAAAATCTGGTCTCTTCGCGGGCCGTTCGGTGACCCGACGCGGACGCGCAGCGCTCAATGGTAGGCATGAAGCCGTGGCGTCCCCCAAACCGCGGCCCGCTGCCGACGCCCTCCCCGCCCCGGAGGACTGCGCCATCGAACGCCTCGGCCAGCTTATGCGCCAGGCCACCGGCCCGCCGCCCACCGGGCAGATCTGGATCGGCGACGACGCTGCGGTGGTGCCGTCGCCGTCGGGGAAGCTGGTCCTTTCCACCGACGCCGCCGTGGCCGGCGTCCACGCCGACCTCGACCTCGTCGGCCTGGACGACCTCGGATGGAAGGCCCTCACCGCCGCCGTCAGCGACCTCGGGGCCATGGGCGCCGTGCCTTGCTGGGCCCTCCTCACCCTCTGCCTGCCGGCCGCCACCGACCTGGACCTCCTCGGCCGCGGCCTGGCCGACGCCGCCGTCGCCTGGGCCTGCCCGGTCATCGGCGGCGATCTGACCGCCGCCGACCAGCTGGTCGTGTCCGTGTCGGTGGCCGGCGACCTCGTCGGCGACCGCCCGGCGGTCACCCGGGCCGGGGCGTCGGCGGGGGACGTCCTCCTCGTCACCGGCCCCCTCGGGGCCTCCGCCGCCGGCCTCCGGCTGCTCCGGGCCGGCCGTTCTGCAGATCGTGGGGCCGCCGGTCCGCTCGTGGCCGCCCACCGCCGGCCAGCCGCCCGCCTGGTCGAGGGTCGCACCGCCCGGGACGCCGGGGCCACCGCCATGATGGACGTGTCCGACGGCCTGTCCCTCGACCTGCACCGCCTGGCCGACGCCTCGGCGGTCGGCTTCGCCCTCGACCAGGTACCGGTCGCCCCCGGGGCCACCCTGGACGAGGCCCTGGGGGGTGGTGAGGACTACGAGCTGATCATGGCCGCCGCCGACCCCGACGGGTTGGAGGCCGCCTTTGCGGCGGCGGGGCTGCCGACCCCGGTCCGCCTGGGGCTCTGTGTCGACGACCCGACGCGGCGGGAGCTGGACGGCCGGCCGCTGCCCCGGATGGGCTGGCAGCACCCCTTGTAGGGGGTCAGGTTCAGCCGGCGGACGGCACCCGGCGGGGCGGCTTGGTGACCTTGCCCGACCGGATGCAGGAGGTGCACACGTGCAGCCGCTTCGGGCTGCCGTTCACCAGCGCCCGTACCCGCTGGATGTTGGGATCCCACCGCCGCTTGTTCCGCCGGTGAGAGTGGCTCAGACTCATGCCGAATGACGGCTTCTTGCCGCAGATGTCGCAAACCGCTGCCATGTGCCCGCTGCCTCCTGGGTGCCGAGTTCTTGGCCACCAACAGGGCCGCCTGGAACGGCACAAAGGTTAGCATCCCCTGCCATGGCGACCCTTGCGGCCTTGGCCGCTGACGACCTGCGGGCCACCATGGTGACCTACCGGGACGCACTCCGCGACCACCAGCAGGCCATCAACCGCCTCAACGTCTACCCCGTCCCCGACGGCGACACCGGCACCAAC
>CAYVPF010000256.1:0-4442 GCA_964453355.1 uncultured Acidimicrobiaceae bacterium | reverse complement strand
TGGTAGAGCACCGGTCTCCAAAACCGGCGGTTGGGGGTTCGAGTCCCTCCTGCCCTGCTCGGAGCCTGTGGTACAGCAGGACCGTCGATACGAACCCGGAGCAAGACCCGTGAACCGCGAGAGCAAGCGCAGGATGGAGCGAGAGGGCCAGATGGATGCCGACGGCACTCTGGCCATCCAGCCCGAAGACGCGCCCGCCCGCAAGCCGCCGGCCAAGAAGCGGACGTCGCCGGCCCAGTTCGTGCGGGAGATCCGGGACGAGCTGCGGCAGGTCGCCTGGCCGACCAGGGCGGAGATGATCAACTACACCACCGTGGTCTTCGCCACCTTGGTGCTGATGACCGCCCTGATCTTCGCCCTCAATTACGGCTTCGGCAAGGCCATCGTGTACATGTTCCAGAAGTGAGTGCCCAGATCCGAGTGGTGCAGACCCGAGTGACGTTGAACCGAGTGACGCTGTGAGCCCCGACGACCCCATCCAGACCGCCGATCCCGAGGTGCCGACCGACGCCGTCGACGCGCCCGACGACGCCGAGGTCGACACCGTCGTGGTCGAGGCCGACACGGCCCCGGCTGCCGGTGACGAGGACCAGGACGACCTGGACGACGAGGAGCCGGAGGACGCCTACGTCCCCAGCCCCTACGACCGTCCCGGCCGGTGGTACGTGGTGCACACCTACTCCGGCTACGAGAACAAGGTCAGCTCCAACCTGAAGAACGTGGTGGCCTCCCGGGGGATGGAAGACCAGGTGTTCGAAGTGGTCATCCCGATGGAGGACGTGGTCGAGTTCAAGAGCGGCAAGAAGGTCACGGTGCAGAAGAAGACCTTCCCCGGGTACCTGCTGGTCCGCTGCGACCTGGACGACGACGTCTGGGGGGCTGTCCGCAACACCCCCGGGGTGACCGGCTTCGTGGGCCCTGGCACCAAGCCCACCCCGCTGTCCCGGCGCGAGGTGGAAGGCATCCTGCAGGTGAAGGCCGAGGGCGTCGAGACCCCCACCAAGCGGTCCCGGCCACGCCTCGAGTACGAGGTGGACGAGACCGTCCGGGTCAAGGAGGGTCCGTTCGCCGACTTCTCCGGCCAGATCGCCGAGATCAACGAGGACCAGCTGAAGCTGAAAGTGCTGGTCAACATCTTCGGCCGGGAGACCCCGGTCGAACTGGAATTCAGCCAAGTGGCAAAGCTGTAGGAGAGACCAATGCCCCCCAAGAAGAAGATCCTCGCCATCGTCAAGATCCAGCTGCAGGCCGGTGCGGCGACGCCGGCTCCCCCGGTCGGCACCGCCCTCGGGCCCCACGGGGTCCAGACGATGGAGTTCTGCAAGCAGTACAACGCGGCCACCGAGAACCAGCGGGGGACCGTGGTGCCGGTGGACATCACCATCTACGAAGATCGCAGCTTCACCTTCGTCCTGAAGACCTCGCCCACCCCGGTGCTGCTGCGCCAGGCGGCCGGCCTCGACAAGGGCTCGGCCACCACCGGGCGGGAGCAGGTGGCCACGATCACCGACGCCCAGCTCACCGACATCGCCAAGACCAAGCTCAGCGACCTCAACACCGACGATCTCGACGCCGCCAAGAAGCAGGTGGCCGGCACCGCCCGCTCCATGGGCATCGCCGTCGCCAGTTGAGCCCGTCGCCGAGGACACGGAGGACACCATGACGCAGCACGGCAAGCGCTATCGCCAGCTCGCCAGCCAATACGACCGGGAGGCGCTGCACAGCGCGTCCGAGGCCGTCGACCTGGTCAAGACCATGGGATCGGCCAAGTTCGACGAGACCGTCGAGCTGGCCGTCCGCCTGGGGGTCGACCCCCGCAAGGCCGACCAGATTGTCCGGGGCACCATCAGCCTGCCGTCCGGCACCGGCCGGACCGTCCGGGTGGCGGTGTTCGCCGCCGGCGAGAAGGCCACCGAGGCCCGGACGGCTGGCGCCGACGTGGTCGGGGCCGACGATCTGGTGGCCCGCGTCCGTGACGACGGCTTCTTGGACTTCGACGTGGCCATCGCCACGCCGGACCTGATGGGCCAGGTGGGCACCCTCGGCCGGGTGCTCGGCCCCCGTGGCCTGATGCCCAACCCCAAGACCGGCACCGTCACCACCGACGTGGCCAAGGCCGTCGTCGAGTTCAAGGGCGGCCGGGTGGAGTACCGCACCGACAAGGTCGGCAACATCCACATCCCGGTCGGCAAGACCTCCTTCGAGCCCGACCAGCTGAGAGTCAACGTCTACGCCGTCATCGACGAGCTCCTCCGGGTCAAGCCGGCGGCCTCCAAGGGCAAGTACCTGCAGGCCGTCACCCTGTCCACCACCATGGGCCCCGGGGTGAAGGTCGACACCAACCGGGCCCGGGCCGCCGACGAGGCGCTGGCCGCCACCGCCTGACCGGGCGGCCCTCTTCCGGCTGGCTGCACGGCCGCCGGCGTACTACCCTTTATCAGCCAGCTCGTCGCCCGTGCGGACGAGCACCACATTCGACGCCGTAGACCTCCGGTGCACCCCCGGGTGCCCAAGGGGCCCAGCCGGGCCCGCCTGACGAGGCGACTTTCCGAGCACTCGGTTCGTCGTACTCCGGAGATCTCTGGCCCCGCACCGGGCGGGTCATCCCGGACGAGGAGCGATGGAGAATCCGAGAGCCGAGAAGGTCGCCGTGGTCGACGAGGTGCGCGAGCGCCTCGGGGACGCCTCGGCGTCGGTCGTCACCGAGTACCGCGGGCTCACGGTCGCCGAGCTGGCCGACCTGCGCCGCAACCTGGCCGCCGTCGGGGGCGACTACAAGATCTTCAAGAACACCCTGGTCCGGCTGGCCATTGCCGACGGCCCGCACCAGCCGCTGCAAGACCTGCTGACCGGGCCCACCGGCATCACCTTCGTCCACGGCGACGTCAGCGCCGTGGCCAAGGCTCTGCGGGAGTTCGCCCGGAGCAACCCCCACCTGGTCATCAAGGGCGGCCTGGTCGGCGACGACGTCCTGTCGTCCAGCCAGCTCGGCGCCCTCGCCGACCTGCCCTCCCGGGACGTCCTGCTGGCCCGGTTCGCCGGTCTCCTCCAGGCCCCGCTGGCCCAGTTGGCCGGGCTGCTGCAGGCCCTGCCCCGCAACCTGGCCTATGGCCTATCGGCCTTGCTGGACCAGAAGGGCGGCGCCCCCGAGGCCGAAACCGAGGCGCCAGCCGAACCGGCCGCCGCCGAGAGCGCAGCAGAGGCCGAGCCGGCTCCGGCGGAGGCCGAGGCGTCCCCGGGAGAGGCGGAAGCTGCAGCAGAGCCAGCCGAGACCGTCGAAGCTGCAGCGGAGCCGGCGGCGGCCGAAGCGGAAGCCCCGGCCGAAGCTGCAGCGGAGCCGGCAGCCGCAGCGGAAGCCCCGGCCGAGTCGGCCGACGCTACCGACCAGTAGCCAGATCGATACCCACCAACCGAGATCGAAAGTAACGAAAGGAAGGCCACTGAGATGGCAGGGACCCTGACCAAGGACCAGATCCTGGACGGCATTAGCGAGCTGTCGGTGCTGGAACTGAGCGAGCTGTTGAAGGCATTCGAGGAGCGGTTCGGCGTGACCGCGGCCGCGCCGGTGGCGGTGGCTGCCGCCCCGGCCGCCGGTGGTGGCGGCGAGGCGGCCGCCGACGAGGAGCAGAGCGAGTTCGACGTCATCCTGACCGGTGCCGGCGACAAGAAGATCCAGGTCATCAAGGAGGTGCGTTCGCTGACCAGCCTGGGCCTGAAGGAGGCCAAGGACCTGGTGGACAGCGCCCCGAAGCCGGTGCTGGAGAAGGTCAGCAAGGACGACGCTGAGAAGGCCAAGGCGGCCCTCGAGGGCGCCGGGGCCACCGTCGAGCTCAAGTAGGAGCGTGACAGCCGAGGTCCGGGGTGGCTGCCCCGGACCTCGGAGCAGCCGGTGCCGACCTCAGTGCCGGCACGGCAAATCCTTGACGCCCCGGCGATCGGCTCCTAGCCTGTCGCCAGGCGTTCGGAGCCCCGGTTGGGGTTCCGAGAGGTTTTCGCGACCCCAGGGTTGTGTCCGGACCGGTTGACGGGTAGGATGCAGGGTTGCCGTGCACGTCCTCGCTGCCTTCGCCCGTAATTCCAGCTGAATGGCGCGCGCCCTCGCACGTCCCCGGACCATTTTTCGGTCTTTGACGCATCGTTGTAGTTCCCGTCCGCATCCCGACTGGGAGGAGTAGGCCGTTGCCCGCACGGTCCAGTAGCCCCGAACGCGTGTCTTTCGCCAACATTGACGAGGCATTGCCGCTGCCCGATCTGATCTCCATCCAGCGCGACTCCTTCCAGTGGTTCCTGGACAAGGGGTTGGCGGAGGCGTTCAACGACATCAGCCCCATCGAGGACTTCACCGGCCAGCTCAGTCTGGAGCTGGAGTTCGACCCGACCGACCCCGACCTGCGCCCGCCGCCGAAGTTCACGGTGGAGGAGTGCAAGGAAAAGGACATGAC
>CAYVPF010000255.1:0-4457 GCA_964453355.1 uncultured Acidimicrobiaceae bacterium | reverse complement strand
CGGTCAGGCCTTGGCGATCCAGGCGGTGGCCGGCGGCCGGTCGTCCAGGTCCAACGGGGTGCCGTCGCCGTCGCCGGGTCCGGCGGTGACGTCGACCGCCAGCACCTCGCGGGCGATGGCGTCGAACATCGGCACCAGGTCGTCGAGTCCCGTCAGCCACAGCTGGATGCGGTCGGACACGTCCAGACCGGTGGACTTGCGGAGGTCCTGGACCAGCCGGACGACCTCGCGGGCGGTGCCCCGGCGGCGGAGGTCGTCATCCAGGGTCAGGTCCAGAGCCACCACCTCACCGCCTTCCCGGGAGACAGCGAAGCCCGGCTGCCCTTGGACCCGGAGGTCGACGTCGCCGGGGCCCAATTCGACCGGGCCACCGGGAAGGTCGACCGAGACGGTGCCGCCGGCCTCCAGCGTGGCGGCCGCCGCCGCCGCGTCCAGGGTGGTCAGGGCCGACCGCAGCTCCTTGACGGCCGGGCCCAGCCGGGGCCCGAGGGCCTTGAAGTTGGGCACCAGCTCGAATTTCAAGACGTCGCCGAGCTCCTCGGCGAGGACTACCCGGTCGACGTTGAGCTCGTCGGCCACCACGGCCTCCAGCAGCGGCGGGGCGCCCGGCGGGAGGAACACGAGGGCCCGGGCCAGGGGCTGGCGGACCTTGACGCCGGCCTCCCCCCGAGCGGCCCGGCCCAGGGAGGTCAGCCGCCGGGCCACCGCCATCTCGGCCTCCAGCCCCGGGTCGACGTCGGCCGTCCAGCCGGCCGGGTCGGGCCAGTCGACCAGGTGCACGGAGTCGCCGTCGGCGGCCCCGGTCAGGTCCCGCCAGAGGCGGTCGGCGACGAACGGGCACAGTGGGGCCAGCAACACGGACAGGGTGACCAGCGCTTCGTGCAGGGTGGCCTGGGCGGCCAGGGAGTCCTCCGGCGGGGCGTCGGGGTCGGTGCGCCAGAACCGGCGGCGGCTGCGGCGGACGTACCAGTTGGACAGGTCGTCGACCAGCCGGGCCACCGAGGCGGCGGCGTCCAGCGGCTCGTAGCCGTCCAGGGCGGCGG
The DNA here is from genome assembly GCA_964453355.1 of uncultured Acidimicrobiaceae bacterium. GTDB lineage: Bacteria > Actinomycetota > Acidimicrobiia > Acidimicrobiales > RAAP-2 > DASZUK01. Next base: position 3,414 of record CAYVPF010000255.1, on the reverse strand, counting down.
TGACGTCGGCCACGGTGGAAGCCAGCCGGGAACGAGCCCAGCGGTCGAGGACCGGGCGGTCGGCCGGGGCCGGCACCGTCGGGTCGGCCGGGTCGAAGCCGTTCAACGAGGCGTAGGTGGTGAAGAAGCTGACGGTGTTCCACAGGGTCAGCAGGGTGTCCCGGAGGGAGGTGTCGATGGCCCCCAGGCTGACCCGGGTGGGCGTCCACGGGGACCCCTGGCTGAACATCCACCACCGCAGCGGGTCGGCCCCGCGGGTGTCCAGGATCTCCCAGGGGTCGATGACGTTGCCGACCGACTTGGACATCTTCTTGCCGTCGGCGTCCACGATGTGGCCGAGGCACATGACGTGGCGGTAGGGCGCCGGGGCGCCGTGCTCCTCCGGCCGCTGGACCAGGGTGTTGACGGCCAGCAGCGAGTAGAACCAGCCCCGGGTCTGGTCGATGGCCTCAGTGATGAAGTCGGCGGGGTACGACGCCTCGAAGGCCTGGCGGGAGCCGGGCACGTGGGGGTAGCCGACCTGGGCGGCCGGCATGGAGCCGGAGTCGAACCAGGCGTCGATGACCGGCTCGACCCGGCGGGCCATGGGGACGGCCGACGGGTCGTCGGCGGTACCGGCACAGTCGGGGCAGGGGAACTCGATCTCGTCGATGGCCGGCCGGTGGGGGTCGACGCCGGTGACGTCGCGGCCGGCCAGCTCGGACAGCTCGGCCAGGGAGCCGACGCAGTAGACGTGGCCATCGGCGCACCGCCACACCGGCAGCGGGGTACCCCAGAACCGGTCCCGGGAGAGGGCCCAGTCGACGTTGTTGGCCAGCCACTCCCCGAACCGGCCGTCCTTGATGTAGCCGGGGTGCCAGTCGACGGTCTGGTTGGCCGCCATCAGGTCCCCCTTGCGGGTGGAGGTGGCCACGTACCAGCTGGGCTTCCCCCAGTAGATGAGCGGGGTCCGGCACCGCCAGCAGTGCGGGTAGGAGTGGACGTAGGGATACCGGCGCAGCAGGACCCCGGCCGCCTCCAGATGATCGTTGATGTCGTGGTTGGCCTCCCGGACCGACCGGCCGGCCAGCCAGCCGGCGGCGTCGGTGAACCGGCCGTCGGGGCCGACCGGGTTGAGGGTGGGCAGGTCGTGGGCCCGGCCGACCTGCCGGTCGATCTCACCGAAGGCCGGGGCCAGGTGGACCAGTCCGGTGCCCTCGTCGGTGGTGACGTAGTCGGCCGGCACCACCCGCCAGCCGACCGCCTCGGCCTCGGGGGTGACCGCCACCACGTCCAGGGGTCGCCGGTACCGCAGGCCGACCAGATCCCGGCCGGCGATGCGGCGGGTCACCACGGCGTCGTCGCCGAACACGGCCGCCACCAGCGGCTCGGCCACCACCAGGCCGTCGACGACGGCATAGGTGAGGTCGGGATGGACGGCCACGCCGGTGTTGGACGGCAGGGTCCACGGGGTGGTGGTCCAGACCACCAGGCCGGTGGCCTCGCCGTCGCCAACCCCGCCGTCGTCACCAGCCTGGCCGACCACGGCCGGGTCCGGATCGACCAGGGGCAGGATGACGTAGGCCGACTCGTCCTCTTCGTCCTGGTACACGTCCGGCTGCCCGAGCTCGTGGCTGGACAGGGCGGTGCCGCAGCGGGGGCAGTACGGCACCACCTTCAGGTCCTCGTAGAGGAGGCCCTGGTCGAACAGGTTCTTCAGCAGCCACCAGACCGACTGCACGTAGGACGGGTCGAAGGTCCAGTAGGCGCTGTCCAGGTCGACCCAGTAGCCGATGCGCTCGGTCAGCCGCCGCCAGTCCTCCACGTAGCCCAGCACCGACTCCTTGCAGAGCCTGGTGAACTCGGCGATGCCGACCTCGTCCTCGATCTGCCGCTTGCCGGAGATGCCGAGCTTCTTCTCCACCTCCACCTCGACCGGCAGGCCGTGGGTGTCCCAGCCGGCCCGCCGGGCCACCTGGTACCCACGCATGGTGCGGTACCGGCAGAACAGGTCCTTGTACACCCGGGCCCACACGTGGTGGAGCCCCGGCCGGCCGTTGGCGGTGGGGGGGCCTTCGTAGAAGGTCCACGGCTCGGCCCCCTGCCGCTGGGCCACCGAACGCTCGAAGATGCCGTGCTGCCGCCAACGGTCCAGCTCCGCCTGCTCCAGGGCGACGAAGTCGGCGTCGGGTGGCACGGGGCGGAACACGGGGATCTCCTGGCCAGGGGCCTTGGGGTCGGTGGGAACGGCTCCGGAAAGACTAGAGGGTCGCACCGGCCGGTCCGGCCGCCGGGGCAGAGGGCCCTTCCGCCGGGACCGGGGGCCTATGGGCCGTGAGCAGATGGCGGCCGGCCGGCCGCCATCTGCTCACGGCCCAATCGGACGACGGTGGGGAGGATCTCGGGTGCGACGAGCTCCCCGCCGGGGATCGTGAAGTGGATGCCGTCGGGCTGGCGGACCTGCACCCCGTCGATGGTCTCCTGGTACTTGCCGCCGGGGCAGACCAACCCGTTGAGGTTGATGACCGTCGCCGTACCCGGGTCCTCGGCGGCCACCTCCCTGACCAACCGGTTGTAGGCGGCGACCCGCTGCGGCGAGTTTGTCGGCCACGGCTGGCCGTCGGGCTGTTCGCCGGTGTCGTAGCAGGGTGCCGTCAGGAGGACGACCCGGGCCCCCTTGGCCGACATCAGGGCCACCGTGCGCTGCAGTTGGCGCTTGACGTAGGCGGCGTAGGCCGGGTGCAGGATGTCCGTCCACTTCCCCCGGTAGGTTCGGTCAACCGTCTCCCATCGGCCGGCCAGGACCATGACCACGTTCGGATGGAACTTGTCCACCCAGCTGGAGTACCAGGCTGTCCACCGCTCGGCCACCGGGGCCTTCACCGTGCCGAACACCGACACTGTTGTCTTCAGGAGGGGCATGCCCGGCGGCGGCGGCCGGCTGTTGCAGGGCTGCGGGAACGGCCGGTCCGTGCCCTCTGTATCCCACTCGGCGCCGACGGTGACGCCACAACCGATGATGCCCTCGTCGGCCAGGGTGATGCCGTAGGACCTGGTCACCGCCGAGAGGCCGAGGCCGAGCGTCAGCGCGGTCGAGTCGCCGACCAGGAGCACCTTGACCGGTGCCCCCGACGTGGCCGTCGACCGGTGCCGTGGGGGCCGACCACCGTCGACTACGGCCACGGCGGGCACCGCCGTGGCCACCACCAGGATCACCGCCGTCCCGGCCACGGCGACCGGCGTCACCACCCACGCCCGCCACTGCCGGAAGAACGTCCCCTGCCGGATGGGCCGCTCGACCAGGTAGAACGAGACGGTGGCCACGGCGATGGTGACCGCCGTGCGCACCAGGAACAGCGGGTAGCCGCTCAGGCCGGTGCGTGTGCCGTCGATCCAGATGAACAGCGGGTAGTGCCACAGGTACAGGCCGTAGGA
>CAYVPF010000254.1:0-4500 GCA_964453355.1 uncultured Acidimicrobiaceae bacterium | reverse complement strand
CAGCAGCCAGCTGAGCAGGAAGGCGGCGGCGGCGATGGGGACGCCGATCAGGAACACCGACTGGATGGTGTGGGAGACCCCCTGGGCGACGCCGGCGTGGACGGCCGGTGGCAGCTTGGCCAGCAGGGTCGGGTTGTCGATGCCGCTGGCCGCTTTGCCCGGTATGGCAGCGCCGTGCAGGTAGCGAACCAGGTTGCCGACCAGCAGGTTGGAGAAGATGGCCCCGAACACGGCGGTGCCGAACGAGCCGCCGATCATCCGGAAGAAGGTGGTGCTGGACGTGGCCGTGCCCAGTTCCTCGTAGGGCACCGAGTTCTGCACCGCCACCACCAGCACCTGCATGACCAGGCCGAGGCCGGCGCCGAAGACGAACATGTACGCCGACATCTCCCAGGTGCCGGTGGTCACCCCGACCCGGGACATCAGGTAGAGGCCGATCGTCATCAGGGCGGTGCCGACGACCGGGAACACCTTGTACCGCCCCCACCGGCTGACCAGCTGGCCGGACCCGATGGAGGCGATCAGCAACCCACCCATCATGGGGAACAGCCGCAGCCCCGACTCGGTGGGGCTGACCCCCTTCACGATCTGCAGGAACAGCGGCAGGAAGCTGAGGGCGCCGTACATGGCGAAGCCGACGACGAACCCGATGGCGCTGGCCGAGGTGAACACCCGGTTGCGGAACAGGCCCAGCGGGATCACCGGCTCGGCCGCCCGGCGCTCGGCCCAGAGGAACAGGAGGGCGAAGATCACCCCGGCGGCCACCAGGCCGATCATGAACGGCGACCCCCACGAATAGGAGGTGCCGCCGAGGCTGGTGAACAGGACCAGGGCGGTGGCCGCCAGGGCCAGAAAGGCGGTCCCGAGGTAGTCGATGACCCGGTGCACCTTGCTCAGCGTTCCCGGCAGGGCCACCGCCGTGACCACCAGGGCGACGGCGGCGATGGGGACGTTGATGTAGAAGATCCACCGCCAGCTGAGGTACTCGACGAAGACGCCCCCGATCAGCGGGCCGATGACGGTGGTGACCCCGAACATGGCCATGAACAGGCCCATGTACCGGCCGCGGTCCCGGGGGGACACCACGTCGCCGACGATGGTCTGCGCCCCGACCATCAGGCCGCCGCCGCCCAGGCCCTGGAAGGCCCGGAAGACGATCAGCTCCAGCATCGTGTGGCTGAGGCCGGACAGCACGGAGCCGACCAGGAAGATGATGATGGAGGCCTGGAAGAACACCTTCCGGCCGTACTGGTCGCCCAACTTGCCCCACAGCGGCGTCGACACCGTCGACGACAGCAGGTAGGCCGTCACCACCCAGGTCAGGTGGGACGCCCCGTGCAGGTCGCCGACGATGGTGGGCAGGGCCGTGGACACCACCGTCTGGTCCAGGGCGGCCAGGAACATGCCCAGCATCAGGGCCCCGATGACCACGAGCACCCGTCGCTTGGTCAGCGTCAGGGCCGGGGCGGTGTCGGTCATGGCAACCTATCTATCACCGACCGGGCCGGCGAGCACTGGATCATTCCCGCCGGGGCCGTGGGCCGGCTTCTTGCGGCCCATCGCCGACGGCCACCAGTTCCAGCGACCGAGCAGGGCCACGGTGGAGGGGACCAGCACGGTGCGGACCACGAAGGTGTCCAGCAGGATGCCGACGGCCAGGCCGAACCCGATCTCCTGGATGGACGTCCCTGTGCCGCCACGGCCGCCGACGACGCCCAGGACCACGAAGCTGCCGGCCAGCACCAGGCCGGCCGACGTCACCGTGGGACCGGTGGCCCCGACGGCGCGGACGACGGCCTGGCGGAGGGGCAATCGGCCGGCCTCCTCCCGGATCCGGGTCATGACCAAGATGTTGTAGTCCTCGCCCAGGGCCAGCAGGAAGATGAACATCAAGAACGGTAAGAGGAACACGATGCCGCTCTTGCCGCCGGCGTCCATGAAGAAGATCACCGACAGCCCCAGTGAGGCCAGGTAGGACAGCACCACGCTGACGATCAGGTACAGCGGGGCGATCAGGCTGCGCAGCACCAGGATCAGCAGCAGGCCGATGGCGATCACGGCCACCGGGATGATGTGCCGCAGGTCGCCGCCGGAGATTGTGCTGACGTCGTACAGCGCCGGGGCCTCCCCGGCCACCCCCGAGGCCGACGCCCCGGCGTCATGGGCCACCTTGGTGACGTCGTCGCGTACCTGCGGGATGGCGTGGAGGGCCGCTGTCGACTGCGGGTCACCGGCCGTCAGGCTGGTCTCCCACTGCACCGTCTTGCCGTCTGTGCTCACGTACCGGCCCAGGGCCACGTAGGCGTTGTACTGGGCGGCCGGCACCGGCGAGTCGGCCGGCGGCACCGGCGCCGTCTTGGCCAACTCCTTCGGCGAAGCCCCCAGCTCCTGGTGCAGTTGGGTCAGCTGGGCCGGGGTGAGGGTGGTGCCGTTGGGATCGAGCGGGCCGGCGATGGACGAGAACTGGCCACTGGCCGTCAACCCGCTGGTGGCCACGTGCAGTGGTGTGGGGTCGTCCCAGACCGACGTGGGGAATTCCATCACCACGTTGGTCGGGTTGGCACTGGCCTGGGGGAAGTTGTCGGCCAGGGCGGCGTTGCCCCTGGCCGCGCTGGTGCCGGCCGGCGCGGTCACCTTCCCACCGAAGCCGCCGGACTTGTACCCGATGGCGCAGGCCGCCAGGGCGCCGAAGATGAGCACGCCCACGATCAGGGTCAGGGCCGGACGCTGCACCAGCCGCCCGGCGATCCGGCCCCACAGGCCCTCCTTGTGCTCCCGCGCCGCCGTCTTGGACGGCCAGAACACGGCCCGGCCGAAGATGGCCAGCAACGCCGGCAGCAGGGTGAGGCCGGCCAGCAGCATCACGGCGATCCCGATGGCCAACGGCACGCCGAGGTCGTGGTAAATGCCGAAGCTGGCCAGGGTCAGGGTGAGCAGGGCCAGGATCACGGTGCCGGCCGAGGCGGTGATGGACTCCCCCACCCGGGCCATGGCGTCGGCCACCGCTTCGTGCGGGGACTTCCCGCCGAGCAGCTCTTCTTTGACCCGGAAGACCAGGAACAGTCCGTAGTCGGTCCCCGCCCCGAGCAACAGGACGATCAGCAGGATCTGGGTGAAGAACGAGATCTTCAGGCCCTGGGAGCCCAGGGCCCCGATGAACCGTGTGGACAGGCCCAGGGCGAAGATCGGGCCGAGCAGGGTCACGAACGGGGCCAGGGCGGCCCGGAAGATGACGAACAGCAGGAGCAGGATGAACAGGATCGAGGCCGACTGGATCTCGCTGCCCTGCTTGTTGGACTGCTCCTGGTTGGCCACGTTGGTGGCCACCGACCCGGCCAGGTTCACCTGCAGGTCCGATGGGAACTTCACCTTGCCGAGGGCCGACTGCAGGTTCTCCACGAGTGTCTTCGTGCCGCTCTGGTCGGCCGGACTGACCGACGAGACCACCAGGAGCTGCTCGGCCTTCCCGTCGGGCGACTCCCCGACGTAGGTCACCGACTTGACCGTCGGGACCTTGGCCAACTGGGCGATCGCCTGGGTCATGGCGGTGCGGTCGGCGGCGTCCAACTTGTCGCCCGTGGTCACCGCCACCACCGGCACCTGGGCGTATGTCACCGAGCCGATCAGCGGCTTGGCCAGCTGCGCCGCCTGGTTGCTGGGGGCGCTCGACGGCAGGAACTGGCTGTTGTTGTTGTTCACCTGACTGGACAGGGACGGGAAGGCGTGGACGGACAGCACCAGGCCGACGATCCATACCGCCAGCACCACCCACCGGAACCGGACCACGGTCTTGCCGAGGGTGTGGAACAGGGCACTGATCACAGGAGCTCCTCCGAGGGGTGCAGGGTCGTGTCGGTCATGGTGTCCGGGTCACCTCTTCCATCAGGATCCCCAGGCCCCGGAGGAGCACCTGGGTCTGCCGCGGCCCCATCCGGTCCAGGGCCCGCCGGAGCGGTGCCAGCTTCGAGTCGAGGACCGCCCAGCTCTCCCGCCGGAACTCCGGGGCCACCGACACCACCGTGCGGCGGCGGTCACTGACGTCCTCGTGCCGCTCCACCAGCCCGGCGTCCGCCAGCTGGGTCACCAGCAGGCTGGCCGTGCTGAGGGCCAGGCCCTCCTGACGGGCGACCTCCGACACCGTCATGGGGCCGGCCAGGGTGATGACCGCCAGCGCCCGCAGGTGCCGCGGGGCCAGGTAGCCGCTCACGAGGAGTCGCTGCACGGCCTTCGGCATCTCGGCGTGGCGTCGCGGCCCGAGCAGCCGGAAGAACAGCAGCAGCATCTCCGAGGCCGGGTCGTCCCGCGACGACCGGGTCCACGGGGCCGCGTCGGGCTCCCCCGGTTCCCGGTCGGGACCGGGCGCCTCGGGTGCGGGAACTCGCTCGCCGACAGCGCGAATCACCATGGCCCGTCCACATTAGAAATGTGTTATCTCAAAAGCAATTCCGGTAGTCGGACCGGATAGGCGGGTAGGATGGAAACGGCATCGGGATCCCTCGA
>CAYVPF010000253.1:1222-4509 GCA_964453355.1 uncultured Acidimicrobiaceae bacterium | reverse complement strand
GCGCTCCATTCGGCGTACACGGCGTGGATGTCGGCGACCCGGATGTTGAGGAAGCTGCTGACCCGGTCGGGGTCGCGTGGCGTCTCCAGGGTGACCGTGGGCTTGTCGTCGGTCGGGCCCCCGCCGACGTTGATGATGATCCAGCTGTTGGCCAGGGCGACATAGGTCACCTCTCCGGAGAAGGCCACCTTGCCACCCAGTACTTCGGTGTAGAACCGCCGAGAGCGCTCGACGTCGTCCGAGACGATGAAGTGGGCCAGCACCATTCCTTCAGCGGGGCCCTTTGCCGGCGGCGTGGGTTCGGCCATCAGTCACCTCCACTGGTTGAGACTGGTACCCCGCCGATCACGGTGCACCTTCGCCGGATCCCGGCCCCTCGGCCGTAATGGCGGCGCGCAGTGCCTTAAGGGCGGCGACGTAGACCTCCGAGAAGGTGGGGAAGGGCTGGATGACATCGCGCAGCGTGACCAGCGGCAGGTGCCCCCGGATGGCCAGCGTGGCCTGCTGCAGCCACTCACCCGCTTCGGGACCCAGGGCGTAGGCGCCGGTCAACCGCTCACCGTCGCTCAGCAACGTCAGAAAGCCGTTCGAGTCGGCGTAGGCGTGCGTATAGGTGGCCGTCTTGGCCACCTCGGACAAAGAAGCGGTAACGCAGAACCTGTCGTCGGTAACGCCCACCGAGGCGGCTTGGGGGTCGGTGTACACCACGGACGGGATGGCTTCGTAGTTGGCCTCGCGCGCCTGGCCGAGGATGTTCGCCGCCGCGACCTCGCCCTGGTACTTGCCGACGTGGGTCAGGAGCCGGATGCCGGTGACGTCGCCGATGGCCCACAGGCGGTCGCCGGCCCGCAGGTACCCGTCGACCTTCAGGCCATGCTCGTCGAACGTCGCCCCGACGGTCTCCAGACCGAGCCCGGCCACCCGCGGGCGCCGGCCGGTGGCCACCAGCAGTCGATCGCCCCGCAGCTCGCGGCCGCCGTCCACTACGAGGACGTAGTCAGGGCCGTCGCGTCGCGCCGCCGTCGCCTGCTGGCCCAGCACCAGCTCGATCCCGTCGCGACGCAGCACCGCACCGAGCGCCTCGCCCAGCTGAGCGGGCTCCCGGGCCAACACGTGGTCCGCCCCCTCCACGACGGTGACCTCGCCGCCCAGGCGGCAGACGGCCTGAGCCATCTCGACGCCGACGGGGCCACCGCCGAGGATGAGCAGGTGGTGTGGGACGGCCTTCATGCCGGTCGCCTCGCGGTTCGTCCACACGCCCTCCAGCTCACGCAGACCGGGAACCGGCGGCACGGTCGGGTCCGAGCCGGTCGCCATCACCACGTGCTCGGCGGTGTAGCGCTTGCCGTCCACGTCGACCATCCCGGGCCTGACCAGCCGGCCGGTTCCCCGGATCAGGTCGATATTCTTGTCCGACAGCCAGCGCTGCTGTCCGGCGTCGGAGTAGTCGGCGACCATCACGTCGCGGTAGGCCAGCGCGGCCGAGACGTCCACCTGTGCAGTGGCCCCCGCCTCCAGCGCACCGTGCACCGCCTCCCCGGGACGGAGAAGCGTCTTCGAAGGGATGCATGCCCAGTACGAGCACTCGCCCCCCGCCAGCTCTCGCTCGACCACCGCCACCCGAAGGCCGCCGTCGGCGAGCTCGCCGGCGCAGTGCTCGCCCGGTGAGCCGGCCCCCACGACGATCACGTCGTAGTCGAAATCGTTCACTGGCCCGCCTTCTCCCCGGTCCGCTCGTCCGCCGTTTGCGTCACCCGGCCCGGCAGCCGCGTCGTCACTTCTTGGACGTACCAGGTGTTGCCGTCGGGGTCGCCAAAGGACACCCACGAGCCGTAGCTGGCGTGGTCCGTGGCGGGCCCGGCCTCCCGCGAGCTCGTCCCGGCGTGGTGGAACACCCCCCCAGCGTCGTGGAAGACCTCGCTGACCTCGACCCCGTGGCTGGCGAGCTCGGCCCGGGCTGCGTCAATGTCGTCTACGACGAGTTGGAGGCCGTCCACCGATCCCGGGATGGCCGAGGTGACCCCGGTCCCGAAGATGACCGAGGACGGCGAACCCGGCGGGGTCAGCTGCACCACGCGGAACTCCTTGCCGGTGACAAAATCTGCGTCCTCGCGCCATCCGAGCGCCTGGTAGAAGGTCTTGGCCCTGTCGACGTCGGCGACCGGCAGCACCACAACCTCGAGCCTCATCTCCACGTTCCGGCTCCTCTCCGAGCGCGCACGGCCGTGGCGCGGCCCCAGGGTCGCCCCTTCCCCAAAGACTGCGCCACTGGACACCAAAAGTCCATAGTGAGATCAGGGCGCCGACGGAGGCCTTGGTCAGCCCCCGGCGGCCCTACCTCCGTCGATATGGAGGGTCTCACCGGTCACGAAACTCGCCCGTTCGAGGTAGAGGACCCCGCCGACGACGTCGCTGATCGCACCCACCCGGCCGAGGGGATGTCGATCGGCCAGCTGTCGGTACGACGCCGGGTCGTGGAGTGGGGTCTCGATGACGCCGAGCGCCACCGTATTGACGCGGACACCCCGTCCTGCATACTCGGTGGCCAGTGAGCGGGTCACCGCCTCCAGCCCACCCTTGGTCAGCGAGGCCAGGGCCGACGGTGTCCTCCTGTCCGCGTGCTCGACGAGACTCGTGCTGACGTTGACCACGTGGCCTCCACCCTGGGCGACCATCTGCCTGATGGCTCGCTGCGTGATGTGAAAGAACCCGGTGAGGTTGACTGACGTCATCGCCACGTAGTCGTCGAAGGTGTACTCGGTGAACGGCTTCCCGATGAAGATGCCTGCGTCGTTGACGAGCGTGTCGATGCGACCGAATCGATCGAGTGCCTGCTGGACCACGAGCTCGGAGGTCTCGGCCTCCGCAATGTCGCCCGCCAACATCAGCACGTCGGGTGTGGTGGACGGCTCGACGGAGCGCGCCGTACCCACCACCGCGTAGCCTGCGGCGCGGAAAGCGGCGGCGATGCCGGCGCCGATCCCTTGCGACGCGCCGGTGACGATCACCACCTTCTTCTCGGCGTCCTCCCGCCTCGTCGTCACGATTTCCCCCGTATATCGGTACGCGGATCGTCTTCAGGGACGTACGGTCCCGATCTGAAGACCGCCTGGTCCGGCTGGTGAGTGGTGCTCATCTTGGTGATCCTCCTGCCCGGATGCGCCGTGTCCGCCCACCCCATCGTCGCGCCCGATCGGGGGAGCCAAGCGCTGGGGCACGGGCGACGCTGGGCTCGGCGAGCCTCCGCTGTGGCCATCCTTCATTTCGCAAGCTGCCTCGGGACGCGA
>CAYVPF010000253.1:0-1122 GCA_964453355.1 uncultured Acidimicrobiaceae bacterium | reverse complement strand
GGCGGTGACCGAAGCTCCCTTATGGCGCCGGCTGGTGGCCGAACTGCTGGGCAGCGCCTTCCTGGCCGCCGTCGTCGTCGGATCGGGGATCGCCGCCCAGCGACTCTCGCCTGGCGACACCGGCCTCCAACTGTTCGAGAACGCCGTGGCCACCGCGGCCGGGCTGTTCGCCATCATCCTCATGTTCGGCGGGGTGTCCGGCGCCCACTTCAACCCGGTGGTCTCGTTCGTGGATGCCGTCTTCGGCGGCCTCTCCTGGCGGGACGCCGTTGCCTACCTGCCGGCACAGGTCGGTGGCTGCATCGCCGGGGCGGTGGTGGCCAACCTCATGTTCTCCGACCCGGCCGTCACCATCTCGACCAAGGACCGGGCAAGCGGTGCCCACTTCCTCTCCGAAGTGGTCGCCACCCTCGGCCTGCTGCTGGTGATCTTCGCCCTGGCCCGGACCGGTCGCAGCCGGGCGGCCCCGGCTGCCGTGGGGGCCTACATCGGGGCGGCCTACTTCTTCACCAGCTCCACCAGCTTTGCCAACCCGGCCATCACCGTGGGCCGCATGTTCTCGGACACCTTCGCCGGGATCGCCCCGTCGTCGGTGCCCTCGTTCATCGGTGCCCAAGTAGTGGGCGCCGTGCTGGCCGTGGCCGTCATCAAGACCCTGTACCCGCACATGGGCCCGGTGGCGGCCGCCCGGGTGGTGGTGCCCCATCAATCGAGGGAGGACGACGAGTGACCGAGAAGCCCGTGGTGCTGTTCCTGTGCGTCCACAACGCCGGCCGGAGCCTGGCGGCTCGGGTCTTGTTGGACCACTGCGCCGAAGGACAGATCGACGTTCGGTCAGCCGGCTCGGAGCCCGCCGACCAACTCAACCCCTCGGTGGTGGCCGTCCTGCAAGAACGGGGCCTCGACCCGGGCCGGGAGTACCCAAAGCCGCTGGACGACGACGTGGCCCGGCTGGCGGACGTGGTGGTGACGATGGGATGCGGGGACACGTGCCCCGTGTACCCAGGGAAGCGTTACCTCGACTGGCAACTGACCGACCCGGCGGGCCTTCCGGTCGAAGAAGTCCGGCCCATCGTGGACGAGATCGACCGGCGCTGCCGGCGCTTGGTGAAAGAGCTGCTG
>CAYVPF010000252.1:0-4564 GCA_964453355.1 uncultured Acidimicrobiaceae bacterium | reverse complement strand
CTCCGCCCGGTGCCGGCCACCCAGGTGATCGCCCGGGACCGGCACGCCGAGTACCTGTACGCCTGCGCGTCGGTCGGGGCCACCATCGAGCTGATCGCCACCGAGATCCGGCACCTGGCCCGCAGTGAGGTGGGCGAGGCCGAGGAGCCGTTCGGGGCCGGCCAGAAGGGCAGCTCGGCCATGCCGCACAAGCGGAACCCGATCCTGTCCGAACGGCTGACCGGCCTGGCCCGGGTCCTCCGGGGCTACGCCGGCGCCGGGCTGGAGGACGTGGCGCTGTGGCACGAACGCGACATCTCGCACAGCTCAGTGGAGCGGGTGGTGCTGCCCGACGCCTCGCTGCTCGCCCTGTACATGCTGCGGCGGACCACCGGCCTCGTGTCCGGCCTGGTGGTCCACGCCGATCGGGCCCTGGCCAACCTGACCGAGGGGTCCCGGGGGCTGGTGTTCAGCCAGTCGGTCCTCCTGGCCCTGGTCGGGTCCGGGCTCAGCCGGGACCAGGCCTACCGGATCGTCCAACGCGACGCCCGGGCCGCCTGGACGGAGGGCCGGCACCTGAAGGCGGTGCTGGCCGACGATCCCGAGGTGACCCTGGACCCGGCCGCCCTGGACGCCGCCTTCGACCTGGAGCGGTACCTGCGGCACCGCGGCCACTTCCTCGACGCCCTGGCCGCCATCGACGACGGGCCCACCCCGTGACCGGGGCGGCGCTGCCCCTGGTCCATTCCGGCAAGGTCCGGGAGCTGTACGACGCCGGGGACGGCCTACTGCTGATGGTGGCCTCCGACCGGATCAGTGCCTACGACGTCATCTTCGCCGAGCCCATCCCGGACAAGGGCCGGGTGCTGACGGCCATGACGGCGTTCTGGAACGAGGAGCTGGCCGACCTGGCTCCGGGCACCATCGTCACGGCCGACCCCGCCGAGATCCTCCGGCTGGTGCCGGCGGCCTCGGAGCTGTCGGGTGACTGGGAAGGTCGGACCCTGTTGGTGCGGCGGGCCGACATGCTGTCGCTGGAGTGCATCGTCCGGGGCCACCTGGCCGGGCAGGCCTGGGATGAGTACGCGGCGTCCGGCACGGTGCACGGCACCCCGATGCCGTCGGGTCTGCGGCTCGCCGATCGGTTCCCCGAGCCCCTGTTCACCCCGTCCACCAAGGCGGAGGAGGGCCACGACCTGAACATCGGCTTCGACGCCGCGGTCGACCTGGTGGGGGTGGAGGCGGCGTCGGCGGCCCGGGACCTGTCGTTGGCCCTGTTCCGGCGGGCCGCCGAGCGGGCCGCCGCCGCCGGCTTCGTGCTGGCCGACACCAAGTTCGAGCTCGGCTACGTCGACGGGGTGCTCAGCCTGTGCGACGAGGTGGTGACCCCCGATTCGTCCCGGCTGTGGCCGGCCGACCAGGTGGTGCCGGGGGAGACCCCGCCGGCGTTCGACAAGCAGCCGCTCCGGGACTGGGCGTCGGCCGGGGACTGGGACAAGCGACCGCCGCCGCCGCCGTTGCCACCGGACGTGGTCCGGTCCACGGCTGAGCGGTACCGGGCGGCCTACGAGCGGGTCACCGGCCGCCGGCTGGCCGACTGGTACGGTGCGCTGCGATGAGATTTGCCGCGCATGTGGAGGTCCGGCTGCGGCCGGGCATTGCCGATCCGGAGGGGGCCACCATCGAGCGGGCGCTCCCGGCCCTCGGGTTCGACGAGGTCCGTCAGGTCCGGGCCGGGCGGTCGTTCCGGTTCGAGCTGGAGGCCGCCGACGAGCCGGCGGCCCGGGCCCGGGCCGAGGAGCTGGCCCACCGGCTGCTGGCCAACCCGGTCATAGAGGACACCGCCCTGGAGCTGGAGGCCATCGCCTGATGAGGGCAGCCTGATGTGGGCAGTCTGATGAGGGCAGGCTGATGGCCGCCCGGGTCGGGGTGGTGGTGTTCCCGGGGACCAACTGCGAACACGATGCCGCCGCCGCCGTCGATCAGCTGGGTGGTCGGGCCGAACTGGTGTGGCACGGCCAGGACCGGTTGGACGGCCTGGACGCCGTGATCCTGCCCGGAGGGTTCGCCCACGGCGACTACCTGCGGCCGGGGGCGTTGGCCCGGTTCTCGCCCGTCATGGACGCCGTGGCCCGGTTCGCCGCCGACGGCGGCCCGGTCGTGGGCATCTGCAACGGCTTCCAGGTCCTCACCGAGGCCGGCCTGCTGCCGGGGGCCCTGCAGAAGAACCGTCACCTCCGGTTCCTGTGCACGACCGTCGGCCTTCGGGTGACCTCGTCCCGGTCGGTGCTGACGGCCGGCATCGCCGTCGGCACCGGGTTGCGGGTGCCCATCAACCACTTCCTGGGCAGCTACGTCTGTGACCGGACCACCCTGGCCGAGTTGCAGGGTGAGGACCGGGTCGTGTTGCGGTACGTGGACAACCTGAACGGGTCGGTGGACGACATCGCCGGTATCTGCAACGCCGCCGGCAACGTGGTCGGCCTGATGCCCCACCCCGAACGGGCCGTCAGCGACCTGCTCGGGTCCAGCGACGGCATTCCGCTCCTGCGGGCCCTGTTGGACTCGGCCGCCACCAGCCGGGCCGCCTGAGCCGCCCAGATTGCACCGGGCAGATTGAGCCGGACAGGCCGGGCTCAGGCCCGACCGCGGACGATGCCGGCCTGCTCCAGCACGGTGGCGCTGACGCCGGCGCTCCGCCAGGTGCCGTAGTCCAGCCCTTTGCGGTCCCCATAGGCCTTGGCCACCTGGATGAAGTCCTTTTCCAGCTTGGCCAGCTCCAGGCCGCCGGCTGTCTTCTCCAAAGCGGCTTGCAGGTCTTTGCGTTCTTGAAGCAGGTGCAACCGGGCCAACGGCTCCGCTTCATCGAGTTGGGCATCTATTCCGTCTAATTTCTTCTGCAGTACCTTCGGTGTGCGCCGCCGCCCTCGCCGAGGCCGGGCCGACTCGATGGCTTCGAGATAGCGCCGGACCGCGAGCCCCTCTTCCCGTCCCATGGCGAGCGCTGCCTTGTGCTCAGGGCTCATGGTCCGTCTTGCGGTTCTGGTTTTAGTACTGGCCATATCGACATTGTCACCCATTTGCGTGTGGAATACAAAGAATTTTTGGCCGAATTGGACGAATTCCTTTCCAGCGGTTGGCTGCCCTTGCGCGGGAAATTAGATCGCCCGCTAATTTCTGTCATACGGCCGGTCAGCGTCTTGCAACCGACCTGCAACCACCGGGGATTTTGGGCGCCGACCAACCGGAAATACTTCCGGCCTCCCGTGCCGGGTCATCCTCCGATCGGCCCTCGACCCGGCCGGTCGCCGCTACGGTGTCAACGATGGCCGATCCCGCCACCGACCCCGTCGTCGATCCACCGGGCGGGACCCAGCCCCCCCAACCCCTGCACCGGGCCCTCGGCCTGACCGACGACGAGCACGACCGGGTCCGGGTGGTGTTGGGCCGGGAACCGAACCATTTAGAGCTGGCCCTGTACGCCGTCATGTGGAGCGAGCACTGCTCCTACAAGTCGTCCCGGCTGCACCTCCGACGGCTGCCCACCGAGGGCGACCGGGTGCTCGTGGGCCCGGGCGAGAACGCCGGCGTGATCGACGCCGGCGATGGCATCGCCGTGGCCATCCGCATCGAGAGCCACAACCATCCGTCCGCCATCGAGCCCTACCAGGGCGCCGCCACGGGGGTCGGCGGCATCCTGCGGGACATCTTCACCATGGGTGCCCGGCCGCTGGCCGTGATGGACCCGCTGTTCTTCGGGCCGCTCTCCGACGCCCGGCAGCGCTGGCTGTTCGAGGGAGTGGTGGCCGGCATCTCGGGCTACGGCAACTCGGTGGGGGTGCCCACGGTGGGCGGCGAGCTGACCTTTGACCCCGGCTACGCCCAGAACCCGCTGGTCAACGTGCTGTGCCTGGGGGCGCTGCCGGTGGAACGGCTGGTGCTCAGCGCGGCCTCGGGCCCGGGCAATCTGGCCGTCCTCTTGGGGTCGACGACCGGCCGCGACGGCATCGGCGGCGTCAGTGTGCTGGCCTCGGCCGGGTTCTCGGGCACCGACGGGGCTCCGGTCGACGACGCCAAGCGTCCCAGCGTGCAGGTGGGGGACCCGTACGAGGAAAAGCGGCTCATCGAGGCCTGCCTGTCCCTCCTCGACGAGGGGTTGGTGGTCGGCATCCAGGACCTCGGTGGCGCCGGCCTGGCCTGCGCCACCAGCGAGACCGCCGCCCGTGGCGGGGTCGGTATGGACGTGGACGTCACCGCCATCCCCCGCCGCGAGGAGGGGATGACCCCCTGGGAGGTCAT
The DNA here is from genome assembly GCA_964453355.1 of uncultured Acidimicrobiaceae bacterium. GTDB lineage: Bacteria > Actinomycetota > Acidimicrobiia > Acidimicrobiales > RAAP-2 > DASZUK01. Next base: position 286 of record CAYVPF010000252.1, on the reverse strand, counting down.
GACCAGCGAGAGCCAGGAGCGGATGCTGGCCATCGTCACCCCGGAGGACTGGCCGGCCGTGGCCGAGGTGTGCCGCCGTTGGGAGGTCCGGGCCACGGTGATCGGTCGGGTCGCCGAGCCCGACGCCGGGCCGGCCGACCCCGCTGGTGGCGAGCCGCCGGAGCCGATCGGCTACCTGCGGATCCGGGACGGGCTGGACGGCCCGGTGCTGGCCGAGGTGCCGGCGGCGTCGCTGGCTGACGACGCCCCTCTGTACGACCGGCCCATGGCCCCCCCGGCGGACCGG
>CAYVPF010000251.1:0-4564 GCA_964453355.1 uncultured Acidimicrobiaceae bacterium | reverse complement strand
CAGGGCCAGCACCCCGCGCATGGCCGGGACCCGGTCCAGGGCGGCCACGAAGTGCATCTCGGAGGTGCCCGGGTTGGCGAAGCAGACGTCGACTCCCGAGGCGACGAGCGTATCCAGCAGGGCCTGGGCGCCGTTCACGACAGGTCACCCAGCAGGCGGTTGTCACCCAGCAGGCGACTGTCACCCAGGAGACGGTTGGGGCCGAGGATGCCGTGGGGGTCGAAGGCGGCCTTGATCCGGCGCATCAGTGCCACCTTGACCGGATCCTCGAGGTCCAAGAAGTAGGCCGCCTTCTCCGTCCCGATGCCATGCTCGCCGGAGATGGCCCCACCGACGGCCAGGGCGGCGGTGAAGATGGCCCGGACCAGCGACGACCGCCGGTCGGCGTCGGGCTGGAACACCGACAGGTGCACGTTGCCGTCGCCGACGTGCCCGCAGCCCGACACCAGGGCACCGTCGGCGGCTGCCAGCCGGGCCACGGTGGCCAGGAATTCCGGGATGGCCGCCCGGGGCACCACGGTGTCGAGGATGTCGTCGGCCCCGGCCGCCTTGGCCGCGAAGAACGCCTTCTCCCGGGCGGCGATCAGCTGGGCTCCGGCCGTCGGCGGCAGCACGTAGACGTCCAGGGCCCCCAGCTCGCCCAGCAGGCCGGCCACCGCTTCGGTGTCCTGCTCCAGCCGGTCCGCCCGGGTGCTCTCCAGTACCACCACCAGGTAGGCGGCCGTCGCCGCCTTGATCTCCTCGGGCACTCCCAGATCCAGCCCGGCCGCCGCCGTGATGCCGGCCATGGCCAGCCCGTCCAGGTACTCCAGGATCAGCGGCGCTATGCCGCCGGCCATCACCCGGGGCACCGTCCGGGCGACCTGGTCCATGGTGGCGAAGGGCGCCAGCAGGGTCGCCGTGTGGGCCAGGCGGGGCTCCAGCTTAACGGTGACCTCGGTGACCAGGGCCAGGGTCCCCTCGGAGCCGATCAGCAGCTGGGTCAGGTCGTAGCCGGTGGCCGACTTCACGAACTTGCCGCCGGTCCGGATCACCTCGCCGCCGGCCAGCACGGCCTCCAGCCCCAGGACGCGGTGGCGGGTCACCCCGTAGCGGACCGCCCGCATGCCGCCGGCATTGGTCCCCACGTTGCCGCCCAACGACGCGCTGGCCTCGCCGGGGAACACCGGGTACACCAGCCCCAGCGGCACCAGGGCGGCGTCCAGCTGCTCCAGGGTCACCCCCGGTTGGACCACCGCCACGTGGTTGTCGACGTCGATCTCCACGATCCGGTCCATGCGGTCGAAGGCCACCACCAGCCCGTCGGGCACCGGCCGGGCCGCCCCCGACAGCCCCGTACCGCTGCCCCGGGCCACCACCGGCACCCGGGCGTCGTCGGCCAGGGCCAGCACCCGGGACACCTCTTCGGTCGACCCCGGCCGGACCACCGCCAGGGGCGCCACCGGGGTCCCGGTCAGGGATTCGTCGTGGGTGTAGTCGGCGTGGACGTCGTCGCCGGTCAGCACGAAGCCGGCCCCGACCACCTCTCGCAGCTGCTCGACGATGTCGCTCATGGTCGCGTTCGACCCTACCCGCCGGCCCTATTCACCGGCAGACCCTTCACCGGCCGACCCTTCACTGGCAGACGGGACCACGCGGGCCCGGAGGTCGGCGAACCGGGCCGCCACCTGGTCGGCGCTGGCCGGGGCCTGGGCGGCGTCCAGCTCCCCGCAGGTCCGTTCCACCTCCCCCAGCCACGGGCTCGGCGCCCGTGGCGGGGCACCGTCCTCCATCGACCGCTCGTCCGGCCAGCGGGCCCAGGAGCAGGTCAGGTCGGCTTCGGCCCGGGTCAGGGCCACGTACAGCAGCCGCCGTTCCTCGTCCCGGGCGGCCGCCGAGCGGGCCGAGCCGATCGGTACCAGCCCGTCCGACAGGCCCACCACGAACACGGCCGGCCACTGCAGCCCTTTGGCCCGGTGGAAGGTGGTGAGGACCACGGCGTCCTGGTCCTCGTCCACCCCGCCGTCGCCGTCGCCCGGGTCGTCCCGCTCAGCCGCCACCGCACCGCCTGTCCCGGGCTTCAGATCGTCCCCGACCGGCTGCACCACCGGGCGGCCGTCGGCGGCCCACCGGGTGCGGACGTCACTGGCCGGCCCCGCCGCCGGCTCGGCCAGCCGGGCCGGCACCCGCTCGGCCCGCATGGCCCCGGCCACCGCCTGCAGCTGGCTGTTCGTCCGGGCCAGCACGGCGATCTGGTCCCACCGCCGGCCGGGCCGGTGGGCCAGCCAGGCCTGCCGGGCCACCCAGCGGGCTTCTTGGTCGTCGGTGTCCAGCGCCGCCACCCGGGGCACCGCAGCATCGGCCCGGCTGCTGGTCGGACCGCCCGCCTCCCCGATACCCGATGGAGCCAGCCCCAGTGCGGCGGCGGCCACCGCCACCACCTGGGGGGAGCACCGGTGGTTCAGGTCCAGCCGCAGCACCCTGGTGCCCGGGAAGACGTCCGGCAGCCGGTCCATCAGGGCCGGGTCGGCCCCGTTCCAGCCGTACACCGACTGGTTGGGGTCCCCGACCACGAACAGGTCGGGTTCGTCTCCGGCCAGTAGCCGCAGCAGCCGGAACTGGGCGGCGTTGACGTCCTGCAGCTCGTCCACGAACAGGTGCTGGTCCCGCCACCGGACGGCGGCGGCGAAGGCCGGGTCGTCGGCCAGCAGGTCGGCGGCCTGCCACAGGAGGTCGTCCAGGTCCAGGGCCCGCCGCCGCTGCCGGGCCTCCTCGTACCGGGCGTACAGGTCGGCCATGGCGGCCGCCCCGCCGCCCGGCCGTCGCTGGTGGCGGCGGGCCTGCTCCTCGTACTCCTCCGGCCCGATCAGCCGGGCCTTCGCCCAGCCGATCTCGGCCTCCACCTGGCCGACCTTCGGCTGCCGCCGGCCACCGCCATTGGCCGGCGCTGTGGCCAGCACCTGGGCCAGCACCGACCGTCGGTCCGGCAGCACCTGCGGGGCGGCCCCGCCGCGGTCGGCGTGGTACCGGCGGAGCAGTTGCAGGGCCGTGCGGTGGAACGTGCCGGCCCGCACGTCGCCGACCCCGAGCACCCACAGCCGCCGCCGCAGCTCCTCGGCGGCCTTGCGGCTGAACGTGCACACCAGCACCCGGTCAGCGCGGGCCGAGCCGTCGTGGGCCCGCCGGGCCACCCGCAGGGTCAGCACCCGGGTCTTGCCGGCCCCGGCCCCGGCCAACAGGCAGATCACCGGGTCGTCGGCCACGACGGCCTCGCGCTGCGCCGGGGTCAGCCCCACCAGGTCGAAGGCGTCGGATGTCACCGCCGCCAACCTACCGACCGGCTGTGCCGGGCACCGAAGCCGGGTGCCGCCTGGCCTCATCGGTGAAGGCCCAATCGGTCAGGCCCTAGTCGGTGAGAGCCGGCACCCGGCGGCACAGTTCCAGGTACAGCCGCTCGGTGGCCTCCGACGGGCGGCTGCCCGGGTCCAGCTCGTCCACCCGACGCAGGCATTCCTGCCACTCCCGCCGCAGCCGGTCGGCATCGTCGCCGTCGGCGGCCGCCCGCATGGCCACCCGGCAGAGGGCCTCGCTGTACGGCTCCACCAGTCGGGCCTGGTCGACGGCCCAGCGGGCCAGGTCGTAGAGGCCGGCGGCCGAGGCCAGCGGGGCCAGGCGGCAGGCCGCGTCCACCAGGGTGCCGGCGATCCGCTGTTCGTGCCCCTCCGCCTGCCACCAGGCGTACCCGGACTGCGCCTGGGCCAGCGGCTCGTCCTCCACCAGGCTCAGGGCCTCCCGTAGCAGCGCCATCGCCTCCTCCTGGTCGCCGGCGTGGTCCGCCGCGGCCGCCAAGGCGGCCGCCCGGCCGACGTCGGTGGTGACGACCGGCGAGATCCGGTAGTGGCTCCCCTTGGTGGCCGGCGGCAGCAGCGGCTCCCCCCGCCCGTCCCGGCCCAGGGCCCGACGGGCGGCCCCGGCCGTGTTGAACAGGGTCTTCGCCGCCGCATCGGCGTCGGCCGATCCCAGCACCCGCGTCCGGAGCCGGTCGCTCGTTACCGGGACCGGGTGGTGCAGGGCCAGGTAGGCGACCAGTTCCACCGCCCGCCGCGACCGCTTCGGTGTCAGCTCCTCCGCCAGGCCGTCCAGACGGGGGAAGGCGGTCAGCAGCCGGACCTCGACCGGCCCCGGCCGCAGCTCCGCCAGCGCGGTCTCCCCCCGGCCAGCGGTCTCGGGCAACCGGCCGTCGTCGGGCACCCGAACGGTCACCGGTGCGGCCGTGGCCGAGCGGGCCGCCGTGGCGTGGCGCGCCGGTGGGTCGACCCCGAGTACCTCGGCCACCGCCGCCCGCTGGTCGGCGTCGAGCAGATCGGGCCGGACGACGATCCCGAGAGGGTGGAGGGAGGCGGCCGTGGCGTCCACCGTCACCGTCAGGCCGGTGGCCGCCACGGCCAAGGTGGTGACCACCGCGCACCGTTCCCGGACCGGGCCCGTCAAGGCCGCCGGGTCGCCGAAGAACACGACCCGTGGCCGGCGCAGTCCCTCCCCCCACGGGTTGGCGGTCGTCAACCGCTCCTCGGCCATCCGGCAG
>CAYVPF010000250.1:0-4576 GCA_964453355.1 uncultured Acidimicrobiaceae bacterium | reverse complement strand
CCCACCACACCGCGGCGTTGGGGGCCTGCAACAAGATGTTCTGGTCCGAGACCCACCAGCGCACCATGGATCTGGCCTTGGACATCCGGGGGCTCGACGGGCAGGTGCTGGGGGGCGACTCCGAGGGCGTGGAGGTGCTCCCGGGCATGCGCCGTGGCCGGTCCGACTACCCGGTGGACGAGTTGCAGGCGTCCTTCTTCTTCTCCCGGTCCGAGACCATCTGGGGCGGCACCGCCCAGATCCAGCGCAACATCGTCGGCGAACGGGTGCTCGGCCTGCCGAAGGAGCCCCGGCCGGAGCCGGCGACCTCCTAGGTTTACGCCGCAGGTTCTGGGCCCCGCAGGTTCTAGGCCCGCAGGTTCTGGCCCCGCAGGTTCTGGGCCCCGCAGGTTCTGGGCCCCGCAGGTTCTAGGCCCCGCCGGCCCGGCGGACCTGCCGCCGCTGGCCGTCGGCGCCCGCATCCCCCACCGGCCCGGGCGAGAAGTCGACCACCTCGCCGGGCTCGGCGTCGGGGATCTCCGCCACCATCGCCAGGGTCGATCGGGACATGCTGCCGCCCCGGTGATAGCGGAGGGCCAGCGGGATGCAGGCGAGGAGGGTGGCCACCCCGCCGACCATCACCGCCACCCTGGGGTTGGTGACGTCAGCGATCCAGCCGACGAGCGGCGCACCGATGGGGGTGCTGCCGAGGAAGGCGATGGCGTAGAGGGCCATCACCCGGCCGCGCATGGCCGGGTCCGCCTGCAGCTGAATGGTGGCGTTGGCGGTGGAGATGAACGAGATGCTGCAGAGCCCCATGAAGACCAGAGCCACCAGGGCCACGACCTCGGTCGGGGCGGCGGCCACCGCCAGCAGCATGACCCCGAAGGCCAGGCCGATCAGGCTGAGCATGGCGGTGCTCGGCCGGCTGCGGTGGGCCACCATCAGGCCGCCGATGACCGCCCCGATGCCCATGGCCGCCATCAGCGCGCTGTAGGTGCCGGCGCCACCGTGGAAGGTGTGGGTGGCCAACAGCGGCAGGGTGGTGGTGAAGTTGAAGGCGAAGATCCCGACCACGGCCATGGCCAAGAGCGGGTCCCGCAACCCGGGGGTCGACCAGACGTAGCGGAGACCCTCTCGGACCTGTCCTTTGGCCCGGACCACCACCGGACGCTGGTGGAGCTCGGCCGGCCGCATCATGAACAGGGCCACCAGGACGGCCACGTACGAAGCGGCGTTGAACAGGAAGCAGGCCGCCAGCCCGACCGCGAAGATCAGGATCCCGCCGATGGCCGGACCGATCACCCGGGCCGAGTTCATGACCACGCTGTTCAGGCTGATGGCATTGGGCATGAGGTCACGGCCGACCATCTCGGAGACGAACGTCTGCCGGGCCGGGTTGTCGAAGAGGTTGACCACCCCGAAGAGGGTGGAGATCAGGTACACCTCCCACATGTTGACGGTCCCGACCGCGGTCAACAGGCCCAGGGCCAGGGCCAGGACGCCGGACGCCGTCTGGGTGATGTAGAGCAGCCGGCGCTTGTCGACCCGGTCCACGATCAGACCGCCCCAGCTGCCCAGCAACAGCATCGGCAGGAACTGCAGGGCGGTGACGATGCCCACGTTGAACCCGTTGCCGTGCAGCCGGCTGGAGAGCACCAGCAGGCCGAGGGCCACCGCGTGCATCCAGGTGCCCGACGCCGAAATGACCTGGCCGACGAAGTACAGGCGGTAGTTCCGGACCCGCAGGGCCTTGAACGTCTGCCGGGCCGCCTCGCCGACCGGGCTCACTGGTCCGCCACCAGGTGCTCGAGCAGGGCCACCAACGCCCAGGCGGCGGCCTGCTCGTCAGGGTCGAGGGCGGCCAGCTGGCGGCTGAGGAAGGCGTTCTTCAACGTCCGGATCCGCTGCATGGTGCGGCGGCCGTCGGCGGTGATTCGGACCCGGACCACCCGGCGGTCGCCGGCGTCGACCTCCCGGGCCAGCAGCCCTGCGGCCTCCATGCCGGCCACCAGCCGGGTCACCGTCGGCGGCTGCACCTGCTCGGCCACGGCCAGCTCGCCGAGGGTGGGGCTGCCCAGCCGTTTCACCGTGCCGAGGGCTGACGCCTGGGCCGGCGACAGCCCGGCCAGCGCCTGCTGCCGCAACCGGCGGTTCAGCCTGGTCACGGCCACCCGCAGTCGGCCGGCCAGCTCGTCGTCCTCGCCCTGTTCGCCGCAGCTGGTCGGGGCCGCCGGTCCGACCGGCTGGTCCAGGGTGGGAATGGTCTCCATGTCCACCAGTATATTTACTTTGGCTAACTAATAGCGCGCTCCCCGCCCGCTCCCCGGGCCGAGGGGTACCGGCCTGCTCCCCACTGATGGGGACATCCCGCGTGTGCGTTTCTTCGTCACTGAACGCCAAAATTGAGCAGATACGCTCTAAAACCTCGTTCAGTGAGCCACACGCGCGGCAACAATGCCGGGGCCGCCCACCGATGATCGCGGTCCCGGCAACCCGGGGCCGAGGCTCAGAAGCTGGGGACGTACCCGCCCTGGCCCAGGGAGGCGCTCTCCAACGGGTCCATGGAGTCGTCCAGGCCGCCGACGACCTCGGTGATCCACGGCAGCCGGTCGGCCAGGATCCGTTCCACCCCGCCCTGCAGGGTGGCGGAGCTGACGGCGCAGGAGCTGCAGGCGCCCTGCAGCTGCACCTCCACCACACCGGTCACCACGTCGGCGCCGACCAGCACCAGGTCACCGCCGTCGGCCTGCACGGACGGCCGCATCAGGTCGATCAGGGACCGCAGCGCGTCGAGCCGCTCGGCCCGCTCCTCGTCGGTCACACCCGATGCCGCCCCCTCAGGGGCCGACCCGTCACTGTCCACGGTGTCCATACCGTCCATTCTGCCGTGCCCAGCCGGCGTTCATGCCGCTGCCACCGGATTCTCCAAGGTTCCGACCCCTTCGATCTCGATCCGGACGGTGTCCCCAGGGCGTAGCCACCGTGGTGGATCGAAGCCGGCACCAACCCCGCCGGGGGTGCCGGTGGCGATGACATCGCCGGGCTCCAGCGGGAAGACGGTGGTCAGGTACTCCACCATCTGCCCCAGTCCGAACAGCAGGTCGGCGGTGGTGGAGTCCTGCCGGAGGTCGTCGTTGACCCAGGTCCGCAGGGCCAGGGCCCCGGGGTCGCCGACCTCGTCGGGGGTGACCAGGAACGGTCCGACCGGGGCGTGGGTGTCGAAGGACTTGCCCATGGTGAACGTCGGGGTCCGCCACTGCCAGTCGCGCACGCTGACGTCGTTGACCACCGTGAACCCGGCCACGACGTCCAGCCACCGGTCGGCCGGCACCGACTTGGCCCGTCGGCCCACCACCAGGCCCAGCTCTCCCTCGTAGTCCACCTGGTCGGACACCGTCGGCACCACCACCGGGTGGCCGGGGCCGACCACGCAGGTCCGCTGCTTGTTGAACCAGTACTGGTACTCCGGTGGCTCCCGGCCCAGCTCGGCCACATGGGCCCGATAGTTCATGCCGATGGCCAGCACCTTCGGCGGGGTCGGTACCGGCGCCAACAGCCGTACCTCGTCCAGAGCCCACCGCCGGGCCGGGCCGGTCGGCGCCCCGGCCGCCGCCGCCAACGCGGCAGGCCCGAGGCCGAGAAGAGCCGCCATGTCACCGGGCAGGCCCACGGCCGGATCGGTCAGGTCCACCATCCGGTCACCGTCGACCACGCCGGTACGCCCCCGCGACCCGGCGACCACCTGGACGTCGTCGATCCGGTCCTGACCGGCCGTGGGGTCGTCAGGAGGCAGGAAGGAAGCCAGTCGCATGCGCCGACCCTACCGGCCGACTTCCCGGGCCGAGCTGACCCGGCGGCGCTGCCGAGAGGTCCGGTGGTACAAGGGAACCCACCATGCGCCGACCGACTGTCCGCCTCCCGCCGCTGATCGTCGGCATCTACGCCATCACCTGCATCTGCGGCATGCTGGACGCCGCCTGCTTCCTGGGCCTCGGCAACGTGTTCGCCGAGATCATGACCGGCAACCTGGTGTACCTGGCCTTCGCCATCGGCACCCTCGGCACCGGCCACTCCAACCCGGTCACCGCCCTGGTGGTGGTCCTCGCCACCTTTGCCGTCGGAGCCCTGGTCGGCGGCCGGCTGGTGCGCCTGCCCGGCCGCCTAGGAGCCCGCCGGGTGGGGTTCGCGGCGGAATGGCTGGCCCTGCTGGCCGCCATGGTGACCACCGCGGCCACCCACGCCGGCCAGCACGGAGACGCCCGCTTCTGGGTCACCGGCATCCTGGCCTTCGGCATGGGGGTGCAGAACGCCATGGTCCGCCGGTGGGGCGTGCCGGACCTGGCCACCAACGTGATGACGCTGACCATGGCCGGCCTCATCGCCGACTCCCCGCTGGCCGGCGGCCCCAACACCCGGGCCGCCCGCCGCGCCGGGTCCATCGTCATCTTCTTCGCCAGCGCCACCTTCGGCGCCTTCCTGGTCCGCTACGGCGTGGTCTGGCCCCAGGTGGTGGCCCTGGTGGTGTTCACCCTGGCCCTCCCCATCCTCGTCGGCGCCCCGCAGCCCACCGCTCCAGCAGGCGTTGCCCGACGCT
>CAYVPF010000249.1:0-4581 GCA_964453355.1 uncultured Acidimicrobiaceae bacterium | reverse complement strand
CGAGCCGTGGTGGGGGTGGAGGACGAGTACTTCGCCGCCCTCGGCGACGGCCCCGCCCCGGCCGCCGCCGGCGGAGCCGGCACCGGCCCGGGCTCCGAAGGCCTGGCCGACGACAGCATGTCCCTTGGCGGCCCCGGGGCCCTGCTCGCCGCCCTGGGCCAGGTCCGGACCGGCCAGATGGGCGACATCGTGGCCACCATCCAACGGGAGCAGGACGAGATCATCCGGTCCCCTCTGGCCGGGGTGCTCATGGTGCAGGGCGGCCCCGGCACCGGCAAGACGGCGGTGGCCCTGCACCGGGCCGCCTACCTGCTCTACACCCACCGGTTCCCGCTGGAGCGCCAGGGCGTCCTGGTGGTCGGCCCCAATCCGCTGTTCCTGCGGTACATCGAGCAGGTGCTCCCGTCCCTCGGCGAGACCGGCGTCACCCTGTCCACCGTCCCCGGCCTGGTCCCCGAGATCCGGGTCCGCGGGACCGAAGCCGCCGACGTGGCCCGGCTGAAGGGCGAGGCCCGCATGGTCCGGGTGGTGGCCCGGGCCGTCCGTACCCGGCAGCGGCCGCTCCGTGACGGCGTCGACGTCCCGTTCGGGGCCACCACCCTCCGGCTCACCGCCGCCGACTCCGCCGACGTCGTCGGCCAGGCCCGCCGCCGCTCCGGACCCCACAACGGCCGTCGCCGGTTCGTGGAGCAGCAGGTGGTCGGCCGGCTGGCCGACCAGTACCGGCGCGTCCGCCGGGAGCTGGGCGGCGCCCCGGCCACCGCCGAAGCCGACGCCGAGGACTTCTACGACCTGGGCCCGGACCTGCCGCCGGAGGTTGCCTGGGCCGCGGCCGGAGAGGGCCCCGCCGCCGACCTGGTGGACATCGGTCGGGGCCGCCCAGGGGGCCAGCTGACCCTGTTCGGCGCCGGCGTCGACGACCCCGAGGACCCTGCCGTCTACGACCCCGACGACCCCGACGACGCCGACCGGTTGGCCGACGTGCTGCCCATGCCGGGGGTGTTCGGCGACGACGTCACCGCGGCAACATCCGGGCACCCGGGGAAGACCTTGCCGTCCGCCGAATCCACCCCGGAGGAGGACTTCGACCTGGACGAGTTCAGCCGCAGCGTCCGCCGGGTGCCGGCGCTGGCGGAGGCCCTGGACCGGATGTGGCCGAGGCTGGCCCCCCACGAGCTGCTGCACGACCTGTTCGGGGCCCGACCGCTCCTGGCCGCCGCCGGCCAGGGCATCTTGACCCCGACGGAGCAGGCGTCGCTGTACCGGCCCCGGAGCCGGTCCCTGGATGACGTCCCCTGGACGGCCGCCGACGCCGCCCTGGTGGACGAGGCCCGGGCCCTGCTCGGGTCCCGCCGCTCCCGGTCCCGCCGCTCCCGTCCCGACGGACGTGAACGGCTGGAGCGGGCCCGGGAAGAGGTGGGGTACTGGCCGTCCGGCCTGGACACCTCCCCGATGCCGGCCGCCGCCGGCCACGGCGCCGTGGACGACGACGGCATCCGGTCCTACGGCCACATCGTGGTGGACGAGATCCAGGACCTGTCGCCCCTGCAGCTGCGGATGCTGGCCCGGCGGTCCCTGTCCGGCTCCATGACGGTGGTCGGCGACATCGCCCAGGCCACCGGCCCGTGGGCCCCGTCGGGGTGGCCGGAGGTGGCCGCCCACCTCACCCCGGCGAAGGAACCCCGGCTGGTGGAGTTGACCGTCAGCTACCGCACCCCGGCCGAGGTGGTGGCGGTGGCCGCCGGGGTCCTCGCCGTGGCGGCCCCCGGGCTCACCGCCCCCCGGCCGGTCCGCCGGTCCGGCCACCGGCCGACCCTGACTTGGGCGCCGCCGGCGACGTTGGCCCGGCGGGTGGCCGAGGTGGCCGCGGCCGAGGCCGCCGCCGTGGCGCCGGGCCGCACCGCCGTCCTGGCCCCTCCGCATCTGTACCCGGAGGTGCTGCAGGCCGTCATCGACCTCGGCACCGGGGCGGTCGACCCCCGGGACCCCCGGGGGCCCGGCCTGTCGGCCCCGCTCGTGGTGCTGCCGGCCGACGAGGCCAACGGGCTCGAGTTCGACGCCGTCGTGGTGGTCGAGCCGGCCGTCATCGCCGCCGGAGGCATCGCCGCGGGAGACCCTCCGACCACCCGGGGACTGCGGGTCCTGTACGTCGCCCTCACCCGTCCGACCCGGCGTCTGGCCGTGGTCCACTCGATGCCGCTACCCGGCGGACTGTCGCTTCTGTGACCGGTGCATGAACCCGTAACCAGGATGTTGGCGTCGGTGGGTCCCCGTCGACTAGGAAATACGCCGTGAGCCAGGCCATTTCGGTGGGCAAGCCGGGCAAGCCGCCGCGGATCGTCCACGACCGACCACCGATGCTCGCCATCGGCATCATGATCTGGCTCGGGTCCGAGCTGATGTTCTTCAGCGGTCTCTTCGCGGCCTTCTTCACCATCCGGGCCAACGACCACCCGTGGCCCCCGGTCGGGACCCACCTGGACACCCTCCAGGCCGGCATCTTCACCATCATCCTGGTGTCCTCCAGCTTCACCATGCAGAAGGCCGTGTTCTGCGAGGAGCGGTTCGACCGCCGCGGCGCCCGCATCTGGATCGGGGCCACCATCGCCCTCGGGGCCATGTTCCTCGGCAACCAGGCCTACGAGTGGGCCACCCAGCTGACCCGGCCCGGCACCAACGCCTACGGGTCCCTGTTCTTCATCATGTCCGGCCTGCACGGCCTGCACGTGTTCTTGGGCCTCGTGGCCATGGTCTTCCTCCTCGGCCGCATGAAGGGCCCCGCCGGTGACCCCGGTGAGCTCTCGGTGTTCCAGGGCGTCAGCTACTACTGGCACTTCGTCGATGTCGTATGGGTCGGTCTCTACAGTTGCCTGTTCCTGCTCAAGTAAGCCGTCGATTGTGATCCGCGACCTGCTCAGGAACCGATACCTGCGCTCCACCGCCGTCCTGGCGGCGGTGGGCCTGTGCGGCCTGCTCGGCGCCACCTCGAACGCCGGCGCCCAGACAACCACCACCTCGACGACCGCTCCGGCGATGTCGTCGCTGGACGGTGCCGGGACCGCGTCCAGCTCGACAGCCGCCGCCACCACGACGACCGGCACGACATCGGCGTCGACATCCACCGCTACAGCCACAGGGTCGTCGGCTACAGCCACAGGGTCCACATCGCCGACAGCGGCGGCCACAGCCACCACCTCGGCCAGCGGTGGCCTCGGGTCCACCCGGTTCGGCCTGTCCACCGTGCTGGCCTGCCGCAAGTCCATCAACGCCATCAGCTACGCCGGCGGGGCCAATGCCGGGTCGCCGAAGGGGTCGAGCTTCCACGTCTGCACCAACGGCCAGATCACGGCGTACGGCAACGGCAGCTCGGCGTCGTCTTCGGCCATCCTCTACCAGCTGCCGTCGGCCTCGAAGATCCCGGCTGGCAAGGAGCTGTTCGAGCAGACCTGCTCCAGCTGCCACGGCTCGCAGGCCTTGGGCACCGACGCCGCCCCGCCGCTCCAGGGCGTCGGGCCGGCCACCGTCGACTTCTGGGTGACCACCGGCCGGATGCCGGCGGCCACCCCGCTGCAGGAACAGGCCGACCGCAAGCCGGCCCGGTACAACAAGCAGCAGGCCGACGAGATCGCCGCCTTCATCAACTCCCTGGACCCGGCGGCCCCGTACATCCCGAGGGTCAACCTGAAGGGGGCCAACGTCGCCACGGGGGCCAGCCTGTTCGCCCTCAACTGTGCCGCCTGCCACACCATCCTCGGGGCCGGTGACGAGCTGGCCTACGGCACCTTCGCTCCGTCGCTGCACACCGCCACAAAGCGCCAGGTGGCCGAGGCCATCCGGATCGGCCCGGGCAACATGCCCCGGTTCTCCGGCAACCTGAACGACAACGAGGTCCGGGACGTCGTGGCGTACGTCACCGAGTACATCCAGCACCCGGTCGACCGCGGCGGCGCCGGGCTGGGCGGCATCGGACCGGTGACCGAGGGGTTCGTGGCCCTCCTGTTCGGCGTGGGCGGGTTCATGTTGATCTGCTTCTGGATCGGGGAGCGGGCGTGAGCACACCGACCATTGACGGGACGACCCAGACCGGGGCCACCCAGACCGGGCTGGCCGACGGCACCTCCACCACCGATGGTGGCGCCACGGACGGCCACCGGACGCCGGTGACCCTGTCGGTCGGCCGGTTCGACGATCCCCAGCAGCAGCCACTGGCCCGGCATCCCGTCCGGACCGAGCGGTTCATCGTCCTGTTCATGCTCATCGGCATCGCCGGGGTGGCCGCCTTCGGCGGGGCCTACTGGCAGAACGCCACACCCTGGATCCTCGGCGTCACCTTCGGCATCGGCCTGTTCGGCCTTGGCTTCGGGTTGACGGCCTGGGGCAAGTACCTGATGCCCCGGGGCCCGTTCGTGGAGGAGCGCCACACCCTGGCTTCGGCGCCCGAAGAGCGGGAGGCCATGGCGGCCGCCCTGGTAGAGCGCACCGGCATCGTGGTCAAGCGGCGCAAGCTGCTCGGCGGCCTGCTCGCCGCCGGCCTCGGCATCTTCGGCATCGTCGCCGTCTTCCCCCTGCTGCGCTCCCTGG
>CAYVPF010000248.1:0-4673 GCA_964453355.1 uncultured Acidimicrobiaceae bacterium | reverse complement strand
GAGGTTTCCTGACCGCCGGTACAAGACGCGGATCAAGATGCGTCCGTAGTGACAGCGAAGCTCGCGAAGTTCCCCGTCAACCTGGCTGGAGTGGGGAAATGGCAATGGGGGATCGGCTGGCCTCAGCATGTTGAGCCGGTCGATCTGATTGTCAACTGCAACTTGGACGGAAACCGGATTCAGCCTGTCAATGAAGTCCGAGACGGGTTGGTTTCCCCGGGCGTCTCGATAGAAGACGGCCTGCATCTTCGCCATGGTGGCCCATACGCTACGGGCTGAGCTTGACGTTGGACGGCGGGCGCCGTTGGGCGGCCACGGTCGGGTGGTCGCAGCGCTCAAGGCGCCGGTCCCCTACGGAGCGGCTGCCAGCGGGAATACTGGAGGCATGTCCCACGCCGACCTGGTGTTGCTCGGGCGGGTGGCCGTCGGCATCGCCGTGGCGTTCGTGTTCGGGTTCGAGCGGCAGCTGCGGGGATCACCGGCCGGGGACCGGACGTTCGCCCTGGTGGGGGCAGCGGCGACGGCGGTAACGGCAGTGGCCGGCACGACGTCACCGCAGGCGGTGGCCGGGATCATGACCGGGCTGGGGTTCATCGGGGCCGGGGTCCTGCTGCGGCGGGGTGGGCTGGTGACCGGGTTGACGACGGCGGCGGCCATGTTCGCCGTGGCCGGCGTCGGGATCGTGATCGGGTACGGCCACGTCCTGCTGGGGGTCATCATTGCGGCCATCCTGCTCTTCGTGCTGGAGATCCAGCACCTGCCGTTCTTCAAGTTCCTGGACGCCGCCACCTACGCCGGCCGGTTCCAGAACGACCGCATCTTCGGCGCATCGGGCGCCGGGCAGGTTCAGGGAACTACCCCGCAACCGGCCGCCCCATCCCCGGTCGGCCAATCGCCGGTCGCCCAGCCGGCGGCGGATGTACCGCCGGGACCGGGCGTCCCCTCGGCGCCGGACGGGCCAGCCGGGAGCTGACGGCAGCCCCGGAAGCCGGCGCCGCCTCTACAGTGGCCCGGTGACCAACTTCCCTTACGAAGACCGGTTCGCGGTGCACCGGACGTTCCCCGAGCAGGGGGCTCCCCGCGGCGAGGTGCTGGCGGAGCTGCGCACCATGGCGACCGAGGAGGACTCGTTCTGGGAGACGGGCAAGTGCTCGGGGACCATGTACTGCGGCGACCACGACCACTACGGGTTCTTGAACGAGGCGTTCGGGCTGTTCGCCCACGTGAACGTGCTGCAGCGGGACATGTGCCCGAGCGCCACGAAGTTCGAGGCGGAGATCGTGGCGATGACCCTGGACCTGCTGCACGCCGAGGCGGTGCACGGTGAGATCGAGGCCGAGCACCAGCCGGGACATGTCGGCCACGAGGGGGCGGTGGGCATGGTGACGACCGGCGGGTCCGGCAGCATCAGCCACGCCATGCTGGCCTACCGGGAGCACGCCGCGGCCACCCGGGGGGTGACCCGGCCGAACGTGATCAAGCCGGAGACGGCCCACCCGGCGTTCGACAAGGCCTGCCACCTGTTCGGGATCGAGCTGCGGCGGGCGCCGGTGGACCCGACGACCACCGAGGTGGACGTGGACTGGGTGCGCGACCACATCGACGACCAGACGGTGGCCATCATCGGGTCGGCCTGCAACTACGGGTACGGCACGGTGGACCCCATCGGGGCGCTGTCCGACGTGGCGGTGGAGCGGGGGGTGGGGCTGCACGTGGACGGCTGCCTGGGCGGGTTCATCCTGCCGTTCGGCCAAGAGCTCGGGTACGAGGTGCCGGTGTTCGACTACCGGCTGCCGGGGGTGACGTCGATCTCGGCGGACACCCACAAGTACGGGTACGCCCTGAAGGGGACGTCGGTGCTGACGTTCCGGCACAAGGCGCTGCGGAACGACCAGTACTTCTACCTGACGGACTGGAGCGGCGGGAAGTACTGCTCCCCAGGGATGGAGGGGTCGCGGTCGGGCGGGCTGATCGCCGCCACGTGGGCAGCCATGGTGCAGCTGGGCCGGGAGGGCTACCGGCGGTACGCGCGGGAGATCTTCCAGACGTCGCTGGCCATGCAGGAGGCCGTCCGGTCGCACCCGGAGCTGCGCATCATCGGCCGGCCGACGTTCCTGTTCAGCTTCACCTCGGACGCCTTCGACGTGTACCACGTGAACGACTTCATGCGAACCCGGGGCTGGCGGTTCAACGGGCAGCAGTACCCGAATGCCCTGCACATGGCGGTGACCCGGCCGCAGACCCAGCCGGGGGTGGCCGAGACGTTCACCACCGACCTGGCCGAGGCGGTGACGTACGCCCGCCAGCACAAGGACGAGCCGGCGGGGTCGGGGGCGATCTACGGCGGGGTGGCCGGCGGGATGACCGACGAGGCCGATGCGTTCATCAAGGCGGTGATGGCCGACATGATGGACGCGCAGCAGTCCATCCCCCCGGAAGCCCGCCCCAGCACCATCTGACCTCAGGCCGCGCTGGCGGGCCACAGGTCCTCCAGCTCGTGACCGCGGGTATCGGGCAGGAGCAGCAGAAGACCGGTGGCCAGGACCATGGGCAGGAAGGTGACGGCGGCGGCCAGCTCGGCGTGGTTGGCCACCCCGCCGATGTCGGCGACGGCCCCGAACACCAACAGGCCGGCCACCGCCCCCAAGACGCCGGCGGCGATGTACCAGCCGGCCACCGACGCCCGGACCTCGGTGGGGAACAGCTCGCTGGCCAGCGCCCCGCCGGCCGGGGCGAAGAGGGCACCGGCGGTGACGCCGGCGACGTAGCCGACCAGCAGGGCGAACTTGGAGCCCGAGTAGGCGAAGGTGCCGGCGGCCGCCATGCCGACGACGGCCAGGGCCACCGTCGGCCGGCGGCCGACCCGGTCGGCCAGCCACCGGCCGACGAGCAGACCGCCCAGCCCCACGAAGCCGGCGGCCACCACCATGACGGACGTGACCCAACCGGACACCCGGAGGACGTTCTGGGCATAGATGAACACCAGGCTGTTGGCGGGACCGGTAATGACGGACACGGCGAAGGCCAGCAGGGCCACCACGAGCAGCCGGCCCCGGTAGGCCCGAGCGATCGGACCGAGGACGGGCCCGGCCTGCTCGGTGACGGCCAGCCGGGCGAACCGGTCCGGCTCCACCACCCTGCGGGCCACGAGGGGCAGCAGCACCAGCGGGACGGCGGCCAGGGCCAGGATGCCCCGGAACCCCAACGTGTTCTTGGCCAGGCTGTGGATGATGGCGGTGAGGCCGGCCCCGACGGCGTACCCGGCGGCGATGAAGGCCACCGCCTTGGCCCGCTGTTTCGTGGCGGTGAGCTCCACCGCGCTGACCTGGGACACACCGATGGTGGCGGTGAGCAGCGGCCGGCCGAGGGCGAAGATGGCCACGAACGACCAGTAGGTCGGGCTGAGGGCGGCGGCCACCGTCAGCAGGAGGCCGGCGGCACAGGTGGCCAGCAGCACCGGCCGGCGCCCGAACCGGTCGGCCAGGCTGGCCAGGGGCAGGCCGCCGAGGGAGGCCAGGCGGATGATGGCCAGGCCGACGCCCAGCATGGTGCCGGAGAGGCCGGCCTCGTCGGCAAAGCTGGCCCCGCCGGACAGGTGGCCGAAGGTACGGGCGACGTCGCCCAGGGCGGCCACGGCGCCGAACTGGCCGAACCCGGCCGCCAGGGACAGGAGGGCCACGGCCACCACCGGTGGGTCCTGCCATCGGAACAGGCCGAGGTCCGCCGGCTGCGGCACGACTGGTCACGTTATGCCGTTTCCCGGCCGGCCGGTGGTGATAGATAGTCCGGGTGGCAGGAGCACCGACCGTCGACATCGGCGGGTGCCGGCGGGCGCACCAGACGCTGTTCGACCGGATCACCACCCTGACCGACGCCCAGGCCTGGTCGGCCAGCCACCTGCCGGACTGGACGGTGGGCCACGTGCTCACCCATGTCGCCCGCAACGCCGACAGCGTCATCCGGCGCCTGGAGGGGGCCGCCCGGGGGGAGGTCGTCGACCAGTACCCCGGTGGCTACGCCGGGCGGGCCGCCGACATCACCGCCGGGGCCGGCCGGCCGGCGGCCGAGCTGGTGGCCGACGTCCGGGACAGCGCGGGGCGGCTGGAGGACCTGTGCGCCGTGCTGCCGACGAAGGCCTGGGACCGCCTGACCCGGGACGTGAGCGGCGCCGAGCGGCCGGCCCACACGCTGCTGTTCACCCGGTGGCGGGAGGTGGAGGTGCACCATGCCGACCTCGGCCTCGGGTACACCCCGGCCGACTGGCCACCAGCCCTGGTGTCGGCCTGGCTGCCTCGCGAGCTCGATCGACTGCCGATGCGGACCGAGCCCCACCAGCTGCTGGCCTGGGCCATCGGTCGAGCCCCGGCACCGGCCCTCGGCACCTGGTAGAAGAAGGGGCCATGGGATCCAAGGGCATCAAGCCGCGCAAGCCCCGACACCCGTTGCCGAAGGTGCCCAAGGGCGAGGAGCCCAACGAGATCCCCCTGGCCGGCCTCGGGGGCGGGGCCGCCACCGGCGTGGGTCGCGAGGGGCACAACGCCGACCATCACCACAACCAGCAGCCTGGTCGGTTCGGTCGGTTCCTGCTCCGCACCCTCGGCCTGAAACCCAAGCAGCACCGCCGCTAGACGTACCCCTAGGCGGGCGGCGGGTCCAGGCCCGAAGAAGGTGAA
>CAYVPF010000247.1:0-4673 GCA_964453355.1 uncultured Acidimicrobiaceae bacterium | reverse complement strand
GCGGTGTGGGAACGAGACGGCCGGCGCTGTTCGGTGCCCGGGTGCGGCAGCACCCCACCACCACAAGCTGAAGACCCTGTTCGGGTTCCGGCTGGTCCGGGGACCGGACGGGGAGAAGCGGTGGGTGGGGCCGGACCAGTTCATGTTGTGTCGTCGTTGGACAGCTGCTGGGCCACGGTCGGTGTGACCGGAGCCTTCTCGGTTGTGACGCTGGCGACGGGGGCGGTGGGTGTGGCGCTGGCGTCGGTGCAGCTGCGGGCGGCGTTCCAGCTGGCGATGGCCGCTGTGGCGGCGGCCCCGCTGAGCGGCTGGGGCAGGTCGTCGACGATGACGGCCGGCCGCCAGGTGACGCTGTCGACGTGGCGACCGGTGGCGGTGATGACCAGGGAACCGCTCTGGTTCTCCGGCGGTGTGTTGTCGTAGAAGGCGAAGTTGCCGAGGCCGTAATCGACGTAGGCCGACCCCAGGTAGCCGCCGCCGAGCAGGACGTGGGCGTGGGTGCCGACGATGATGTCGGCGCCGGCCTTCACCAGGGCGTTGGCCAGGGGTTCCTGCAGCGGGTTGGGGCAGGCGTCCAGCTGGGTGCCCCAGTGGACGTAGACGATGACGGTGTCGGCCCAGGCCCGGACCTTTTCGACCTCGGCCACCAGGGCGCTGATGTCGTAGGCGGAGGCCAGGCCCGGCTGGGTGGCGGTGGCCGTCCAGGCCGTGGCCAGGTCGGAGTCGATGACCTGGGTGGCCACCACGATGGCGATCCGCTGGCCTTTGATCGTGGTCTCGTACGGGGTGAAGGCCTGTGTGACGTTCTGCCCGATGCCCATGACCGGAAACCGGGTCCGTGTGCGGATGGCGATGGCCTGCTGCAGCCCGGCCGCCCCGCAATCCTCGCCGTGGTTGTTGGCCTCGGTCACCAGGTTGATCCCAGCATGCTCGAGCGCTGTCACCGCGGTGGGCGGGGCGTCGAACACGTATGTCTTCGGCTGCGGGTCCGGGCAGGTCCCGTCGGTCAGGGCGGTCTCCAGGTTGACCATCTTCAGTGTGGCCCCGGAGAGCAGTGCCGGCACGGTTGTCCCGAGCGCCGTGGCCGGGTCGTCGGCCAGCCGGGCCCCGAGGTTGGATGTGGACGGGAAGTTGACGTCGCCGCCGAAGGCGAAGGTGACCGGCTTGCCGTTGCCGGTCCAGTCCGGGTCCAGCCGGGGGTTCCGGTGGGACACCGGCTTGGCCGGCTTGGTGGGCGGCGGGGTGCCGTGGCCGCCACCCGATCCCCCGGTCTGGCCGCCGCCGTGCAGGCCGATGAGCAGGCCGGCGGCCACGACCACGGCCAGGACGCCGGCCAGCCACCACCGGCGGTTCCGGCGGACCCGGCGGGAGGCGTGCCGGTCAACCGGCGGCAGGCCGGGAGGGGCTGGAGCAGGAAGGAGGGCGGTCGGCGGCGTAGCCCGCCAGACTACGGCCTGCCATCGGGGACACCGGGGCCGAGGCTGTGATAGCCAAGGCGGCATGACCGCTATGAGTGCCACCGGACGGCCGAGGAACCTGGTCCTGGCGGCCATGATCTTCGCCGTCGCCATGACGTTCATCGATCAGACCATCGTGTCGATCGCCGCCCCCAACATCCAGCGGGAACTGGGCCTGTCGGACACCGGGATGCAGTGGGCCATCAACGCCTACCTGCTGTCCCTGGCCGCCCTGTTCGCCTTCGGCGGCCGACTGGCCGACACGGTGGGGCACCGCAAGATGGTGGTGCTGGGCGTCATCGTGTTCGCCGCCGCCTCCGCCATGTGCGGGCTGACCCCCAAGGGGTCGGCGGCGGAGGCCTGGATCGTGACGTTCCGGGTCGTCCAGGGGGCCGGCGGCGCCATCATGTTCCCGGCCGCCCTGGGCATCGTGGTGCAGACGTTCCCGCTCCGCGAACGCGGCAAGGCCCTGGCCATGTTCTTCGGCATCGCCGGTGGCCTGACCGCCGTCGGCCCGATCCTGGGCGGCTACCTGACCGAGTGGACCTGGCGGGCCATCTTCTGGGTCAACATCCCCGTGGCCATCGTCGCCCTCATCCTCATCTTCCTGTCGAAGCCGGTCACCGAGCACAAGTGGGCCCCCATCGACTACCGGGGCCTGTCCCTCATCGTCGGCGGCGTGGCCCTGAGCGTGGTCGGGTTCCAGCAGTCGGCCATCTGGGGCTGGTCCAACCCGGGCACCATCCTGTGCATCGTCGTCGGCATCGCCCTGCTGGTGACCTTCGCCTTCGTGGAGCAGCGGGTGCCGTCCCCGCTCATGAAGGTGGCCATCTTCCGCATCCGGGCGTTCGCCGTCGAGAACGTGGTGCTCGGCATCGCCATGCTGGCGTTCGTCCCGCTGTTCTTCTTCGCCAGCGAGTACGCCCAGATCTCCCTGGGGAAGACGGCGCAGACAACCGGGCTGGTGCTGCTGTACTTCTTCTTGGGCTTCGTCGTGACGTCGCAGATCGGCGGCCGGATCCTGGACCGCAGCGGGGCCAAGCGGCCGGTGGTGATCGGCTGTGCCCTGGCCGCCGTGGGGTTCTACCTGTGGGCCGGCAAGATGACCGACCTGAACCTGGGCGCCCAGACCTGGTACATCATCCTGTCCGGTGCCGGCATGGGGTTCATGCTCAGCCCGGCCTCCACCGACGCCGTCAACCGGGCGTCCCGGCTGTCCTACGGTGAGGCCACCGGCATCACCCAGACGGTCCGGAACTACGCGGCCAGCCTCGGCCTGGCCATCTTGGGCACCATCCTGGTGGACCAGCTCCGGTCCAAGGTGAACGCCTCCCTGCTGGCCCAGGGGGCCAGTCCGGCCAAGGCGGCGGCCGAGGCCAAGTCGATCGCCCAGGCCTCCAGCTCCGGCGGGAGCGGCGGCGGCAGCACCGCCAACATCCCCCACTTCGTCCGCCTGGACTTCGCCCACGCCTCCCAGACCGTCTTCTACTGCATGGCCGGCGTCATGGCCGTGGCCGCCGTGGTGGCGTTCCTCGGACTGAAACAGGGCGTCCAGGCCGACCTGGGCGCCGAGCCGGCAACCGGCGCCGAGCCGGCGACCGCATGATCATCACCAAGGAGACCACCCGGTCGGTACCCGACACGGTGGACCGGCTGCGGGAGCTGCTGGACGCCGGCGGCCTGAAGGTGTTCGCCGTCATCGACCAGGCCGCCGAGGCCGAGGCGGTGGGGCTGCAGCTGCGACCGACGGTGCTGGTGCTGTTCGGCAGCCCGGCCGCCGGCACCCCGGTGATGGCGGCGGCGCCGCTGGCCGCCGTGGACCTGCCGCTGAAGGTGCTGATCTGGGCCGACGGCGGCCGGACCCAGGTGTCGTACCTGGACCCGGCCGCCCTGGCGGCCCGTTACGAGTTGCCTGCCGACCTGGCCGCCAACCTGGCGGGGATCGGCCCCCTGACCGACGCTCTGGTCAGCCCTTAGCGGCGGCGAACCGGGCCGCCACGTCGTCCCAGTTGACGATGTTCCACAGCGCCGAGAAGAAGTCGGCCTTGACGTTCTTGTACTGCAGGTAGAAGGCGTGCTCCCAGGCGTCGAACACCAGCACCGGGGTGGTGCCGTGGCCGAGGCTGCTCTGGTGGTCGTAGACCTGCTCGACGATCAGCCGGCCGCCCAGCGGCTCCCAGGCCAGGGCGCCCCAGCCGGAGCCCTGGATGGTGTTGGTGGCCTGGGTGAACTGGGCCTTGAACTTGTCGAACGACCCGAAGTTCTCGTCGATGGCCGCCGCCAGGTCGCCGGTGGGCTTGTCGCCGCCGTCCGGGGACAGGTTGGTCCAGAAGATGGAGTGGAGGACGTGGCCGGAGATGTGGAACGCCAGGGTCTTCTCCAGGCCGACGATGGGGCCGAAGTCGTCCTTGTCCCGGGCGGCCTCCAGCTTCTCCAGGGTGGTGTTGGCCCCGGCCACGTAGGCGGCGTGGTGCTTGTCGTGGTGCAGCTCCATGATCTGGCCGGAGACGTGGGGCTCGAGGGCCGCGTAGTCGTACGGCAGGTCCGGGAGGGTGTAGTCAGCCATGTTCGCTCCTGCGATGTTCGGTTGGTGGACTGAACCTACCCTATCGATCCCGTTGTCAGCCCTCCCTCCTAACATCGAGACGTGACCACCGTCGACGCCGCCGCCATCGAGGTCGCCGGGGAACGGCTGGCGTCGGTGGTCCGCCGGACCCCGCTGGAGCGGAGCGACCGGCTGTCGCTGGCCCTCGGGGTGCCGGTGCTGTTGAAGCGCGAGGACATGCAGGTGGGCCGGTCCTACAAGGTCCGCGGGGCCTACAACCTGATCTCGTCGCTGACCGACGACGAGCGGCACCGCGGGGTGGTGTGCGCCAGCGCCGGCAACCACGGGCAGGGGCTGGCGTTCTGCTGCGCCGCCCTGCAGATCAAGGGCCGGGTGTTCCTGCCGGCCAGCACTCCCCGGCAGAAGCGGGAGCGGATCCTGGCCATCGGCGGGTCCTGGGTGGAGCCGGTCATCGCCGGCAGCACCTTCGACGAGACCAACGCCGCGGCCGAAGACGATGCCGCCAGCCGCGGGGCGGTGTACGTGCACCCGTTCGACGATCCCCGGACCATCGCCGGCCAGGGCACCGTGGCCACCGAGCTGGCGGCGCCCATGGGCACCGTGGTGGTGCCGGTGGGCGGCGGCGGCCTGATCGCCGGCATCGCCCTGTG
>CAYVPF010000246.1:0-4710 GCA_964453355.1 uncultured Acidimicrobiaceae bacterium | reverse complement strand
GACCACGGCGCGCCGGAGGGACCGGAGGGTCAGCTGCCCCGCAGCAGGGCCACGTAGCGGGCGTACTCCTCCTGCCACGGGCCGGTGGCCAGCGCCTGCACTTCGGCGGGCATCGGCGCCAGGAAGGCCGCCCGAGCCTCGTCGTCGGCGTCCTCCATGATCAGGCAGGCGATCACCGGCATCTGTCCGGGCGGGGTTCCCGCCCGCCCGTGGACACCGAGGCGCTCCCATTCCTCCGCCGACAGGTGCGCCTGGCACAGCGGCAGCACCTGGGCCTCCTCCGCGTCGAAGTGCTCGTCGATCTCCTCTGCCAGGCGGCGCAGCGTGGCCAGGTCGTCGGGCAACGGGCCCGACCGAAGGCAGCCGGCCACGGCCACCTCGGCCGCCTCCAGGGTGGCCAGCATGCCGTCGTGCTGCTCCTTCATCGACGACACGATGCCCGAAGCGTCCGGGGACAGTTCTTCGAGCAGGGGCCACAGGATGTCGTCCTCGCCCTCGTGGTGCCGGTCCAGGAAGTCGGCGATCAGGGTCCAGTGGTCCCGGAGAGCAGAGGTCCGAACACCGTCTCCGGCGGCCAAGGCGTCGATCAGCAGGTCCGGGAAGACCCGGAACTCCCGCCGGAGGCCGCTGTGCACCGCCCGGACGTCCCCAGTGTCCGGGCGCCGGCCGGCGGTCGGTTGAGGACTGCTCATCTGGTGCCTCCGCTCCACCACCGTCGTGTTGGCGGCCGCGAAATTCTACTCAGGCCATGGTGGCCAGGATCTCGCGCACCATGTCCAGGGTGGTGTCCGGGTGCAGGAAGGCGAACCGGGCCACCACCTCTCCCTCCCACTTGGTGGGAGTGACGAACCCGACCTGGTCGGCCAGCAGCTGGGCCGACCAGGCGTCGTAGTCGGCCGGCCCCCACCCCGGCCGGCGGAACAGCACCACCGATAGTCCCGGGTCCCGGACCAGCTCGGTGTGGGGGGTCTCCCCGATCAGATCGGCCACCCGCTGGGCGGTGGCCAGGACCGTCTCGACGGCGTCCCGGTAGGCGTCGGTGCCGTGGACGGCCAGGGAGAACCACAGCGGCAGTCCCCGGGCCCGACGGGTCAGGTGGAAGGCGTAGTCGCTGGGGTTCCAGGGGTCCTCGATCGCGGCGGTCTCGCCGGCCTCTTCGGCCGGGCCGCCGGTGGCCCCGGCCGGCCGGTGGATGACGTCCAGGTAGGCGGCGTCCTGAGTGTGCACCGCCTTGGCCAGCCGGGGGTCGCGGTAGAGGAGGGCGGCGCAGTCGAAGGGGGCGAACAGCCACTTGTGGGGGTCCACCACGAACGAGTCGGCTTGCCCGATGCCGGCGAACCTGGCTCGGGCCGACGGGGCGAACAGGGCGGCGCCACCGTAGGCGGCGTCCACGTGGAACCACAGCCGGTGCCGCCCGGCCACCTCGCCCACCCCGGCCAGGTCGTCGATGATGCCGGCATTGGTGGCCCCGGCGGTGGCCACCACCCCGACCACGTCGTCGGCGGCATCCGGGTCGTCGGCCACCGCCGCGGCCAGGGTGGCGGCCAGGGCCGCCCCGGTCAGCCGGTGGTCGTCGGCCGGGACCAGCAGCGGTTCCACCCCGATGACGTGCAGGGCCTTGCCCACCGACGAGTGGGCTTCCTCGCTGATGGCGATGCGGGCCCGCCGCGCCGGGGTGCCCCGGCGGAAGGCGGCCGTATCCCTGGCCACCACCAGGGCCGAAAGATTCCCGGCGGACCCGCCCGCCACGAAGCAGCCCCCGGCCCCCTCGGGCAGCCCGGCCAGGTCTGCCAGCAGCCGGAGCGCCTGGTTCTCGGCCACCACCGCCCCGGCGGCCTCCAGCCAGGAGGTGCCGTTGAGGGACGACGCCGACACCACCATGTCGAACAGCAGGGCCGCCTTGGTGGGGGCCGCCGGGATGAACGACAGGAACCGGGGGCTGTCGCAGGACACCACCGCCGTGGCCAGCTGGTCGGTGAACAGCGCCAGCACCGCCGCCGGGTCGTTGCCCTCCGGTCGGAGCAGCCCGTCGACGACCGAATCCAGCGACCCGGCGTTGCCGCCGAAGTCCAAGGACACCGGGTCCATGGCCAGCCGCTCCCGGCAGTAGGCCATCACCAGCTCGGTCATGGCCTCGTCGTACACGAACATCGGGTTCCGCATGCCTGCCAGGATTCCACGTCGGCCGGCCGTCCAGCCCGGGAACAAGCCGGGTCGGGGGTACCCGGCGCCGGGCGTAGCCTGTGGTCGTGCATTTCGTCATCGTCGGCGGCGGCCCGGCCGGGGCCCAGGCGGCCACCTACGCCGCCCGTATGGGGGTGCAGGTCACCCTGATCGAGCGGGACGTGGTCGGCGGGGCCGCCAACCTGTGGGACTGCATCCCGTCCAAGGCCATGATCGCCACCGGCGGCGCCATGTCCTACCTGGGCCGCACCGCCGGCATGGGGCTGGTGGACACCGGCGGCCGGCTGGACCTGGAGCGGCTGCGGGAGCGCATCGGCGCCATCACCCACCGGCTGGAGGAGTCGACCGTCTCGATCCTGCGCAGCCAGCAGGTGGACCTGGTGAAGGGCACCGGCCGGCTGGTGGGGCCCCACGAGGTGGAGGCGGAGACCGCCGACGGGGTACGCCATTTCCATGCCGACGCCGTGCTCCTGGCCACCGGCAGTCGGCCCCGGATCCCCGACTGGGCGCACCTCGACGGCGACCGGATCCTGGCCACCAGGGACGCCTACCCCCCGAAGGAGCTGCCGGAGCGGTTGGTGGTCATCGGCTCCGGGGTGACCGGGGTGGAGTTCGTCCACATGTTCTCGTCCCTCGGCTCGGCCGTCACCCTGATCGTCAGCCGGGAACAGGTACTGCCCCGCAAGGACCCGGAGGTGGCCGCGGTGCTGGAGGACGACTTCCTCCGGCGCGGCGTCAAGCTGCTGAAGGGGGCCCGGGCCGTCGGCATCGACCGCACCGCCGACGGGGTGCAGGTGCGCTGTGACGACGGCCGGGTGGCCGCCGGCTCCCATGCCCTCCTGGCCATCGGGTCGGTGCCCAACTCGGAGGGCCTCGGGCTGGACGCCGCCGGCGTGGAGGTCGACGCGTCCGGCTACGTGCCGATCAACCACCACTGCCAGACCAACCTGCCTCACGTCTACGCCGCCGGCGACCTGTCGGGCAAGCTGCCGCTGTCCTCGGTCGCCTCCATGCAGGGCCGCAAGATTGCCGAGCACGCCATCGGCGGCCACACGGTGGCCCACCGGCACCTCAACTACGACAAGGCCGCCTCCGCCATCTTCACCGAGCCCGAGATCGCCGACGTCGGCCTGGCCGAGGCCGACGCGTTCGCCGAGGGCCGCAAGATCCGGGTCACCAAGGTCCCCTTCGCCGCCAGCGCCAAGGCCCTCATCAACAACGACCCCCGCGGTTTCGTCAAGATCGTCTCCGACCCGGACACCGGCGTGGTCCTCGGCGGGTCCATCGTCGGCCAGAACGCAGCCGAGCTCATCTCGGTGCTGGCCGTCGCCGTCACCGCCGGCCTGCGGGTCCAGGACATCGTCGAGAGCATGCTCGTTCACCCGGCATTGGCCGAGGCGTTGGCCGAGGCGGCGGAATAGTCGGAGGGTCGGACAGGCCACGGCCCCCTGACCTGCCCTGCCGTGATGGACACCGAGCTGCTGGACGGTTCGCTGGTCCCCGGAACGGGAACCTTGTCGATGTTTTGCCGAGCCACTGAACGCCAAAATTGAGCGGATCCGCGCAATTTTGCGCGCCGGCGCGGCGCCAGGAATTGTTGTCCCACCTTCGCCCGGTCGCCGGCTCGGTGGCCGTCAGCCCCGCCCGCGGGCGGCGTTCCTCAGCCCCGCCAGCGGGCCATGGCATCGAGGACGCCGTCCACGTCGTTGCCGGACAGCAGGAGGCCGCGGTGCTCGGGGCGGAGGAACCCGGCGGCCACGGCCCGGTCCAAGAAGGCCAGCCAGGCATCCCAGTAGCCGTCGACGTCGAGCAACGCCACCGGCTTGTGGTGGAGACCGAGCTGCGCCCAGCTGAGGACCTCGGTCAGCTCCTCCAGGGTGCCCATGCCGCCGGGCAGGGCCACGAACCCATCCGACAGGTCGGCCATCAAGGCCTTGCGCTCGTGCATGGACCCCACCACGTGCAGTTCGGTCAGCCCCCGGTGGGCCACCTCCCGGTCCACCATCGACCGGGGGATGACCCCGACCACCTGGCCGCCCGCCGCCAGGGCGGTGTCGGCCACGGCCCCCATCAGCCCGACGTGGGCGCCGCCGTAGACGACGCGAACCCCCCGGGCCACCAGCGCCTCGGCCACAGACTCGGCAGCGGCGGTGTACGCCGGGTCGTCCCCGGGGGAGGACCCGCAGAACACACAGATCGATCGGAGCGGGCGGGGTTCATGCAGCGGGATGGGGTCAGGCACAGGTGGTCCCTGCCGCCGGCACCGTCCCTGTGAGCAGGTAGCCGTCCACCACCCCCTGCATGCAGGTGTCCGATGAGCCGTTGAGCAACCAGGTGTGGCCCCAGCCGTCCCAGGTGACCAGGTGGCCCGACCCCAGGGCGTGGGCCAGGGCGACGGCACCGGCATGAGGGGTGTTGGGGTCCCCGGTGTTGCCGAGGACCAGGATCGGCGGCCCACTGCGTCCCCGGCTCTCGGGCACCCGGACCCCGGCGACCGGGTCGGTGGCCGGCGGCCAGACAACGCAG
>CAYVPF010000245.1:0-4743 GCA_964453355.1 uncultured Acidimicrobiaceae bacterium | reverse complement strand
AACGGCACCAACCGGCCGTCGGGCAGCCGCATCCGGTTCTTCAGCATCGCCAGCTCCAGCGCCTGGCCGGCCCCGTACGACACCCCGGCCACGGCGATGGCCGGCTTCACCAACCCCTCGTCCACCAGCAGGCCGGCCAGGTACTGGGTGTCCCGCACCTCGTAGCGCTGATCGGCCAGCTGGATCCACCCCTTGGCGCAGGCCGGCGTCCCGGCCCGGCTGGCCGCCGTCCCGCAGGAGTCCCCGAAGCCCCGGGCGGTGTACATCAGGACGGCGTAGCCCTTGTCGGCCAATGTCACGTCGTCGATACCGGCGCCGTTGCCGGTCACCTCGAACTCCGTCTTCGATCCACCCAGGCCGTGCAGCAGGACGATCAGCGGGAACGGCCCTCGGCCCTTCGCCGGCAGCGCCACGTCGGCGTCCAGCGGCACCCCGTCGAAGCTGGGCACCCGCAGGTCCGTCGCCCCCTGCTGGCCGCCCTGGCAGAACCGGATGCCGTGCTCCGGCACGCACGCCAACTTCCCGAACGGCTCCGGCACCGCCGGGGGAGCAGGCGGCTTCGGGGCGGCCCGGGTGACCGTGCCGGTGGCGGCGCCCGCCGGGGGACCGGCGGCGATCGGCAGGGCCACGGCGGCCACCACGGCCACGGCCGCCAATGCGGCAGCGACGGGCACGGCCGCCAGTGCGGCAACGAGCAGCCCGGCCGCCCGGGCGGCGACAGACGGCGGAGCCCCCAGCACCGATGCGAGGGCCGCCCCCCGGGGCCCGGTCATTCAGCGGCCCTTCATCGCCGACCCACCAGCGACTCGAACAGGTCCAGGTGGTCCGCCACCATCCGACCGGTGGAGAAGTACCCCTCCACCGCCGCCCGGCAGTCCGCCCGGTCGATGCGATCCAGTTGGCCGATGGCCTCGGTCATCTCCTCTACATCGGCGCAGAGGAACCCGGTGGTCCCGTGGTCCACCACCTCCGGGGCCGCCCCCTCCGGGAACGCCAGCACCGGCGTGCCCGAGGCCAACGCCTCCAGCATCACCAGCCCGAACGGCTCGTTCCAGCGGATCGGGAACAGCAGCGCCGCCGCCCCGCCCAGCAGCTCCAGCTTCTGCTGGTGCGGCACCTCCCCCAGGTACACCGCGTCCGGACCCAGCAGCGGCTCCACCATCTCGGTGAAGTACCGCACCTCGGCCGCCTCCCGCATCTTGGCCGCCATCAGCACCCGCATCCCTGCCTTCCGGGCGGCGGCGATCGCCCGGTGGGCCCCCTTGTCGGCGGACATCCGGCCCAGGAACACGCAGTACGGGCCGTCGGCGTCCCCCCGGCCGTCGCCCACCGGGAACAGCGAGGCGTCGATGCCGTGGTGGATCACCCGGGCCACCGGGATCTGCGGGGCCGGCCGGTGCTGGGCCTCCGAGATGCAGATGATCGGCACCCGGTCGCCCAGGGCCCCGTACAGGTCCACCAGGTCCTCGTTCAGCGGCCCGTGCACCGTCGTCACCACCGGCGGCCCGTCCGGCCCGGCCCCCGCGCCGGCCAATAGGGTCTCGGCCAGCAGCGGCCCCGCCAGGGTGTGGTCGTGGACGATGTCGCAGTCGCCCAGCTCCCGGTAGGCCCCGATCACGTGCCGCAGCTCCGGCACGGCGGCCCCGATCCGCGTTCCCTCCGCCTCGGCCAGCACCCACTTGGTCGGCACCGGGCACGTCGAGTCGCCCGTGGCGAACAGCGTCACCTGGTGTCCCGCCGCCTGGAACCCCCGGGCCAGCTCGTCCACCACCAGCTCGATCCCGCCGTACAGCGGCGGCGGTACCGGAGTCCACGGAGGTGCCACCAGCCCGATGTGCATTGGGCGATTCAATCACCGCTGCACCGCCCCGGCCGCCCCCGATCAGACACGGCCCGAAAAAAACGAAACGAAACCGTTGCGTTTCGTCAGGGGATGGCGTACGATGTGTACGGAACAGTTTCGTACCCCACTTGCACAACGGCCTGACGCCCATGACGACCGACACCCCCACTGCCACCGAGATCGGCACCGAGATCGGCACCGACCAGCCGGTGGCCGCCTGCGCCGGTCGACCCCGTTCCGAAGAGCGCGGCCAAGCCATCCTGGACGCCGCCCTGGAGCTGATCACCGAGGTCGGCTACGACCGGCTCAGCATGGATGCCCTGGCTGACCGGGCCCACGCCAGCAAGGCCACCATCTACCGGCACTGGTCCTGCAAAGCCGAGGTCGTGGCCGCCGCCGTCCGCTGCCGGTTCTCGGACCAGGCGGAGGAGGAGGTTCCCGACACCGGGTCCCTCCGCGGGGATCTGCTCGCCTATCTGTCCCAGGCCTGTGACTTCATGGCGACCGGCAACGGCGACCTGTTCGCCGCCGTCCTGTGGGCCATGCGCACCGACACCGACCTGGCCGACCTGATGCGGGCCGAGATGGTCGAGGGCAAGCAGGACCTGATCCAGGTGATCGTCGACCGGGCCGTCGCCCGGGGGGAGTGCCCGGCCGCCGCCGACGCCGCCGTCGCCGCCGAGGTGATGCCGGCCATGGTGATGTCCCGGATGCTGATCACCGGCGAACCCCTCGACGAGAGTTTCTGCGTCCACCTGGTCGACGACGTCATGCTGCCGCTGCTTCGTTGACCGCCCGCCCGGCGTCCCAGCGCCCGGCGTTCCAGTAGCTCACCCCAGACGTCCCTATCCCTAGCTCCACACGCCCCGAGATCACCCCGAAGCGAGAGGTTCCGATGACCGACAGCAGCCACGCCCTCACCGAGAGCCCACCCGACACCCCGGACCCCCGGCGGTGGCTGGCCCTGGCCGTCATCGCCGTGGCCCAGCTGATGGTCGTCCTGGACGCCTCCATCGTCACCATCGCCCTGCCGTCCGCCCAGCACGCCTTGCACATCTCCACCGACAACCGCCAGTGGGTCATCACCGCCTACACCCTCTCCTTCGGCGGCCTCCTGCTCCTCGGTGGCCGTATCGCCGACTTCATGGGCCGCAAGCGCATGTTCGTCGTCGGCCTCTTGGGCTTCGCCGCCGCCTCCGCCCTGGGCGGGGTCGCCCAGGACGCCGCCATGCTGTTCGGCGCCCGGGCCCTGCAGGGCGCCTTCGCCGCCCTCATGGCCCCCGCCGCCCTGTCCCTCATCACCGTCACCTTCACCGAGCCCAAGGAGCGGGCCAAGGCCTTCGGCGTCTACGGCGGCATCGCCGGCGGGGGAGCGGCCATCGGCCTCATCGCCGGCGGCGTCCTCACCCAGTACGCCAGCTGGCGCTGGTGCCTGCTGGTCAACGTGCCCATCTC
Organism: uncultured Acidimicrobiaceae bacterium; assembly: GCA_964453355.1. GTDB lineage: Bacteria > Actinomycetota > Acidimicrobiia > Acidimicrobiales > RAAP-2 > DASZUK01. Next base: position 1,445 of record CAYVPF010000245.1, on the reverse strand, counting down.
CGTCCTGGCCGCCGTGTTCGCCCTGCGGCTCGTCCGGGAGAGCCGGGCCACCGGCAACACCAAGTACGACATCCCCGGCGTCGTGGCCGCCACCGCCGGCCTCGTGTCCCTGGTGTACGGCTTCACCAAGGCCACCACAGACGGTTGGTCCTCCCCGGTGACCCTGGCCTACCTGATCGCCGCCGTCGTCCTGTTGGGCGTCTTCGTCGTCATCGAGCGGCGCACCACCCACCCCCTGCTCCCCATGCGGGTCGTCCTGGACCGCAACCGCGGCGGCTCGTTCATCCTCTCCTTCCTGGCGCCCATGGCCATGTTCGGCATGTTCTTGTTCCTGACCTTCTACTTCCAGGGCACCTTGCACTACTCGGCCCTGAAGACCGGGTTCGCCTTCCTGCCGTTCTCCGCCGGCATCATCCTCGGCGCCGGCCTCGCCAGTCGCTACCTGCCCAAGATCGGGCCCCGGCCGCTGCTGGTCGGCGGCATGGTGGCCGCCGCCCTCGGCCTCGCCTGGCTGACCCAGATCGGCGTCGACACCAGCTTCGCCGCCCACATCCTGCCCGCCGAGATCGTCATGAGCATCGGCCTCGGACTGGTCTTCGTGCCCATGAGCAGCACCGCCCTCATCGGCGTCAGCCCCCACGACGCCGGCGTGGCCAGTGCCGCCCTGAACATGAACCAGCAGGTCGGCGGCTCCCTGGGCACCGCCCTCCTCAACACCCTCTACGCCTCCGCCGCCGCCAGCTACATCGCCGCCCACGGCCACAGCCTGGCCGTGGCGGCCCAGGCGCAGGTCCACGGCTATGTCGTCGGCTTCTGGGTCTCGACCGGCCTTCTGGTCGTCGCCGCCGTCGTCGCCCTGCTGTTCATCAGCGCCAGCCGGGACCAGCTGCCCGACCCCGAACTGGCCTTGGCCGGCGTCGGCTGAGGCCGGGGTCCAGCCGACCCCGGAAACCCCTGTTTAGGCCCTGGGTGCGGGGGGTATGCCTTGATCACTGGAGGTGCGAGATGACGTCGAACGGCTGTTCCAAGGAGCCAACTCTGCGCTTGTGAGGGGTCGGAGGGCTCGTCGGCTCGGTGGGTCCGTGGCCATCGCCCTCGGAGTAGCGCTTACGGCAGTCGGCGTCAGCCAGGCGGGGGCGGCAACGCCGATCGGCCTGGGCAAGGCCACCCCGTTCGCCGTGCTCGGGGCCAGCGAAGTCACCAATGCGGGTACATCGGTCATCACCGGCGACGTAGGGGTAAGCCCAACAACCTCCATCACCGGGTTCCCGCCGGGGGTGGTGGTTCCCCCCGGGACGATCGCCGACAACACAGCGGTCGCCGGGCAGGCCCATGCGGCAGCCACAACGGCCTACCTGAACACCAAGGCAAGTCCATCGAGCGCGACTGGGGCCACAACATTGGGAGGCGTGACGCTCGTGCCCGGCACCTACACGGGCGGGTCC
>CAYVPF010000244.1:0-4752 GCA_964453355.1 uncultured Acidimicrobiaceae bacterium | reverse complement strand
CTACCCCCTGGGATTCGCTGTCCGTCGGCGTCGGCGTCGGCCACCGGACCTGCCGGCCCTTCCGTAGCCGATGCGGTGGCCATGCTACCGGCCATCACCGGGGAACCGGGGCTGGTGGTGGTGGCCGGGTCGGGGGCGGCCTGGCCTGGGGTTGGCTGGCCTGGGGTTGGCTGGCCTGGGGTTGCCTGGCCTTGGGTTGGCTGGTCGGCCGTGGGGGCCTGGTCGTGGGGGACGTGGGGGCCGCGGACCCACGAGGCGAAGGCGGCCAGCAGGCTGGCGACGATGGCGAAGTCCAAGGCGGCGTGCAGGCCGTTGCGGAACGGGGCGGCGATGAGGGAGGGGAAGAAGCTGCGGCCGACGAGGACGTGCTGCTGGGCGGTGGACAGCTGGGACAGGGCCTGGGTCCCGATGAGGTGCTGCACCGGGTTGTAGCCGAGGAAGGCGGCGAACAGGGTGGACACCGGCGGCAGGGACGACGCCTGCTTGGCCGCCGCTTGGGAGACGCCGTGGGCCATCAGGCCGTGGTAGAGGCTCGACGACAGGGACCCGGACAGGCCGAGGATGAGCAGGGTGAAGAAGATCCCGATGGACAGCACCTGGGCGGAGTTCTGGAAGGTGGTGTTCATGCCGGACCCGGCCCCCCGGTCCTCCGGCGGCAGGCTGTTCATGACGCCGGCCCGGTTGGGGGAGCCGAACGCCGACATGAACAAGCCGGTGAAGAACAGCAGCACGGCGAAGACGACGTAGGAGAAGTCGGTCGGCATCAGCTCGAGCAGGAAGAAGCAGACGGCCGAGCCGATCATGCCGCCGGTGGCGAACGGTCGGGCGCCGAACCGGTCGGAGAGCACCCCGGAGAGGGGACCGGCGATCAGGAACCCGGCGGTCAACGGGAGCATGGAGATGCCGGCCCACAACGGGGTGGAGGTGAAGCTGTAGCCGTGCAGCGGGAGCCAGATGCCCTGCAGCCAGATGATCAGCATGAACATGAGGCCACCGCGGGACAGGGCGGCCAGGAAGCTGGCGAAGACCCCGGCGGTGAACGCCCGGATCTTGAACAGCTGTAGCCGGAACATCGGTTGGGGCACCCGGGTCTCGATGATGCCGAAGATCACCAGCAGGGCCACGCCGCCGATGATGCAACCCAGCACCATCGGGTTGGTCCAGCCCATGGTGTCGTGGCCGTACGGTTCGATGCCGTAGGTGATGCCGATCATGACCAGGACGAGGCCGATGGCGAAGGTGATGTTGCCGGGCCAGTCGATCTTGGATGGCCGCCGCTGGCTGAGCTCCCGCAACTGCAGGTAGCCCATCACCGTCCCGAGCACCCCCACCGGGACCGACACCAAGAAGATGAGCCGCCAGTTGATCGGGGCCAGCACCCCACCGAGGACCAGGCCGATGAAGACGCCGCTGAAGGCGGCCGCCTGGTTCACCCCCATGGCCATGCCCCGGCGCTGCACCGGGAAGGCATCGGTGAGGATGGCCGCCGAGTTGGCCATCAGCATGGCCGCCCCCACCCCCTTGAAGATGCGCAGGATGATCAGCCAGAGGCCGGCCGCCGGCCCGGTCATCCAGGTGATGGCCAACAGGAGGGAGAAGAAGGTGAAGACCGCAAAGCCGAGGTTGTAGATGCGGACGCGGCCGTAGATGTCCCCCAGCCGACCCAGGCTGGTCACGAGCACGCTGGTGACCACCAAGAAGCCCAGGATCATCCACAGCAGGTAGAAGGAGTTACCGGTCTCCAGCGGGTCGATGCCGATGCCCCGGAAGATGTCCGGGAGGGCGATCAGGGTGATGGACCCGTCGATGGTGGCCATCAGCATGCCCAGGGTGGACACGAACAGGGCTATCCACTTGTAGTTGGACGGGATCATCGTCTCGCCGGTCGGCGCCGCCCGACGTTCGGCGGCGCGCCTGCGCATGTCCACGGCCAGATCCATGTTGCGTTGCTCCGCTCAGCTGTTCCCGATGGCCTCGGGTGCCCGGCGCGTGCCGGTGCCGGCTCGCCAAATCACCTTAACGTAAACGTGAAGACTTCGGGCGCACGATGCCGGGCGTGGGCGGAGGAACGTGGGGTGCGACCTCGGGCATTTGGTCTGTTCCAACCCACGGCGAATGCCCCTGACCTGGGAGAACGGCGACGTTTCCCGGCCCAGCGCCAGGCCGCTGACCAGGGACTTCGGCCATTCGCCGCAGGGTGAACCGGAGCAGTTGCCCGGTCCCTTCCCAGCTAGGCCGGCAACTTCGCCGGCGATCGCCTGGCGGCGACCCCGCCGGTGGCGGACCGGTCGGCGGCGGGGGAGCCGTCGTCGGAAGCCGCCCAGCCGTGACCGGTGCGGTAGGCCAGCCGGGCATACTGGGCCACCATCCGCTCGGCGTTGAAGTAGGACCCCGTGACGGCGATGCAGGAGCGCATGACCTCGGCGTAGCGGTCGGGGCGGTCGTAGAAGAGGGGGGCGACCAGCAGCTCGAGCTTGGCGTAGAGGTCGGCGGCCTCGGCCTGGTCGTTGCGGTCCAGGCCGTCGTGGCCGATGGCCCAGCCGGTGACCCCCTCGACGTGGCCTTCGACCCACCAGCCGTCGAGGACGCTGAGGCTGGGGACGCCGTTCAGGGCGGCCTTCATGCCGCTGGTGCCGGAGGCTTCCTGGGGCTTGACGGGGGTGTTGATCCACAGGTCGGTGCCGGCGCACAGCATGCCGGCGAGGCCCATGGAGTACTCCTCCAGGTAGACGACCGGGATGGTGGTGCGCAGGTCACGGCCGACGGCGACGACCCGCTCGATCAGGGCCTTGCCGTCCAGGTCGGCCGGGTGGGCCTTGCCGCTGTAGACGATCTGCAGCGGCCCGGCCCGGTCGACCAGGGCCCGGAGCCGGTCGGGGTCGGACAGGAGCAGGTCGGTGCGCTTGTAGGCGGCGGCCCGGCGGGCGACGGCGACGGTGAGCACGGACGGGTCCAGGCGGACGCCGGTCCGGATGGTGATCTCGTCGAAGAGGGCCCGCTTGGACAAGGCATGGGCCGCCCGGAGCTTCTCCAGCTCGATGTCCACGGCGGCCCGCAGCTGGGCGTTGTCCAGCCGCCACCCGGGCACCGCCTGGTCCAGCAGCCGGCCGATGGCGGGGGCCACCCAGGTGCCGGCGTGGACACCGTTGGTGATCCACTGGATGGGGAACCGCGGGAACATGGCCCGGGACACCGCGCCGTGGCGGTGGGAGACGGCGTTGACGAAGTCGGCCCGGGTCATGCCCAAAAGGGTCATGTTGAGCTCGTCGCCGTCCATGCCGCCCAGCTCCTCGACGGCCCGGGCCCGGTCGTCGCCGAGGGTGGCCGCCACCAGGTCCCGGGGGAACCGATCGTGGCCGGCCGGCACCGGGGTGTGGGTGGTGAACACGCACCGCGGTGGCTCGGCGCCGTCGCCGTCCCGGTCGGCCAGGGACAGGGTGAGCAGGGCGGAGTGGCCTTCGTTCATGTGGTACACCCGCAGCCGGTGGTGGCCGAGGGCGTCCAGCAACGCCGCCCCGCCGAGCCCGAGGACGGCCTCCTGGCGCAGCCGGTAGGCCAGGTCGCCGCCGTACAGCCGGTCGGTGATGGTGCGGTCGTCGTCGGTGTTGGCGGGAAGGTCGGTGTCCAAGAAGTACACCGGCACCACGTGGCCGGTGACGCCGGTGAGGGGGTACCGCCAGGCGGCCACCTGCACCTGGCGACCGTCGATGGACACCGGCACCTGCTGGTCCACCGGCTCCAGCAGGTCGACCGGGTTCCAGTGGGCGACCTCTTCGGTCTGGGTGCCGTGGTGGTCGAGGCGCTGGACGAAGTAGCCGCCCCGGTACAGCAGGGTGACGGCCACCACGGGCAGGCCGAGGTCGGCGGCGGCCCGCAGGTGGTCGCCGGCCAGGACCCCGAGGCCACCGGAGTAGGTGGGCAGCCGGTCGTCGACGGCCACCTCCATGGAGAAGTAGGCGATGGACTGGTCCATCGGCCGAAGATAGGCGCGGGGATGGGTCGGTGGGAAACCGGGCGGTGCCGGCTCCGTCAGGCGGGGCGGTCGCCGGCGGAGGCGCGGCAGACGGCTTCGACGTTGTTGCCGTCGGGATCCCGGACGAAGGCGCCGTAGTAGTCGGGGTGGTACTGCGGCCAGAGCTGCGGTGGGTGCAGCACGTCGGCGCCGGCTTCGACGGCGGCGGCGAAGAAGGCCTGGACGGCGCCCCGGTCGGGGGCGGTGAAGGCGACGTGGGCCTCGCGGAACCCGTCACCGGTGGTCCGGCGGCCGATCCAGAAGGAGGCGGCCGGGGGGATCCCATAGCCAACGACGTCGCCGAAGTCGGCGACGCGGCGGCCGCCGAGCGGGGTGAGGACGGCGTCGTAGAACGACGCCGAGGCGGCCAGGTGGTCGCACTGGATGGACACGTGGTCCAGCACGTCAGCCGTCAGCCGTGTGCGGGGTTACAGGGGTCGTACCAGGGCTGTTCGCCGTCGGCGTTGTACAGGGCGACGGCCAGGGCATCCTGGTCGGCCTTGGAGGCCTGGTTGGGGGGGACCCCGACAAGTGTGGGCCGGCCGGCCAGCCGGGCGGCCTCGTTCCAGGTGGGCTGGCTGAACTGGAAGGCCCCCATGTACTGGCCTGTGGGCGAGACGATCTGGTAGTCGCCGCCGGACTCGTGTTGGACGACGCACTGCAGGAACGAGTTGAGGGCCGGATCTGTGCCGGAGGCGGCCACCGGGGCGGCGGCGGGGGCGTTGCCGACCTCGATCTCC
>CAYVPF010000243.1:3472-4753 GCA_964453355.1 uncultured Acidimicrobiaceae bacterium | reverse complement strand
GGTGGTGGGGGTCCGGGTGGCCTGCAGCTGGGCGGTCTTGATGGCGGCGGCGGCCGCCTGGGCCTAGGCGGCCTGTTGCTGGGCGACGGCCTGGGCCAGCTGCCCCTGGACCTGGGTGCTCTGGGCGGCCAGCTGGGCCTGGGTGTTCTGGGACTGGGCCAGCAGGCCGGCGGCGGTGGTCTCGGCTGCCTGGTCGCCGGCCACGGCCTGCTGCTGGGCGGCCTGCTGGACGGTCAAGGCCTGCTGGTCGGTGTGCAACTGGTCGACGGCCACGTCGAGGTCCCCGGAGGCCACCTGGCCGTACTCGGCCTTGGCCCCGGCGGTGGCCTGGTTGCCGAACAGGGCGTCGTCGCCGGCGGAGGAGCCGGCGTCGACGTAGGCGTCGACGGCGTCGTGGCGGAGCTGGTCGGTGTCCCGGCCGACGCGGCCCCGGTCGGCGGCGATGCGGCCCTGGACCTGGGCGAGCAGCTGCTGGTCGTGTTGGGCCTCGGCGACCTCGGAGTCGTACTGCTGCTGGTACCCGCCGATCTGCAGCTGCTCCAGCACCATGGCCTGGGAGACCTGGGCGGCCTGGGCCTGCAGGGAGGACACCTGGTCGGCGCCGGCTACCGGCGCGACCAGGGCGAGCGGCGCCATACTGCACGCCGCGACGACACTCACGACACCGAGGAAGGGGAAGGCCCGCCTGACCTGGCGCAACGTGTCCGTCCGGCCCAAAAGGGCACGTCTGACATCGATCACGGAGCTCCCTGCTTACCCCCCGGTAGGGGACAGCGTCAAGCTGGGGGACCGTAGGTGCGGACGATCTCGGCGTCCTGGTCAGCGGCCGTGAAGGCCTCCCACTGCACCCCGTTCACGTCGGTCTGCCGGGGCCCGGGCACCGCCGCGGGGTCCTCGAAACCGACGTTGCGAAGGGACCCGGCGGCGACGGTGGGGTCCGTGACGGACACCGACAGGTTGATCTCCGGGGTCCGCCACAGGGCGTACCGGCCGGGGACCAGGGCCACCGGCGGTTGCCCGAGCCGGGCGGTGTAGTCGTCGACCGAGGGCTGCAGCTGGTGCACGGCCAGGGCGAGGTGGAACCTGCGGGGGGCGGCGGGGGTGTCCATGCCGGCAGCTTGCGCCGGCGGCCTCCCAGAAGCAAACAGTATGTCCGGATGACCTCTATTCGTTAAGCCGATGGCCGGAAGTGGTAGCGGGCCGGCTGCTCCGGGGCGGCGGGCGGGTCGATGACCAGCACCACGGCGAGGCCGATGGCGGGGCCGTCGCCGGCGTCGCGGA
>CAYVPF010000243.1:0-3462 GCA_964453355.1 uncultured Acidimicrobiaceae bacterium | reverse complement strand
AGATCCGGGTCGGGGGATGGAACCGGAGCGGGATTGCTCGGACCGCCGGCCTTCTTCGCCTCCCCGGACGGCGCCGGGTCGGGGGCGGGAGTCTCCGGCCGGGCCCCGGCGTCGCGGAGCCGGCCCAGCACCCGCGGTCCCTCGGCCAGCTCGACCACGGCCAGGTGGTAGGGGACGTCGGCCTGCAGGTCCGGGCTGGGGGCCACTCGGACGGTGGTGGTCGACCACAGGGTGCCGGCCCCCGACACGGCCACCCAGGACCAGTCGATGCCGTGGCACCGCGGGCAGAAGGTGGTGGGCGGGAACCGGGCCTCCTGGCACTGGTGGCAGCGCTGCACGACGAACTGGCCGGCGGCCAGCAGGTCCCAGAACTCCGTCGACAGCCGGTCACCGCGGCTGGCCCCGTAGGCGTCGGCCATCTCAGTCCTTGGCCAGGACGGCCATGGAGAACACGCCGGTCATCGGCCCGCAGACCACGGCCAGTTGCGGGTCGGTGACCCGGCGGCAGAGGGCCCGGTCGTAGGTGTGCCGGTCGTCGGCCCACCCGGGGCAGCGGTCGGGGACGTCGCCGCGGAACTGGCGGACCACCTCGATGACGGTGTGGTTGTACGGCACCATGTTGTGGGAGTGGGACTGGCAGCCGCCGTGGGGGGACAGCGGCAGGCGCCCGTCGCCGAAGCCGCAGTGGTCGGCCACGAAGGCGCCGCCGTCGCCGACGGGGCAGAACCCGGCGGCCTCGACGGCCATGACGGGGCCGATGGCGAAGTGGTCGTACACCGACAGCAGGTCGACGTCGGCGTGGTCGATGCCGGCCCGGCCGACGGCTTCCACCATCCGGGGCCGGGCCTCCAGCATGTCCAGGGTGGGCACGTTGTAATAGGTGCTGAACCGCTGCTCGGTGGCCCCGCCCAGGAGCCAGACCGGGGGGTGGGGGCAGTCCCTGGCCCGGTCCGCCGAGGTGACCACCACGCAGGATCCGCCGTCGTTGACCAGGGCGCACATCAGCAGGGTGAAGGGGTCGGCGATGGGCCGGGCGGCCAGCACGTCGTCGACGGTGTAGGGGCCGCGGCCGAACATGACGGCTTCGGGGTTGAGGGCGCCGGCGTTGCGGACGGTGGCGCTGGCCTGGGCCAGCTGCTCGACGGTGGTGCCGAACTGGTGCATGTGCCGGCGGGCCTGCAGGGCGAACTGGGCGGTGGTGAACGACCCGGTCCAGTCGGTGAACTCGTACTGGGGGGTGGTGTAGGCGGCGACCGCCTGGCCGGGGGCGGGCTGGGCGAAGCCGTGGGCGAGCACCGCCGTCTCGGCCAGGCCGGAGCGGATGAGGGCGGCGGCGTACAGCAGGGCCTGGGGCCCGGAGTAGGGGATGGAGGCGGCCAGCGGCCGGCCGAGCAGCGTGGCCATGTTGCCGGGGGCCACCCCCAGGCCGTTGCCGTCGGGGAAGGTGACGTTGGCGAAGACGTCCACGTCGTCCAGGCCCATGCCGGCGTCCGCCAGGCCGCCGGACAGGGCCTCGGCCATCAGGTCCTCGCTGCTCCGTCCCAGCTGCCGGCCCTGGGGGGTCATGTGCACCCCGACGATGGCCACCTCACGGGCCGCCGCTTGCCCCACCCGTCCGCTCCCTTCCCCCACCGCGTCGCTCTGCCACCGCGTCGGCTCTCCCGTCGCGTCGCTCGCTACCGTTTCTGTGGCCGGCGTTCCGCCGACCCGGGCCAGGATGGTATCAAGCGCTTGGTCAACCAGGGGGCGCCCACCGTGGGGGGCGGCGGTACCGTGTGCCGTGGCCTCTGGGGAGACGGTGCAGCTGGACCTGGACGGCCACCAGGTGACGGTGTCGAGCCCGGCCAAGGTCTACTTCCCGGACCTCGGCGCCACCAAGCTGGACCTGGTGACCTACTACCGCGAGGTCGCCGACGCCCTGCTCGGGGTGGCCGGGGGACGGCCGACCATGCTGCAGCGGTTCCCCGAAGGGGCCGGCGGGAAGTCGTTCTTCCAAAAGCGTGTCCCCGACGGCGCGCCGGAGTGGCTGCAGACGGTGGTGGTGGCCACCCCGAACGGCACCACGTCCCGGGCGCTGGTGCTGGCCGACCTGGCCCATGTGGCCTGGGCCGTCAACCTGGGCTGTCTCGGGTTCCACCTGTGGGCCGTCCGGGCGGCCCGGCCGGAGGTGGCCGACGAGCTGCGGATCGACCTGGATCCCCAACCGGGGGTCGGGTTCGACGAGGTCCGCCGGGCTGCCGTCGCCGTCCGCCGGTTCCTGGAGGAGCTGGGCTTGCACGGGTTCGTGAAGACGTCGGGCAACCGCGGCCTGCACGTCTACCTGCCGCTGCGGCCGGCGTGCGATCCCACCGAGGTGCGGTCGGCGGCGGTGGCCCTGGCCCGGGAGATGGAGCGGCGGCAGCCGGACCTGTTCACGGCGGCCTGGTGGAAGGAGGAGCGCGGGGCCCGGGTGTTCGTGGACTTCAACCAGAACGCCCCGCACAAGACCGTGTTCGGCCCCTGGTCGGTCCGGCCGCGCCGCGGCGGGCAGGTGTCCACCCCCCTCGCCTGGGACGAACTCGACGCCGTCGACCCGGACGCCCTGACCATCGCCACCGTCCCCGACCGGCTGCGCCGCCTGGGGGACCCGTGGGCGGGCCTGGCCGAGGCCGCCCAGTCCCTGGACCCGCTGCTGGCGTTGGCCGCCCGGGACCGGGAGGCCGGCCTGCACGATGCCCCGTGGCCGCCGGAGTACCCGAAGGGCGCCGACGAGCCCACCCGGGTGGCCCCCAGCCGGGCCAAGAAGTCCTGAGCTGTTCACACGCCGCTTTCCGGCCGGCCACGGAGAGGAAACATTCGGTCCCTAGCATGGGGTGGTGGGCGACGGACCGACCAGCACGGGACCGACCGGCACGACGGACCTCCGTCCGGTGCATCCGCACGTCATCGTGCTCTTCGGGGCGACCGGCGACCTGGCCCGCCGCAAGCTCCTGCCCGGGCTGCTCCGGCTGTCCCGGCACGGCCTGCTGCCGGAGTACCGGGTGATCGGGACGTCGCTCGAGGACCTGGACGACGAGGGCTTCCGCGCCTTCACCCTGCAGGCCTGCCAGGAGTTCATGCGGGACGAGCCGTTCGACGAGCACTGGCGGGCCTTCGCCGACCGGCTGCGGTACGTACCCCAGCACGAGGGCCCGGCGCGGCTGCTGGCGGCGGTGAAGCAGGCCGAGGACGAGCTCGGCGGGCAGCCCCGGCGGCTGCACTACCTGAGCGTCCCGCCGGTGGCGGCCCGGTCGGTGGTGGAGACCCTCGGACAGGCTGATCTCACCGAGCGGGCCCGGATCATCATGGAGAAGCCCTTCGGGACGGACCTGCAGAGCTCCCGGGCCCTGAACGGCGTGGTGCGGCAGACGTTCGACGAGGAGCAGGTGTTCCGCATCGACCACTTCCTCGGCAAGGAGGCGGCGCAGAACATCCTGGCGTTCC
>CAYVPF010000242.1:0-4772 GCA_964453355.1 uncultured Acidimicrobiaceae bacterium | reverse complement strand
GGTCCCCCCGGCGGACGGTGGCGAAGGCGTCGATGACCCCCAGGTTCGGGTACACGCCGAGGCCGGTGATGAAGTAGGCGTCCAGCTCCTTGTCCACCCCCTGGTAGATGCACCGGTCGTACACGTTGCGGTCGCTCGACGCCGGGTACCGCATCGGCAACGGCACCTGGTGGATCGGGAACTCGTCCAGCGGGTCGAACCTGTGCATGTGACCTCCTCGAATCGCTCAGAACACTCCCCGCAATGTAGAACGTGTTCCTGTTCGACGCATTGCCCGGTACTGTCTACGTCAGCAAACCGACCGGCGGCGCCCCGGCGTCGCCGCTGAGCCCAGGGGGGAACCCATGGCCGACACCAGCCACGACGAGCACCAGCTGCTGATCGGCGGCAAGTGGGTGGACGCCGGCGGCGGCACCTACGACATCGTCAACCCGGCCACCGAAGAGGTGGTCGGCCAGGCCCCGAACGCCTCGGTCGCCGACGCCCAGGCCGCCGCCGCCGCGGCCAAGGAGGCCCTGCCCGGCTGGGCGGCCATGCCGGCCGACGAGCGGTCGGCCCTGATGAAGGCCGCCGCCGCCGCCATCCGGGCCAAGGCCCCCGAGCTGCTGCCCCTGGTCATCGCCGAGACCGGCGCCACCATGGTGGTGGGCGGCCGGATGCAGGTGCCGGTGGCCGCCGACCGGTTCGACCGGTACTCCCGGGACCCCCGCGCGGTGCTCCAGACCCCGCTGCTGCCCCAAGCCGCCACCGCCACCCCGCTGGCCCCCGGCGGCATCATCGGCGGCATGATCAACCGCCAGCCCGTCGGGGTGGTGGCCTGCGTCACCTCCTACAACTTCCCCATGGTCAACATGGCCGGCAAGGTCGCCCCGGCCCTGGCCGCCGGCAACACCGTCGTGGTCAAGCCGGCCCCGCAGGACCCGCTGGCCATCGTGGAGCTGGTCCGCATCCTGGACGAGGTCGGCTTCCCCCCCGGCGTGGTCAACCTGGTCAACGGGGCCGGGCCCGAGCCGGCCGCCGCCCTGGTGGACTCCCCCGACGTCGACATGGTCAGCTTCACCGGGTCCACCCAGGTGGGCACCAGGATCTACGAGGCCGCCGGCAAGACCATGAAGCGGCTGCTGATGGAGCTCGGCGGCAAGGGGGCCTGCGTGGTGTTCGACGACGCCGACCTGAAGTCGGTCATCACCTGCCTCGGGTCCACCTGGACCTTCCACTCCGGCCAGATCTGCACCGCCCCCACCCGGGCCATCGTGCACCGCAGCCTCTTCGACCAGGTCCGCGACGGCCTGGTCAAGATGTCCGGGTTCTTGAAGGTCGGCGACCCCACCGCCAAGGACACCATCGTCGGCCCGGTCATCTCCGCCGTCCAGCGTGACCGCATCGAGGCCCACATCGCCTCGGCCGGCCCCGAGGGCGGCGAGGTGGTCGTCGGCGGCCAGCGGCCCGACCTGCCCACCGGGTACTACGTCGCCCCCACCCTGATCGTCGGCGACAACACCATGCGGGTGGCCCGGGAGGAGATCTTCGGCCCGGTCATCACCATGATCCCGTTCGACGACGAAGAAGAGGGCGTGGCCATCGCCAACGACTCCGACTTCGGCCTCTACGACTACGTCTTCTCCGGCGACGCCTCCCGGGCCTACAAGGTGGCCCAGCGCCTGCAGGCCGGCATGGTCGGCATCAACACCGCCCAGAACAACTCCGAGGCCCCGTTCGGCGGCTTCAAGATGAGCGGCATCGGCCGCGACCGGGGCGACGCCGGCCTGGTGGCCTACAGCGAGCCCCAGAGCATCCTCTGGACCACCTGACCGGCCAGGTGGCCGGCCACCGTGACCGGCCACCTGGCCGGCCACCGGGCGATGCGCCCTTGTGTTTCTGCTTCCCTTTAAATACGATGCAATCAATCGGATTTACGCAGGAGGCATCCCCGTGGCCATCGACACCGGCATCGACACCGTCTTCAACCCCTCGGCCGACCCCGCCGTCGACGCCGGCGGCAGCCCCGGGATCCCGGTCGGCGAGCGCGGCATCGACGTCGAGCTGCTCACCGGCCGCATCGGGGCCATGCTGACCGGCCTGGACCTGGCCACGGCCGACGATGACGACGCCACCTACGTCCGGCGGGCCCTGTTGGCCCACCGGGTGGTGTTCATCCGGGGCCAGCAGCACCTGGACGCGGCCGGCCAGATCGCCTTCGCCCGCCGGCTGGGCCCGCTGACCCACGCCCACCCCACCCTGCCGACGCTGCCCGGGGAGGCGCCGGAACTGTTCGACCTGGACTCGCTGGCCGGGGCGGCGGCCAACCACTGGCACACCGACGTGACCTTCGTGGAACGGCCGCCGGTCTTCTCGATGCTCCGGGCCGTCATCATCCCGCCGGTCGGCGGCGACACCCAGTGGGCCAACACCGTCGCCGCCTACCGGGACCTGCCGGCCGACCTCCGGGAGCTGGCCGGTCGGCTGCGGGCGATCCATTCCAACGGCCACGACTACGGCCGCGTCGACGTGAACCGGCTGGCCGGCAAGCTCAGCCCGGAGCAGCTCGAGTACATCAACACCTTCGTGTCCACCGTCTACGAGACCGAGCATCCGGTGGTCCGGGTGCACCCGGAGACCGGCGAGCCGGCGCTGCTCCTCGGCGGCTTCGCCCAGCGGCTGGCCGGCCACCCCGCGGCCGAGTCCGTGGACCTCATCCGCATCTTCCAGTCCTACGTCACCCGGCCCGAGAACGTCGTCCGCTGGAAGTGGAAGGCCGGCGACGTGGCGATCTGGGACAACCGGGCCACCCAGCACTACGCCGTGTTGGACTACGGCCGCCAGCGCCGCAAGGTGCAGCGGGTCACCACCGCCGGGGTCCCGGCCGTGGGCCTGGACGGCAGCACCAGCAGCAGCCTGCAAGGGGACGCCGCCGCCTACTACACGGCCAACTGAGCCCCGGCCCGGCGGCAGGACGCGGTCGGGCCGTGTCGGGCCATAGCATCCGGCCATGACCGGGGGCGACGCCGACCTGTCGTTCCCGTACACCCCACTCCCCGACCAGGGCCGGGCGGCCGATGCCGTGCTGGCGGATCTGGCGGCCAAGAAGGCCGACGACCAGGACTGGGCCGGCGGCCGGGTGTACAGCCTGGTGTACTCGGCCGGTCCCGACCACCACCACCTGCTGCAGCAGGCCCTGGGCCTGTACGCCGCCGAGAACGGCCTGAACGTGCTGGCGTTCCCCAGCCTCGGCTACGTCCAGCACGACCTGGTCCGGATCACCGCCGCCCTGCTCGGGGCCGAGGATCCGGCCTCCGGGGGCCAGGTCGAGGGCTACGTCACCTCCGGCGGCACCGAGAGCCTGCTGCAGGCGGTCAAGACGGCCCGGGACGTGGCCCGATCCGAGCGGGGCATCGACCGGGCCCAGGTGATCTGCGCCACGTCGGCCCACGCCGCCTTCACCAAGGCCGCCGACTGGTTCGACGTCGAGGTCGTCCGCGTGCCGGTCCGCCCGGACTTCCGGGCCGACGTCGACGCCATGGCGGACGCCGTCACCGACCGCACCATCCTGCTCGTCGGCTCCGCCCCCACCTACCCTCAGGGGGTCGTCGACCCCATCGCAGACCTGGCCGCCCTGGCCCGGCGACACGACCTGCTGCTGCACGTGGACGCCTGCATGGGTGGGTACCTGCTCCCCTTCCTGGCCCAGCTGGGCCGGTTCGACCAGCCCTTCGACTTCCGGGTGGACGGCGTCACGTCCATGTCGGCCGACCTGCACAAGTACGGCTACGCCAGCAAGGGCGTCTCGGTCGTCCTGTACCGCACGCCCAAGCTGGCCCGGCACCAGGTGTTCGCCACCTCGGACTGGCTGGGCGGCTTCTACGCCTCCACCGCCATGGCCGGGACCCGGCCGGCCGGCCCCCTGGCCGCCGCCTGGGCGTCCCTCATGCACCTCGGCCGGGACGGGCTCTTGCGGCTGACCGAGCAGGCCCACGACGCCGCCCTGGTGCTGCGCGACGGCATCGGGTCCATCGACGGCCTGGTGCTGCGCGGCGACCCCCCGGCCACCGTCCTGGCCTTCGGCGCGGCCGACCCCGATGCCCTCGACATCTTCGCCGTCGCCCACCGGCTGTCGGCGGGCGGCTGGTACCTCGACCACCAGACCGGCCCCGACAGCCTGCACGCCACCGTCCACGCCGGCAGCGCCGGCACCGTGCACCAACTGGTGGACGACCTCCGACAGGCGGTGGCCGAGGCCGGGACTGCCCGGGCGGCCGACCGGTCCACCACCTACGGCCACAGCGGCTGAGCCGAGCGCTCAGAGCTCCCCGGTCGCCGCCACGACGTCGGCCGGCGGCGCCATGTCGACGGTCGTCGTGGCCCCGTCACCGAACCCGCCGAGGTTTCCCGTCGGCCCGACCAGCGAGTACCCGTTGCCTGTGGGCGCGGGCAGCAAGGCCACGGCGTACGGGTGTGGGTAGAGATTGACGCCGGTCGACCCGTAGAACTTGGCGTCGCCGTAGGCGAACACCCCGCCGTCGGCGGCCACCAGCCAATAGCCATGGCCGTCGGGGTTGGCGGCCAGGCCGAGCATCGGTTGGTTCAGTGACAGGCCGGTGGCCGAGCCGTAGAAGCCGGCGTCGCCGTAGGCGAACACCCCGCCGTCGGCGGCCACCAGCCAGTAGCCGTGGCCGTCGGGAGTGGCGGCCATGCCGACGATCGGCTTGGTGAGAGCTACGCCGGTGGCCGAGCCGTAGAAGCCGGCGTCGCCGTAGGCGAACACCCCGCCGTCG
>CAYVPF010000241.1:0-4813 GCA_964453355.1 uncultured Acidimicrobiaceae bacterium | reverse complement strand
GAGCCCTCCATCTGCAGCTCGATGAGGCGGCTCCACTCGACGGCGTACTCCATCGGCAGCGTCTTGGTGATCGGCTCGATGAAGCCGTTGACGATCATCCCCATGGCCTGGGTCTCCGACAGTCCCCGGCTCATGAGGTAGAAGAGCTGGTCGTCGCCGACCTTGGACACGGTGGCCTCGTGGCCGATGCGGGCGTCACGCTCGCCCACCTCCATGTACGGCTTGGTCTCGGACACCGACTCCTCGTCGAGCAGGAGGGCGTCGCAGCGGACGAACGACTTGGCCCCCTTGGCGCCCTCGTCGACGTGGACGAGGCCCCGGTAGGTGGTCCGGCCGCCGTCCTTGGAGATGGACTTGGACACGATGGTGGAGGTGGTCTCGGGGGCGGCATGGACCATCTTGGCCCCGGCGTCCTGGTGCTGGCCGGGGCCGGCGTAGGCGACGGACAGGACCTCACCCGAGGCCTTGGGGCCCATCAGGTACACCGACGGGTACTTCATGGTGAGCCGGGACCCGATGTTGCCGTCGATCCACTCGACGTGGGCCTCTTCGTAGGCCATGGCCCGCTTGGTGACCAGGTTGTAGACGTTGTTGGACCAGTTCTGGATGGTCGTGTAGGTGATCCGGCTGCCGGGCAGGGCGACCAGCTCGACCACGGCGGAGTGCAGGGAGTCGGTGGTGTACACCGGGGCGGAGCAGCCCTCGACGTAGTGCACCTGGGAGCCCTCGTCGGCGATGATGAGGGTGCGCTCGAACTGGCCCATGTTCTCGGCGTTGATCCGGAAGTAGGCCTGCAGCGGCATGTCCACGTTGACGCCGGGGGGCACGTAGATGAACGACCCGCCGGACCACACGGCGGAGTTGAGGGCGGCGAACTTGTTGTCGTTCGGCGGGATGATCTTGCCGAACCACTTGCGGACGAGGTCCGGGTACTCCCGCACGGCCGTGTCCATGTCGCAGAACAGGACCCCCAGGGACTCCAGGTCCTCGCGGTTCCGGTGGAAGACCACCTCGGACTCGTACTGGGCGGTGACCCCGGCCAGGTACTTGCGCTCGGCCTCGGGGATGCCGAGCTTCTCGTAGGTGTTCTTGATCGAGTCCGGCAGCTTGTCCCAGTCGTTGACCTGGTCGCCCATCGGCTTGACGTAGTAGTAGATGTCGTCGAAGTCCAGGTCGGGCATGTTGATGGCGAACCAGTCGGCCATCGGCTTGCGCTCGAACCGGGCCAGGGACTTGAGCCGGAAGGACCGCATCCAGTCCGGCTCCTTCTTCATGGCCGACATCTCCCGGACGATGTCCTCGTTCAGGCCCTTCTTGGGCTTGAACACGTAGTCCTCTTCGTCACTCCAACCGAGCTGGTATCGGCCCAGGTCGAGATCAGTGGTGGCCATCGTTGCTCCTCGGCTGCCCGCACCCGCCCCCGGCACCCGGGATCCGGCACGAACGGCACATCTACGGCGGCCGGACTGCCGCCAAGCGGGGGAAACACCCGGCGGACCGGATTTCCCCTATCTCGATAGTAACAACTGTACGGACCTGCCGAAACAGTTGCGACCCGGACCGTTCCCGGGTGGAGGCCGGCGGATCACCTTCGGGTGGACCGACCGCTTCGATCGTAGGCTGAGCCGATGTCCGATCAGCCGTCGCCACCGGTTCCCGAACGCCGCCCGGTGGTGCTGACCGCCCACGGGGACGAGCGGGTGGACGACTGGTACTGGCTGCGGGACCGGGACGACCCGGCCGTGCTGGACCACCTGCGGGCCGAGAACGCCTACACCGACCAGGTGCTGGCCGGTCAGGGACGGCTCCGGGAGGCCCTGTACAAGGAGATGGTGGCCCGGATCGCCGAGACGGACCTGTCGGTGCCGGTGCGCCGTGGCCACTGGTGGTACTACCAGCGGACGGAGGAAGGGAAGAACTACCCGATCCACTGCCGGCGGCCGGCCACCGACGACGTCCCGCCGGTCGAGGCCGGCCCGGCCGGGGACGAGCAGGTGTTGCTGGACGAGAACCGGCTGGCCGAAGGGCTGGAGTTCTTCGAGGTGGCCAACCTGGCGGTCAGTCCCGACCACGGCTGGCTGGCGTATGCCACCGACACGACCGGCGGGGAGATCTTCGACCTGACGTTCCGCCGCCTGGACGACCGCCGCCTGGACGACACCCACCAGGACGCCGGCCCCGTCCAGACCCGGCCGGAGGGCGGCCCCATCGAGACGGTGCCGGACACCTACTACGGGCTGGCCTGGGCCGCCGACAACGCCACGGTGTTCTACACCCGGGTGGACGAGGCCCAACGGCCGTACCAGCTGTGGCGGCACCGGCTGGGCACGGACCCGGCCACGGACACGTTGGTGCTGTACGAGCCGGACGAGCGGTTCACGCTTTCGGTGGGCCGGACCAAGGACGGCGTGTACGTGGTCGTGGCGCTGCAGTCCAACACGACCAGCGAGGTGTGGGTGATCCCGGCCGACCGGCCGACGGCGTTGCCGCAGCTGATCGACGGCCGCCGGCAGGGGGTGGAGTACGGCATCGAGCACCACCGCGGCCCCGGGGACGGCCGCGGCCGGTTCGCCGTGCTCACCAACGACGGGGCGGTGGACTTCCGGCTGCTGGTGACCCCGGCCGACCGGCCGGACCGGGCCAACTGGCAGGAGGTGGTCCCCCACCGGCCGGGCACCCGGCTGGAGGACCTGGACGTGTTCGACCACTGGCTGGTCCTGTCGGAACGGCTGGACGGCGAACCCCGGCTGCGAGTGGTGCCGCTGGACGGCGACGACCACTCCGGCTCCGGTGATCTGGGCCCGTTCGCCGGCGACCTGCTGGGACGCAGCCGGCTGATCCCGTCGGCCGAGCACCCGTCGGTGACCTGGGAAGGCGCCAACCCCGAGCCGGGGTCCCGGTGGCTGCGGTACGAGCAGACGTCGATGGTGACGCCGAGGACGGTGCTGGACGCCGACCTGGCCAGCGGCCGGGCGGTGGTCCGCAAGCAGCAACCGGTACTGGGTGGGTACGACCCCGACCGGTACCGGACCTACCGGCTGTGGGTGGACACGGCCGACGGCGTCCGGGTGCCGCTGTCGGTGGTGCACCGGGCCGACCTGCTGGCCGACCCGGCGGCGACACCGGCCGCGCTGGCGACGGCGACCCTGCCGTTGCGGGCCCCGGCGCCGTGCCTGCTGTACGGCTACGGAGCCTACGAGCACTCGGTGGACCCGGCGTTCTCGTCGCTGCGGCTGTCCCTTTTGGACCGCGGGGTGGTGTTCGCCATCGCCCACGTCCGGGGCGGCGGGGAGCTGGGGCGGCGGTGGTACGAGGACGGCAAGCTGGCGGCCAAGCCGCACACGTTCAGTGACTTCGTGGCCTGTGCCCGGCACCTGGTGGCCGCCGGGTTCACGGTGCCCGAGCGGCTGGCGGCCCGGGGGGGCTCGGCCGGCGGCCTGCTGATGGGGGCGGCGCTGAACCAGGCCCCGGAGCTGTTCGCCGCCGTGGTGGCCGAGGTGCCGTTCGTGGACTGCCTGACCACCATGATGGACGACACCCTGCCGCTGACCGTCGGGGAGTGGGAGGAGTGGGGCAACCCGGTGGCCGACCCGGTGGCGTACGCCGTGATGCGGTCGTACTCCCCCTACGACAACGTCCGTCCGGCCCCGTCCGGCCACGGGCTGCGGGTGCTGGCCACCACCGGCCTCCAGGACGCCCGGGTGGGGTTCTGGGAGCCGGCCAAGTGGGTGGCCAAGCTGCGGGACACCGGGGCGGCCACCGAGGTGCTGCTGCGGACCGAGCTGGTGGCCGGCCACGGCGGGCCGTCCGGCCGGTACGACGCCTGGCGGGACGATGCCCTGGTGTACGCCTTCATCCTCGACGCCCTGGGGGTGGCGGCCGAGTAGTCGTTTCTTCGGCGCCGGCGCGCCTTTTGGAGCGTATCCGCTCAACTTTCCGCGCCGGCGCGGTCCACGCGAACGTCGTGTCCCCGTGCCTCCGGCCGCCGACGATGGCGACTGCAACCTCTATGTCGCCCCCGTGCCCGGTGTGCCGCCGGCGGCGGTGGTCGACGTGGTGGTGGTGCCTACCCCCGACGACGGCTGCAGGGTCATCAGGAACGGCGTCTGGTACCCGGTCGGCAGCACCACCGGCTTCTGGTCCAAGGTGACCGTGACGGCGCTCGGGGCCCCGATCTCGATGGTGTTGGTGCCGGTCATGGTGAGGGCCTTGCTCTGGCCGGGCGCCAGGGTCTGGCTGAAGACGGTGGCGCCGGCCGACGACTTGACTGTCAGCCAGCACTGGCCGGTGGTGGCCGCCAGGGTGACCGTGTAGGAGGCGCCCGGCGGCACGTAGGTGCCGGTGGTCGACGTGGAGGTGACGGCCTGGAACGACGTCGGCACCGTCGTGGTCGTGGTGGTGGCATGGGTGGTCGTGGTGGAGTGGCCGCCGGTGGAGGCCCCCTTGGCGGTCGTCGTGGAGTGGGACGGGGGGCCGGTAGTGGTGGTCGTGAATCCCTTGGGGTGGTGGTCGTGGTCGTGCGCCCCGATGATGACGACGGCCACCAGGAGCACGATGACGACGACGGCCACCAGGACCGGGGCCCCCAGCCGATGGGGCCGGCGGTTCATGGCCGAGATGGCCCGGTCCTGGGTCCGCCGGCCGGTCCCCCCGGTCGAGGCAATGACCACCGGCGGCCGGGTGGCCGGGTCCTCGAACACGATCCCGGGGCCCGGCCCCCCACCCGGCTCGGTAGCCCCCTCCCGCCCGGCCAGGTCCTCGACCTCAGCCGTCTCGGCGGTCTGGCCCAGGATGCGGACGGAGGACGGGGTCC
>CAYVPF010000240.1:0-4849 GCA_964453355.1 uncultured Acidimicrobiaceae bacterium | reverse complement strand
CCGGGGATGGGGGCCAGGATGCGGACGTCCGGGGAGGCCATGGCGTAGGCGATGTCCTTGGACAGGCTGGTCACCCGGGCCACCTTCACCCCGGGGCCCAGCTCCAGCTCGAACCGGGTGACGGTGGGGCCGACGGTGCGGCCGACCAGCCGGGTCTCCACGCCGTGGGCGGCCAGGGCGGTCACCAGCGACTCGCCGGCCTGGTCCAGCAGCCGCAGGTCCTGGCGCTGCTCCTTGGACCGGCTCAGCAGCTTCATCGGCGGCAACTGCCAGTCGCCGGCGGCCGGCCCCATGGCCCCGGCGACGTCCACGGCGGAGGTGGCGACCTTGCTGGCCTTCGACCGGGTGGCGGTCGCCCCGACCGGTACCAGCGGCTCCACCTCGGCCTCGGTGACGTCACTGGCCGGGTTGACGGGGGCCACCGGGGCCAGCTGGCCGGTGTCCGGACCGGTGCCGGCGGTGGAACGGGCGGCGAGGGGATCGACGGCGACCAGGTCGTCGAACAGGGTCGGGCCGGGCACCGGGACCGGCG
Source organism: uncultured Acidimicrobiaceae bacterium (assembly GCA_964453355.1). GTDB lineage: Bacteria > Actinomycetota > Acidimicrobiia > Acidimicrobiales > RAAP-2 > DASZUK01. Next base: position 4,317 of record CAYVPF010000240.1, on the reverse strand, counting down.
GGACCGGTCGGGCACCGGTCGGGCCGTCCATGGGCGCTGTCCGGTCCAGACGGCCACCGGCCCACCAGGTGCCGAGGGTCCGCCCTATGGCGGCCAGCCCGGTGCCGAGACCCCGGCCGAGGGTGCCGAGGGACACCCCGGTGGACAGCACCACCCCGATGACGGTGAAGGCGACCAGGATGACGACGGCCCCGGCGGTGCCCACCCCGGCCTGCAGCGGGTGGCCGACGACCACCCCTATCCAGCCACCGGCACCGGTCACGGTGTGGTTGTCGGCGCCCCACGACGGCGATCCGCCGGCCAGGTCGGCCAGGCCACAGACGGCCAGCAGGCCGAGGACGGCGCCGATCCAGGTCCGGAGCGGGTCCGGCCGGTGGCGGCCGACCAGGATGACCACCCCGGCGACGACGGCCACCGGTGGCAGCAGGTACCGGGTCCAGCCGATGGCCGCCCCGAGGGCCACGTCGACCCCGTGGCCGACGTCTCCGGCGGCCGCGCCGTAGAGGGCCAGGCCCAGCAGCACCCCGACGGCGGCCAGGGCGACGGCCCACAGGTCGGCGGCGTGGTCGCTGAAGATGCCGCCGGTGGGCTCCCGGTCCGGGCCTCGGCGGCCCGAGTCGCCTCGGCCCGGGCCGCTGCGAGCCGAGGTCCCCCGGGTGGAGGCATGGGCCGGCGGGCGGCGGGTGGTCGAGGACCGGGTGGTCCCCCGGGAGCCGCCGGCACGCGACGACGAGGCCGACTTGCCCTTGGCGGCAGATCGGGAGGAGGACTTGGCCGCCGGCCGGCCCTTGGTGGTCACCACGACGCCGTCACCACAGTGCGCCCAGGCTAGTGCCGTCCGGGGGGCGTTCGGGGGACACCTCGGTAAAGCGTCCCTGGTCAGGCCATCGTCGGATCTGGGTAGCCACTGGAATTACGAACATATGTTCGCTACAGTGCTGCCGTGGGCACCCGTACACACCCTGCCGGAACCGGCGTGGAGCGACCGGGTCCCGGTCCACAGCGGGCCCGGGTGGCCCTGCGGTGGCCGCTGGCCGAGGACGACGCCGAGGGCACCCTGTTCCCGGACGAGACGGCCATGACCCGGCATGTGGGCACCGGGGAGTTCCGGGGGATGGAGTTCCTGCACGTCAACGCCCGGTCGATCATCAACCCGGTACCGGCGGCCAGCCGGATGTCGTTCCGGTACACCATCAACCCCTACCGGGGCTGCAGTCATGCCTGCTCGTACTGTGTCCATGGGGACACCCCCATCCTGATGGGCGACGGCACCACCCGGCCGATGGCCGAGGTGCGGACCGGAGACCTGGTGGTCGGCACGGTGTGGCGCGACACCTTCCGGCGGTACAGGGTGACGGCGGTGCGGGACCACTGGACGACCACGAAGGCGGCCTACCGGGTGGCCCTGGACGACGGGACGCAGCTGACCACCAGCGGCGATCACCGGTTCCTGTCGGATCGGGGGTGGAAACACGTGGCCGGCAGCCGATGCCGGGCCGGGCGGCGACCGCCGTTGGCCCCGGGCGACCACCTCCTGGCCGTGCCGGGCGCCGACGAACCGGCGGCGGCCGGCACGGGGTTGGCTGGCCCGGGGCTGGCCGGCACGGCCGTGGACCCGGGGCACTGGCGCACGGTGGTCGCCGTCGAACCGCTGGGCCTGGAGATGCCGCTGTACGACATGACCACCGGCACCGGCGACTACGTGTCGAACGGGGTGATCAGCCACAACTGCTTCGCCCGGCCCACCCACGACTACCTGGGACTGAACATCGGGGAGGACTTCGAGCGGCGGATCGTGGTGAAGGTGAACACGGTGGAGCGGCTGCGGGCGGAGCTGCGGAGCCCGAAATGGGCCGGGGAGCACATCGCCATGGGGACCAACACGGACCCGTACCAGTCGGCGGAAGGCAAGTACCACCTGACGCAGGGGGTGGTGAAGACGCTGAGCGAGCTCAAGAACCCGTTCAGCATCCTGACGAAGTCGACGCTGATCCTGCGGGACCTGGACCTGTTGGTGGCCGCGGCCAAGCGGACGTCGGTGTACCTCAACTTCTCCGTCGGCACCCTGGACCGTGAGGTGTGGAAGCTGACCGAGCCGGGCACTCCCCCACCGGAGCGGCGGCTGACGGCGGTGCGGCGGCTCAACGACGCCGGCATCCCCTGCGGGGTGCTGGTGGCCCCGGTGCTGCCGGGGCTGTCGGACACCGACGAGCAGATCAGGGAGGTGGTGGAGGCCTGCGTGAACGCCGGGGCCATCTAGGTCGCCGCCGTCGGGCTGCACCTGCGGCCGGGGGTGAAGGAGCACTTCATGGGGTGGCTGGCCACCGCCCGGCCCGACCTGGTCCCCCTCTACGAGCGCCGGTTCCGGCGCGGGTCGTACCAGCCGAAGGCCGAACAGGCCCGACTGGCGGCGGTGGTGGCCGACGTGGTGAAGCGCCGGGGTGGCGGCACCCGGCAGGTGCGGCGGTACGTAGAGGAGCTGCAGGCGGAGGACGAGGTGACGGCGGCCCTGGCGGCGCCGAGGGTTGGCGGGGCGGACGGGACGCCGGCCGTCGCCCGGATCAGGACCGCGGCGGTCGCCGGGGTGGCGGCTCGGCGGCCGGCGCGGCCGACCAGGCCGGCGGCCGCCGGGGAACAACTCCGGTTTCTTTAAGCTGCCGCCATGAACACGACGGCGGGGACGGCAGGAACGGTGACCGAGGGCCGCCGCGAGCGGATGATCCTGATCCTGGCCTGCGTGGCGCAGTTCATGGTGGTCCTGGACGTGTCGGTGGTGAACGTGGCCCTGCCGTCCATCGGCCGGGCGCTCCACTACACCCCGGTGGGGCTGCAGTGGGTGGTCAACGCCTACATACTGACGTTTGCCGGGTTCCTGTTGCTGGGCGGCCGGGCGGCGGACCTGTACGGGCGGCGCAAGGTGTACCTGTTCGGGTTGGCGCTGTTCACCGTCTCGAGCCTGGTGGGGGGTTTGGCCCAGACATCGACCTGGCTGACGACGGCCCGGGCGGTGCAGGGCATCGGCGCGGCGTTCCTGTCGCCGGCCACCCTGACCATCCTGGTGACGTCGTTCTCCGGGCTTCGGCTGGCCAAGGCACTGGGACTGTGGGGCGCCATGGGTGGGGCCGGTGGGGCCGCCGGGGTGCTGCTCGGCGGGGTGCTGACGGCGGAGCTGAGCTGGCGGTGGGTGCTGTACATCAACATTCCCATCGGGGTGGTCACGGCGGTGGGGGCCCTGGTGTACCTGACGGAGGCCCGGCGGCCGGACTCGACGGCCCGGCTGGACATCTGGGGGTCGCTGACCGTCACGGCCGGCTTGGCGGTGCTGGCGTACGGGATCGTGAACACCGACCAGTACCCGTGGGGATCGGCCCGGACGCTCGGGACGCTGGCCGTGGCGGTGGTGCTACTGGGGGCGTTCCTGCTGCTGCAGCTGAAGGTGTCGGCGAACCCGTTGATGCCGCTCCGGCTGTTCCGGTCCCGGTGGGTGGTGGGAGCCAACGTGATCATGCTGATGCTGGGGGCGGCGATCTTCTCCATGTGGTACTTCCTGTCCCTGTTCTTGCAGGACGTGCTGCACTACAGCGCCCTGCGGGCCGGGCTGGCGTTCGCCCCGATGGCCTTGGCCATCATCGTCGGGGCGCAGACGGCCTCACGGTTGCTGCCCCGGTTCGGGGCCCGGCGGATCCTGCTCGTCGGCACCGTGATGGCCACGGTGGGGTTCGTCTGGCTGACCCAGACGTCGTCCAGTCTCGGGTACTGGACAGACGTGTTCGGCGGCGGGCTGCTGGTGTCGCTGGCCCTCGGCATGACGTTCACCCCACTGGCGTCGGCGGGCACCACCGGGGTGGACCGCAGCGAGGCCGGACTGGCGTCGGGGATGCTGAACACCTCCCGGCAGGTCGGCGGGTCCATCGGCCTGGCCGGCCTGGCGACGGTGGCCACCAGCCACACCGACCACCTGGAACATGCCGGGGTGCAGGTGCGGACGGCGCTGGCCTCGGGGTACGGCCGGGCGTTCGCCGTAGCCGCGGCCGCGGTCGCCGTGGCGTTCGTGGCCACCTGGATCGTGCCGTCGATGGCTCGGACCCGGGCGGCCGCCTCGCCCGGGCCGGTGGCGGCCCCGGCGGCGGGCGGGCCGCTGGACGACGGGCCGCTGGACGACGGGCCGAAGGCGGCCGGTACGCTCGATCCGGTATGAACAGCGCACCCGAGCCCCAAGCCGGCGATCCCCGAGGTGCCGATCCCCGGGGTGCCGATCCCCGAGGTGCCGATCCCCGGGGTGGCGGCCTGGAGGCATCCGCCCTGGTGTCCCGGTTG
>CAYVPF010000239.1:0-4932 GCA_964453355.1 uncultured Acidimicrobiaceae bacterium | reverse complement strand
GTCTGCCGGCACCGCGTCTGCCGGCACCGCGTCGGTGACCTGATCGGTGCCGGCCGTGGCGGCCGCGGCCGGAACTGGCTGGTCGTGGACCAGCTTCCACCACATGTAGATGGCGTAGCCGGTGAAGAACGGCCATTCGAACACGTAGGCCCAGCTGAGCGAGTTGCCCTGCCGGACTCGCTGGACCTGCCACCAGAACAGGCCGATGAAGGCGGGGACCACGGCCAGCAGGGTGACGTGCATGCCGACGGCCCGTGGGGTCACCCAGAGGGACCGGCCGTCGGTGCGGCGGCCGGGAGGACCGCCGGGAAGGGGTTGGGGGGTCGGACCCACGGCCGCGACCTAGGGGGCGAACTGGTCGATGAGCCGGGCCAGGGCCACCGGCTGGTCGCCCTGGACGCTGTGGCCGGCGCCGTCCACCCGGGCGACCTGGGCGTCGGGCTGGCGGCGGAGCAGCTCGGCCTCGTCGTCGTCGTCGACCACCGATCCGGGGGCCATGCCGCGGACCAATAGGACCGGGACGGTGAGGGAGGAGACGGCGTCCCAGAGGTCGGCGAAGTCCGGGTGGGTGTGGCCGCTCTCCTGGCGGAACCGGGCGTACCGCCACACCCAGCTGCCGTCGTCCTGCTGGACGGCGTTGTGCAGGATGCCGCGGCGCAGCGACGACACCGACCGGGTGGGGTTGTGCTCGATCGTCCGGACCAGGATGTCGTCGAAGCTGGCGAAGGTGGGAGGGCCGTCGACGAAGGCCATGATGGCGGCCCCCTTGACGGCGTCGACCCCGGGGGTGATGTCGACGAGGACCAACCGGCGGACCAGCTCAGGGGACCGGTCGGCCAGGGCCAGGGCGGTGACGCCGCCCAGCGACATCCCGACGACCGCTTCGGCCTCGGGGGCCAGGGCCCGGATGACGGTGGCGACGTCGTCGGCGTCATGGGCCACCGAATCCGGGCCGCCGACGCCGCCGTCGGAGTGGCCGTGGCCGGGGAGGTCGATGGCCACCAACGGCCGGTCCAGGGCCAGGGCCACGGTGTCCCAGGTGTGGGCGTTCTGGGCGCCGCCGTGCAAGAACACCAGTTCGGGTGGCGCGGTGCCCCAGACCAGGGCGCTGAGCTGGCGGCCGGGGCCGACGGGCACGAGCTCACGGCGGACGGCCGGGGGACCGTCGTAGGGGAGGTCGAATTCCTCGGCGTTCTCGTGGAACAGTCCGAGCTCGTCGTAGTCGACGTGGGTCACCGGGCCGAGCGTACCGCCGGGGTGGCGGACCTGGCCCGGCGGCGGCGGGTGGACGGGGAGCGAGGGCGGTGGATGGTGTTCGCTGACCGCGCCGGCGCCAGTTTTAGAGCGGATGCGCTCACAAAGTCGCGCCGGCGCGGAGAAAAAAGATGTGCCGGTACCGCCCCCTTCCACCCCCTTGGCCGTCGGACCGGCCCGGCCGGCGGCCGGTATGTCCCGCCGGGGTGACCGAAGGGGGAGAATGGCGGCATGCCCCACCGCCCGCTGTCCGCCGTCGTCCTGGCCGCCGGAGAGGGGACCCGGATGCGGTCCACCCGCCCGAAGCCGCTGCACCGGCTGTGCGGCCGGCCCATGGTGCTGCACGTCCTCGACGCCCTGGCGGAGCTGGACGTGGACCGGGTGGTCGTGGTGGTCGGCCACCGGGGGGAGTGGGTGGGCAAGACCCTGATGGAGCACGCCCCGAAATCCATGGAGATCCAGCTGGTGGAGCAGGCCGAGCAGCGCGGCACCGGTGACGCCGCGGCGGTCGGGCTGACCGGCCTGCCGGACGACACCGGCCTGGACGGCGACGAGGAGGACGTGGTGGTGCTGCCCGGGGACACCCCGCTGCTGCGGCCGCCGACGTTGGCCGCCCTGGTCCGGCACCATCGAGCCCACGACGCCGGCGCCACCCTGCTGACGGCCGACATCGCCGATGCCGCCGGCTACGGCCGGGTGGTGCGGGCCCGGGACGGCCAGGTGGTGAAGGTGGTGGAAGACCGCGACGCCACCGACGAGGAGCGGGCCATCACGGAGGTGAACACGTCCATCTACTGCTTCCGCCGCGGCCTGCTGGCCCCGTCACTGCGGCGGCTCACCCCGGCCAACCAGCAGGGGGAGTACTACCTGACCGACGTCGTCAAGGTCCTGCACCAGGCCGGCTACCGGGTGGAGGCCGTCACCGTGGCCGACCCGATGGAGGCCGCCGGGGTCAACGACCGGGCCCAGCTGGCCATCGCCGAGGCGGAGCTGCGGGACCGGATCAACGAGCGGTGGATGCGCCGGGGCGTGACCATGTGGGACCCGGAGCGGACCTACGTGGACGCCGACGTGGAGCTGGCCACCGACGTGGTGCTGCTGCCCGGTGCCATCCTCCGCGGCGGCTGCCGGGTGGGGGAAGGCAGCGAGATCGGCCCGGACACCACCCTGACCGACACCGTGGTGGGCGACCGGGTGGAGATCCGCCACAGCACCGCCACCGAGGCCACCGTCGGCGCCGACGCCACCGTCGGTCCCTTCGCCGTCCTGTCCCCCGGGGCCGTGGTCCCCCCGGGAGAGGTGGTGCCGCCGTTCACCGTCCTCTCCGGCCCCGGTGGTCCTTCGCCGGACGCGGTAGGTTGAGCGTCGTGGAGTACGTCCCGCACCGCCGGCTGGCTCTGGTGTCCGGGCGGTCCCACCCCGAGCTGGCCAGCCAGATCGCCGGCCAGCTCGGCGTCGAGCTGGGCGAGGCCAACCTGCGGGAGTTCGCCAACGGCGAGGTGCACTGCCGCTACGACACCTCACTCCGCGGGGCCGACGTGTTCATCGTCCAGACCCACTGCGGGCCGGTCAACGACACCGTGATGGAGCAGCTGATCATGATCGACGCCGCCAAGCGGGCGTCGGCCAAGCGGATCACGGCCGTCTGCCCCTACTACGGCTACTCCCGGCAGGATCGCAAGTCGACCGGCCGGGAACCGATCACCGCCAAGCTGGTGGCCGACATGCTGTCGGCCGCCGGTGCCGACCGGGTGGTCAGCGTGGACCTGCACTCCGGGCAGATCCAAGGGTTCTTCGACGTGCCGTTCGACCACCTGACGGCCGCCCCGGTGCTGGAGGGGTACCTGCGGGCACACTCCGACGGCAACGCCGTGGTGGTGGCGCCCGACGCCGGTCGGGTGAAGGTGGCGGAGCGGTACAGCCAGCACCTCGGCAGCGACCTGGCCCTGGTCCACAAGACCCGCCCGCGGGGTACGGCCAACCGGGTGGAGGCACGCCACGTGGTCGGTGAGGTGCAGGGGCGGCACTGCATCCTGATCGACGACATGATCGACACCGCCGGCACCATCTGTGCCGCCGCCGAGCTGCTGGCCGATGCCGGGGCCGCCGACATCTGGGCCATGGCCACCCACGCCGTCCTGTCCGACCCGGCCGTCGACCGGCTGAAGGCCTCCACCATCTCCCGGGTGGTGGTCACCGACACCCTCCCGGTCACCGACGAGCGGGTGTTCGACAAGCTCGAGGTGCTGTCGGTGGCCAAGATCATCGCCGACGCCATCGACGCCGTCTTCGAGGACACGTCGGTGTCCGAGATCTTCGGCGGCGAGAACCTGGCCTGATCTGCCCCCGGAGGATCGTCGGCCCCGCCGGTGACCTCCGGTGGTGGCCGCCGTCCCGGACCGGCTACGCTGGTGGGCCGTTCGTCCGGGCCACCTGACCAGGGCCACCTGACCAGGTACGGCGCCCGGTCGCCACCAGATCGTTTCGCCCGAGGAGACTCGCCATGCCCGACATCATCCTGCACGCCGAGGTCGGCCGCGACCTCGGGTCCCGCCCGACCCGTCGGCTGCGGGCCGAGGGCAAGATCCCGGGCGTGGTCTACGGCCACGGCACCGATCCGGTGCCGGTGGCGGTGGTCGGCCGGGACCTGCGGGTGGCGCTGTCCGGGGAGTCCGGCACCAACGCCCTGCTCAGTCTGGACACCGGGGAGACCACCTACCTGGCCCTGGCCCGGGTGCTGCAGCGGCACCCCGTCAAGGGCACCGTCACCCACATCGACTTCCAGATCGTCGGCCGCGACGAGGTCATCGCCGCCGATGTCCCCGTCAACCTGATCGGTGAGGCCTTGGAGGTCGCCCACGGGGACGGCATGGTCGACCAGCAGCTGTTCACCATCACCATCCACGCCCGTCCGGCCGACATCCCGACCGTCGTGGAGGTGGACGTCTCCGAGCTGACCATCGGTGGGGCCATCCGTGTGTCCGACCTGGCGCTGCCGTCGGGAGTGACCACCGACCTTGAGGACGAAGCGGTGGTCGTCAGTGGCCAGCCGCCCCGGGTGGCCGGCGAGGGCGAAGGCGGCGAGGGCGAGCCCACGGCCGACGGCGCCGCGCCCGAGGCGGCCGGCGCCTCCGAGTCCGCCGGGGACTAAGCCCTGCCTCGCCTCTTCGGGGGCCGCGGGCCGGACGGCGGCCGGGACGCCCGCCGGGGGATCCCGGCCGACCTGCTGGTGGTCGGGTTGGGCAACCCCGGCCAGGAGTTCGCCGGCACCAGGCACAACGCCGGCGCCGACGCCGTCGAGATGGTCGCCGCCCGGCACGGCACCGGCCAGCTGCGACCCGAAAAGGGCCAGGCCGCCATGGTCGCGGAGGTCCGTATCGGCGACGCCCGGGTGGCCCTGGCCGTGCCCAACACCTACATGAACGACTCCGGCGCCGCCGTCCGACCGCTGCTCCGTCGCTTCGGCATCGAAGACCCCCACCGCCTGGTCGTCGTCCACGACGAGCTCGACCTGCCCCCCGGTAAGGTCAAGGTCAAGGTCGGCGGCGGCATTGCCGGGCACAACGGCCTCCGGTCCATCCAGGCGCACCTCCACACCCTCGACTTCGTCCGCGTCCGCATCGGCATCGGCAAGCCTCCGGGACGGCAGTCCGGTGCCGACCACGTCCTCCGTCGACC
>CAYVPF010000238.1:0-4989 GCA_964453355.1 uncultured Acidimicrobiaceae bacterium | reverse complement strand
CGCCGGTGGCCAGGAGGATCCCGTCCCACTGGTTGCTCACGGTGTTGTCGCTGACGGTGAACACGGCATCGGTGCCGTAGATCCCGATGACGGTGGTGGCTGCCGCGGAGGGGGCGCTGATGGCGTTGTCGCTGAGGGTGAACCCGCTGCCGTTCGTGACGGTCAGCCCCGAGCCGGCGCCGGCCAGGGTGTTCCCCGACACGGTGTCGCCGGTGGCCGCCCAGAGGTTGAGCGCCGTGGCGGTGGCCCCCTGGATGTTGTTGGCCGAGATGGTGACGTCGGAGTACGGGGTGTGGGCCATGTCGTCGTCGGCGATCCAGACCCCGTACTGGTCGTCGGTGAGGGTGTTGCCGGTGATCTGCACCCCGGTGCCGCCGTTGGCGAACTTGTCGTTGAGGTAGATGGCCGCCTGGCTGGCATCGCCGGTGACGGTGTTGTCGCTGATCGTCCCGCCGGTGGTCCCGGAGTCGAGGTAGATGGCCGGGTGGGCGCCGCTGACGTTGCTGAAGGTGACCGTGTTGCCGGTGACCTGGGCCCCGGATAGCCCCTGCAGCACCAGGAAGTTGTTCCCGTCGGCGCCGGACTGGGCGTCGACGTTGTCCGAGATGGTCCAGCCGCTGCAGCCGGTGCCGGCACAGCCAACGGTGTTGATCACGCCGTTCTCGTAGTCGCTGGCCGAGTTGGCGTTGTTCGTGAAGGTGTTGCCGGTCACGGTGACCGCGGTGGTGTGGGCCGTCGCGTACAGGGCCACGCCGGATGTCGTGCTTGCGGGGTCGGCGTTGTTGGTCACGAAGCTGTTGCCACTGATCGTCGTCGTGGCCGGGCTGCCAGATCCGGACGTGTTGAACCTGATCCCTTGGCCGTTGCCCTGGATGACGTTGTCCTTCCAGGTGAAGCCGCCGTCGGAGCCCGGCGCGGTGATCCCGTGGAGGATGGTGCTCGGGTCGGCGCTGTTCTGCAAGGTGAACCCGTTGATGGTGCCCCCCGCCGATCCGCTGCCGTAGATCACCGGGCCGGTGGAGGTGCTGGCCGGGTCGATGACCGTCTCCGCCCCCCGGGAACCGGTACCCGGGACTGTGGCATTGGCGCCGTCCAGGGTCAGCACCTTGTTGGCCGGGAGGGTGAGGGTGCCGGGGAAGGTGCCGGCGCAGACGACGATCGTGGCGCCCGAGGTGGCCCCGTTCACCGCCGTCTGGAGTGTCGCGGCCGGCGTGGTGCAGGCGGCGGCTCCGGCCGTGGTCGCGGCGAGGCCGACGATGCCGCCGGCCACCGTGGCGGTCCCGGCCACGGCTATCGCCAGCATCGCCATGATCCGGCGGAGCCTCGGTCCGTTGCTACGCGTGGTCACGAGCCCCTCCACCTGGGTCGACAGCTGTCATGCCGGTTGCGGCATACGAATGCGACTAACGCTGCCACGGGAGGGCTCGGCCGTCAATCGAGACTGCCCCCCGGGGCCGTCGACCCTTCCCCTCGCCCGGCCGGAGATCGATGGAGCAGGAGTGCCGGGGCGGTCAGTAGGGAGCCTGAAGTCCGGGGAACATCGGGAAGTGGCGCACGTTGCGGGTGAGCAGCCGCGCCCCTATCCGGAGCGCCGTGGCGGCGATCGCCAAGTCGGCACTGTCGATACCGCCGTGGCTCGAGAGCCACTGGCGGCCGAGGGCACCGGCGTCCTCGGCGACGTCGACGTCGACGGGGTGCCAGGTGATCGTGCCGAGGAGGGAACGGGTTGTCTGTTCCTCGGCGGCTCGCATGCCCGCCAGGATCTCGAGGCGGGTGATCTCACTCGAGTGGAGGGGCCCGCCGGCTCGCTCGTGTTGGAGCAGCTCGCTGGCGGCTGGGTGGCCCCGCAGGTAGTCGATGAAGATGGAGGTATCGACCAGGGCGGTCATGTATCGCGGCGGGGAAGGCGGGCGCCGGAACGCCGTTCGTCTACCCAAGTCGCGCCGTCGAGGTCCCGGTCTTTCCAGGCGCCGAAGGCCCGGCTCATATCCCGGAGGTCCTCGTTGGCCGACCGTGCCGACATGTAGACGGTGTCGACGGCCTCGCGGATGAGTGCCGAGATGGACCGCCCAGTGCGGGAGGCCGCGTCGTCGAGCGCCCGCCGCTCCTCCTCGGTGAGGGAGATCTGCGTCCGAAGCATGATGTAACGTTACATCACCCTACGAGGCGCGGCCGCGGCTGTGGTACATACGGTCCGTGGATGGCGGGACGAACGGCGGATGGGGCCACGGGTGATGCCGGCCCGGATCCTGTTCGTGTGCACCGGCAATCAGTGTCGCTCGCCGGTGGCCGCCGCCTTGATGGCCCGACGGCTGTCGTCCATGGGGGTCGACGGCGACGTGAGCTCGGCCGGCCTGTTGGACGGTGGATCGGCACCCCCCGCCGAAGTGGTCGCCGCGGCCAGCGAGGCCGGGGTGGACCTGGCTGGGCACCGCAGCCGGCGGCTGGTCGAAGCGGATGTCGGCGAAGCCGACCTAGTGGTGGGGATGGCCCGGGAGCACGTCCGGGAAGCGGTGATGCTCGATCCGGCGGCGTTCTCGAAGACGTTCAGCCTCCGGGAGGTCGTGCGCCGGTCCGGCCTGGTCGGGGCCCGGCGGGAGGGAACGGCCCTGGGGGAGTGGCTGGCCGAGCTGCACCGGGGCCGCCGCGCCGCCGATCTGCTCGGAGCTTCGCGGGAAGACGACGTCGAGGACCCGATGGGTGGTCCGGCGTCCGGTTACCGGTCGATGGTCGCCGACGTCGACAGGCTCATCGGCACGCTGGCCGGCGCCGCCTGGTCCCTGGCCTGACCGGCCGCCCCGGCTACGACCCGGTCTATGGCCATCAAGCCATGGACCGGGCCGAGCGGAGCTTACGAGTGCTGGCGGCTGCTGCGTCGACGGGTGAACACGACCAGCAGGGTGCCCATGGCCACCAGGAGCAGGCCGCCGACCACGGTCGCCGCGATGTCGGCACCGGTGAAGGCGAGTGACGTCGACGTCGTGCTGGACGAGGAAGTGCCAGTCGTGGCCGCCGTGCTGGGGATGTTGATCGTGAACGACTTGGTGATGACGCTCCCGCCCGGCGCCGTCCCGCTCAGGGTGATGGCGTTGGCCCCGAAGTTGGCGGGGATCGGGGTACTGCCGTTGACGCTGATGTGGGGGTCGGTGATGGTGAAGGTCATCAGCAGCGTGCCGCCCGCCGTCGCCGAGATGACGATGTTCAGCGCCGTCCCGTTGATGGTGATGGTCGCCGTGCTGCCCGGGGCGAAGCCGGCGATAGAGATCGTGGTCGCTGCACCGCCGATGACGATGGTCACCGTGCCGCCTGTCGTCACCGGGATCGGGTTTGTGGGGCTCCCCGGTGCACCCTTGCCGGTCGTCGTGGTGGTGGTGGAGGGCGGCACCGTCGTGGTGGTCGTCCCCGGGTACCCCGGCGCGGTCGTCGTGGTCGTGGTGCCTGTGGTTGTGGCCGCGCTGGCCACCACAACCCCTCCGGCGGTGAGTCCGCCGATGGCCAGCACCACTACGGCTGCGCCACTACCCAAGATCTTTCGGATGTCCACCATGCGCTCCCAATAGGGTCGGCTAGATCGGAACCGCTCTTCCGCCGACGACACCGGCTCGTGCGTCAAGCGCAACTCTACCCCATAAGCCCCACTACGAGACGCCTTTTCCCCCGGAATAGGGAGGGCCGGGAAGGCCCCGGCCGTTGCAGTACGTCGGTTGCAAGTCCCTCTGAGCTGGGAATTCAGCGACGGACAGCGCTCCAAGAGAATGTGAAGGCCTTGTTAACGGCCTCGGAGACCTGTCGTTGACCGTGCAGTAACCAGTCCGGGCCGGCGGCGATCTGAATCGTGGCTGCGGCCGGGCTGAGCGTGGGCTGTGGGACGAGGTGCAGGGTCACCCGACCGTTCCGGACGGCATTCGGGATGGTGGTCTTGAACAGTACGGTCTGCTGCTGCTGGGGCAGGACCGAGACCGCTGTCTCGTTCACGACCAGACCGGACTCGTCGGTGCCCCCGGCGGCCTCGGACCCTCGGGGCGACCACAGGAGGACCCGGGAGGCGTACTGGCCGGGCACCGACGTGTTCACACCGTCGGGCCCCAGCTGGTTGGACGGCTTTTGGCCGGCGGGGGCGTCGTTGACGATGGTGACGTAGGTGTACACCACCGCTGTGCCTTGGTCGTTGAGGGTGACGTCCATCCGCAGCTTGACGTGGATGAAGTAGTCCAGCTTGGCCGCCGTTGCGCTCTCGACGGCGACGTGGAACGTCCGGGTCGGGTCCACCGTGTCGACGGCACCTGAGGCACCGGCCTTCACCAGGATCCGTTCGTAGCCGGGTGTCTCGTCCCAGACCAGCAAGTGCCGGCCGGCCACGTCGGTGGCCAGGGCCTGGGCCAGGGCGGCCAGGTCGATGTGCTCGGTCTTCATCTTGTCGATGGCGGCCCGGGCGGTGGCCGAGATCTCGTCGTGGCGGGCTGTCTGCGCGCCGGCGGGGTAGCCCTGGTACAGCTGGTTGAGCAGCACCGTGGCAATGTTCGACGAACTGATCGGCTGGTCGATGCCGGGCACTGTCACGGGACCGGTCAGGGCCAAGAGGCTGGCCACGGCCGGTACGTCGATGCCGATGACGCCGTCGACGTGCCGGACGGCCGCCTGGCCGTACATGGCCTGCATGTCGAGGCCCGACCACGGGAATGTGGCGGTGGCATTGGTGGACTGCCAGAGCTGGGTCGGCTCCAGGGCCCCGAAGATCTTGGCCGTGCCCGCCGGCACCGGTACCGGGGCGGGGGTGGACAGGGGGACTGTACCGACGCTCTCCGCTGTGCCCATGCTGAGCGTCCCGCCTGTCGCCGTGAGCTCGGCGACGGACAGGACCGTGCCCTGGTCGCGCATCTCCGCGTTGTTCTCCCCGGCCAGAAGGTAGGTCCGGGGCCCGTCGGCACCGAGGAAGGGCAGGGCGTAGGAGAGCACTTGTGTCCCCTGCCGGAGCAGGCCGACCACCTT
>CAYVPF010000237.1:0-5037 GCA_964453355.1 uncultured Acidimicrobiaceae bacterium | reverse complement strand
CCTCCTCGACCAGGGGGTGCTGGGCGGGCGCTACGCCGCCGCGGCGGCGGGGGCGCCGGTGGATGTGGGGGACATGCACGATATCTACCTCCGCCGAAGCGAAGCCCGTGAACTGCTGGAACGAGCGGGTGGCACGCCGGCGCCTGACGGGGCCAACCTGTACCTCCACGTGGTCGACGACGGCGCCTGGCCGTTCCAGGATGGCTGCCAGTCGGCCAGCCCGTGGGTGGCCTGGCTGGATCTGGCCGACCGGGACGACCGGGCGGCCGATACGGTGCTGGATCGGCTGATCGGCGGCCGCTTCGATGCGTGACGTCGACCTGTCGGCCGACCTGCGGCCACGACATCGCGAGACGCTTCGGGCTCTGGGCCTGTTGGCCGGGATGGTGCCGATCGACGATTAGTGCCTGGTCGGAGGGATGATGGTGCTGGTAGCTGCACGGGCTACTGGCCATCGGTTGCCCCGGGCAGAACAGACGAAGGACGGGGACGTAGTGGTGGACGTCGTCACCCGGCCGCGGGCCCTCCGGCGAGTGGCGACGGCCGATTCGCCGCTCTCAGCCCAGAGCGGCCAGGCCGCCCGCGGCCAGGGCCCCGCCCAGGTAGACGGTCACGGACCCGACGCCGGCGGTGCGCCAGCTGCCGTCCGGGTCGCGGAGCAGGGCGGTGCGCTCGGGAACGCCGGCCACCGGCAGGTCCTTGGGGGCCAGCATCACCGACCGGTGCAGCTTCTCCCCGTGGGCGTCCTCGCCGGCGTCGCCGAAGTGGGGGATGACGGCGAGGCCGTCGACCAGGCCGAGGCCGACCGTGAGGGCGCCCCCCCGGGGGTCCACCATCGGATCGGTGAGGGCCATGGCCCCCGCCCCCGCTCCGGCCACCACGGCGCCGCCCGACCAGGCCTCGCGGAGAGCGGCGAACACTTTGGAGTCCTTCAGCACCGACCGCAGGTGGAGGGAGGAGCCGCCGCTCAGGTACACGAACCGGGCCCGGCGGACGACCTCGGCCGCACCGTCGTCCTCGGCGTCGGCCCGGCCGACCACCATCAACCCCTCGACCTCGGCCCCGAGGGCGGCGAACCACTCGGCGGCGGCGATGACCACCCGCTCGGGGTGCTCGTAGGCCGCGGCGGTGGGCAGCACCACCACCTTGTTGCCGCCGGACGCCGCCAGCAGCTCGGCGTCGAAGTCGCAGCCGGCGGTCCAGGCGGTGCCGCCGACGAGGGCCAGCAGGCCCGGCCGGCCGGCCCGGTAGTCGGAAGCGGCGGGGGCGGTCTCGGTCATGGCGGTCACTTTGGCATGCCCGGGGTCGGCCCGGCTACGGCACCCGGGGGATCGGGCCCGGGATCGTGCCTGGGATCGGCCCCAGGGACCGGTGCCGCGGTAACGTCATGGGCGATGCAACCCGAGCCCGGCGGACCCGAGGGCGGGCCGGTGTCGCAGCATGTCGCCCTCCTGTACGTATCCGACGAGGACTACCTGGACGCCCTGGTCCCGTTCGTGGCCGAAGGCCTGGAGTCCGGCGAGAAGGTCCTGGTGGCGGTCCCGACGGACCGGGCGGCGCTGCTGCAGAACGCCCTGTCGGAGGAAGCCCCATCGGAGGAAGCCCCGTGGGAGGGATCCCGGTCTGAGTACCCCGACGGCGGGGCCGGCGTGCTGTTCCTGGACTCCCCCATGGCCCGGCCCGGGGGACGGCCGGCGAGCCCGGCCGCGGCCATCGCCGCCTACCGCAAGCTGTTCGACGCCCACCTGGGGGACGGGGTGTCACGGCTCCGGTTGGTGGCGGAGGTGCCGCCGGCCCTGAGCCCGGCCGACCACCTGGCCTGGGCCCAGTACGAGGCGGCCATCGGGGCCGCTTTCGGGGGCACCGCGGTGACCATCGTCTGTCCCTACGACCTCCGGTCGTCGCCTCCGGCCGTACTGGTCCGGGTGGAGCACACCCACCCGGATCTGTGGCGGGACGGCCGGCGGCGGCCGAGCCCCGGGTACACCGACCCGGCGTCGGCGCTGCGGGCTATGCCGAGCGAGGCGATGGCGGTGGAGGACTTTCCGCCGGCGTTGGTCCTACGGCTCGGTCCGGAGGTGTCGATCCCCCGGGACGCCCTGCGGGTGGTGGCCGTGCGGGCCGGCCTGGGCCCCGACCGGTTGGACGACCTGTTGCTGGCCTTCACCGAGGTGGCCACCAACGCCCTGATCCACGGGTCCAGCGTGGCCCGGGCCAAGGTGTGGGCGAGCAACGGGACGGTGGTGTGCACGGTCACCGACAGCGGACCCGGCGTGGACGACCCCCTGGTGGGGTTGGTGCCGCCGTCCCACGGCGCCGAGCCGGACCCCGGCGGCCTGGGCCTGTGGGTGGCCCGGCAGCTGTGCGACACCCTCGACCTGGTCCGCGGGCCACAGGGCACCACGGTCCGGTTCGTGGTCCGCCGGTAGCCCCCAGCCCTAATCGTCTCAGCGCAGGGCGACGTCGTCCAGGTACTCGTCGCGCCAGAAGTCGTAGCGCTCGTCGGGCAGGGCGAGGGCGTGGGTGGGGTCGAGGGCGGCCACGAACGACCGGTCGTGGCTGACCACCACCAGGGTGCCGGGCCAGGCGCTGAGCATGCGGCCGACGGCCTGGATGGACGTCGGGTCCAGGTTGTTGGTGGGCTCGTCCAGGATCAGCAGGTTGGCCCGCCCGGCAGCCAGCATGGCCAACCCCAGCTTGGCCCGCTCGCCGCCGGACAGGGTGGCCGGCATCTGGTCGGCGGCCTTGGACGGGAGGCCGAAGGAGCCCAAGAGCGCCCGGCGCTCCGGGTCGGTCTTCAGCACCGAGTCGTCCACGTTGGCCAGCGCCGTCCGGCTGAGGTCCACCTGCTCGTGCTCCTGGGCGAAATAGCCGATGGCGACGTTGGCGCCCAAGCTGACGGTGCCCGATGACGGGTCCTGCACCCCGGCCACGCAGCGGAGCAGGCTGGACTTGCCGGCGCCGTTGCGGCCGATGACCACGATGCGGTCGCCGCGGCCGGCGGCGAAGGAGACGTCGGAGAGGACCGGCTCCTCCGTGTACCGGACGGCCAGGTGGGCCACCTCGAGGGGGGTCACCCCGGACCGTTGGGGGGTGGGCAGCCGGAAGACGGCCTGGCGCTCGCGGGCGAACACCTCGGTGCGCTGCCCTTCCAGCCGCCCCACCCGGCGGTCGAGGGACTTGGCGACGCGGGCCCGCCGGGCGGTCTGGCCCCGCATGGAGTCGGCCAGGGTCGTGAGGCGCTTGATCTCCCGGCCCTCCAACTGGGCGGCCCGCTCCCGCTGGGCCGTGTCGGCGGCCAGCTGGGTGCGATAGCTGGAGTAGGTGCCCTTGTACTCGTGCAGGCGGCCGTCGGTGAGGTGGAACACCTTGGTGATCGACCGGTCCAGCAGGGCCAGGTCGTGGCTGACCACCAGCAGCGCGCCCTGGAACGTGGCCAGCTCGTCCATCAGCCACTGCTTGGCCGCCAGGTCCAGGTGGTTGGTGGGCTCGTCCAGGATCATGACGTCGGGCTGCTGGAACAGGATGCGGACCAGGTCCACCCGGCGGCGCTGGCCACCGGACAGCGCCTCGATGTCGTCCAGCAGCAGGTCCTCCCGGAGGCCGATGCCGGCGGCCAGGCGGCCCATGACGGACTCGGCCTCGTAGCCGCCGTTCTCCCGGTACTGCTGCTCCAGGTCCGAGAAGTGGGTGATGGCCTCGGTGGTGGGGTCCTTGGCCATCTGCCGCCGGGCCTGGTCGAGGGCGTCGTCGAGGACGTCGAGCCCGCGGGCCGACAGCACATGGGAGAAGCCGCTCGGGTCCAACCCCAATCCCTGCGGCGGGGGCACCTGGGGCAGCCACCCCAGGGTGCCGGTGATGCGGACGTTGCCCCGGGACCGGACCTGGTCGGACGGCTCGGCGACCAGGACGGAGATCACCGACGACTTGCCGGCGCCGTTGCGGCCGACCAGGCCCGCCTTCTCACCGGCGCCCACCACGAAGGAGCCGTCGGCGAGCAGCATCCGGTCGCCGATCTCGACGGTGAGGGAGGACCCGACAATCACGCCGAAGAGCGTCCCACACCTAAGCTCCGTCGATGGCAGAGCCCGACGTCGGGGCCAGCGGCCGGCGGTTCGCCGGCCAGGTGGCGGTGGTCACGGGGGCGGCGTCGGGCATCGGCCGGGCCCTGGCCACCGCCCTGGTGGCCGAGGGGGCCACGGTGGTGCTGGCCGATCTCGACGGCGACGGCGCCCGCCGGGTGGCCGACAGCCTGGGGGCGGCCGCCGAGGGGACCGCCTTGGACGTGACCGACCGCCGCGCCGTGCAGGCGCTGGTGGACGGCGTGGCCGGGCGGCACGGCCGGATCGACCTGCTGTGCAACAACGCCGGCATCGGTGCCGGCGGCCCGGCGCAGGCGCTGGCCGTCGAGGACTGGCTGACGGTCATCGACGTGGACCTGCACAGCGTCGTCTACGGGGTGGCCGCCGCCTACCCCCTCATGGTCCGGCAGGGTTCCGGGCACATCGTGAACACCGCCTCGTTGGCCGGGCTGGTGCCGTCGCCGTTGTTGACCCCGTACGCCGCGGCCAAGGCCGGGGTGGTAGGCCTCAGCCTCAGCCTGCGGGTGGAGGCGGCGGCCCACGGGGTCGGGGTGACGGTGGTCTGCCCCGGGCCGGTGGAGACGCCGCTGCTCGACCAGGGCGGCCCGGCCAACCCCGGCGGGCCCAGCCCGCTGAACGTGCGCAAGCTGCTGACCAACGCCCTGGGCGACCCGTACCCGGCCGAGGCCATGGCCGCCGACATCCTGGACGGGGTGGCGCAGAACCGGGCGCTGGTGGTGGCCCCGGCGGCGGCCCGGGAGGCGTGGGAGCAGTTCCGCCGCGACCCCGAGGCGTTCCTGGCGTTCATGGCCGACCAGGCCGTCGCCAGCCGGCAACGGCGCGAACAGGAGCAATAGCCGCCGCTTACTGCCGATGAACTAGGAGGTCATACCAACAGGAATACGAATTCGTACTCCGCGGTAACGTTCCCGTCATGGTGATCAAACGGGTGGGA
>CAYVPF010000236.1:0-5076 GCA_964453355.1 uncultured Acidimicrobiaceae bacterium | reverse complement strand
GCCGATGTAGTCGGTGCCCCACACCCGGTCGATCAGGACGTCGCGGGTCAACACCCGGCCGGCGTTGTCCACCAGCAACCGCAGCAGCTCGAACTCCTTGCGGCGCAGGTGCACCTCCTCGGACCGGACGAACACCCGTCGCTGGTCGAGGTCCACCCGCACCTGCCCGGCTTCGATGGTGGTGTCGTCGGCCGACCCGTCCGACCAATCCGACCCGGTTCCCGATCCCGAGTGGGCCGGGGTCCGCCGCATGACCGCCCGCATCCGGGCCACCAGCTCCCGGAGGCGGTAGGGCTTGGTGACGTAGTCGTCGGCCCCCACCTCCAGGGCGACCACCGTGTCGATCTCCGCCCCCTTGGCCGTGACCATGATGATGGGCACCGGCGAGTGGGCCCGGATGGACCGGCAGACGTCGATGCCG
This sequence comes from uncultured Acidimicrobiaceae bacterium, assembly GCA_964453355.1. Lineage (GTDB taxonomy): Bacteria > Actinomycetota > Acidimicrobiia > Acidimicrobiales > RAAP-2 > DASZUK01. The sequence continues at coordinate 4,655 of CAYVPF010000236.1, read as the reverse complement.
GACATCTTCGGCAGCATCAGGTCCAGCAGCACCAGGTCCGGGTTGGTCTCTTCGAACAGCTGCAGCGCTTCCAGGCCGTCCCGGGCCACGGTGACCTTGAACCCTTCGTGGCCCAGCCCCACCACCAGGGCGTCGATGAACGACTCCTCGTCCTCGGCCAGCAGCACGCTGAGCGGACGGGCATCGTGGGCGTTCGGGTACCCGCGTCGGTCGGTCATGAGGTTCGCTCCGGCTGTAAGGGGAGGACCAGGGTGAAGGTGGACCCGTCGCCCTCGCGGGACTCCACGTCCACCCAGCCCTGGTGGTTGTTGGCCACGTGCCGGACGATCGACAACCCGAGCCCGGTGCCCCCGGTCTCCCGGCTGCGGCCGTGGTCGACACGGTAGAACCGTTCGAAGATGCGGTCGAGGTCGCGGGCCGGGATCCCCACCCCGTGGTCCGCCACCGACAGCCGCACGGTCTCGCGGGGTGCCGGCCGCCCGGCGGCCTCGGCCCCGGCCGGCATCGAGCCGCCCCCTCCGGCGTCCGGGCCGGCGTCCGTTCCGTTGGCCCCGAGGGTCGACTTGGCCCCGAAGGCGGCGGGGCCACCGAAGGCGGAGCTGGCCCCGAAGGTGGACCGGTCGGTCAGGCCGTTTCCGGACAAGCCGCCCGGGGCCGAGTTGCCAGGTGACGGGCCGCCAAGTGACGGGCCGCCAAGTGACGGGCCGCCGGGGTCGGTGATGGGCTCGGCGTCGTCGGCCGGTGGCCACAGGTCGACGGTCGAGCCGCCGCCGACCGGGCTGCTACCGGCCGGGGCGGCTGGTCCGCCGGATTCGGCCAGGGAAAAGGTTGTGCTGCCGACCCCGGCGCCGAGCGACGACAGGTTCCCGCCGGTGGTGGCGGTGGCCGTGGTCGGGGCGACGGCGTTCGAGGCGGCCTCGGGTCCCTGGTCGAAGCCGTCGGTGACCACGGTGCCGGTCACGGCCACGGTGGTGCCGTCGTAGGAGTAGGTGACGGCGTTCTCCAGCAGGGCATGCATGGCCGAGACCAGCTGCCGGCGGTCACCGAGGACCGCCACCGGCGGGTACGGCTCGGACAGCGAGATGGTGATGCCCCGCTGGTCGGCGGTGGCCCGGACCCGCTCGATGGCTTCGGCCATCACCAGGTTGACCAGCACCGGCTCCCGGGGCGGCGCCTCCTCCGACTCGATACGGCTGAGGTCGAGCAGGTCGTCGATGATGCGGCTGACCCGGAACGCCTCGGTGTGGATGCGGCTGGCCAGCCGTTGGGCTACCTCCACGTCCGGCTCCCCCACCAGCGTCTCCGCCAGCAGTCCCAGGGCGCCCATCGGGGTCTTCAGCTCGTGGCTGACGTTGGCCACGAAGTCCCGCCGGATCTCCTCCAGCCGCCGCCGCTCGGACACGTCCTCGATGATGGCGATCACGCCCAACGGCCGCCGGCCGTCGTCGATCTGCCGGGCCCGCACCGTCAGGGTGCGCCGCGGCGGGCCGTACAGGTCCAAGGTCCGCTCGGCCGTGCCGCCCTGCCAGGCGTCCTCCAGCAGCTCCGTCACCGCCTGGGCGGCCAGGGCGTCGCCATGACGGCTGGTCATCAGGGTGTTGGCGCGGCCGTTGCGGTACAGCACCGTGCCGTTCTCGTCGCAGATCACCACCCCCTGGGGGAGGGTGTCGAGCGACCGCCGCAGCCGGATGGCGTCGGCACTGGACTCGGCCACCGCTTCGGTGGCCGCCCCGGTGACCTGCTCCAGATAGGACAGGGCGGTCTCGATGTTGTGGTCGTCGGCCGGCGGGTCGATGCCCAACCGGGTGCCCAGGGCGGTCAGCCGCTGCGACAGCGCCCGCCGGCCGGACCGGCGGCCGAGCAGAGCGGCCACGATCACGGCCACCACCAGGACCGCGGCGGCGATGGCGTAGAGCTCCACCGCCGACAGGCTGCTGCCGCCGATCTGCGCGCCCGCCAACACCGTTCCCTCCAGTCCTCGCAGGACGACCATCACCCCCAGCATGACAGGGCTGCGGCCGGTCCATGAACCAGGGCTTCCAGGGGCCCGCCGGGCTGCCGATCCGGCGGAGGACCAGGTCCGGGAGCGGTGGAACCCCAATTGGAATGACATGGAAAATAGTGAAATATCTTGAAAAGTACTCTCTGAGTCCCTATCCTCGTTTGGGTCGTCCCGTCCGCAGCCCGACCGGGCCTTGCGCAGACCACGAGGAGCCGCCCGTGATCCCCCCGTTCGCCATCGCCCAACTCGCCACCGGACCCCTGGCCCGGACGGTGGGCGTGTCGCTGACACCCAACGCCGGCCAGCTCCCGGGGGCGTCGCAGCTGCAGACACTGACCAACGGCATCGGCGGCTGGGCCCTGATCCTGGCCCTGGTCGGCATGGTCGTCGGTGCCGGCATCTGGGCCCTCGGGGCGCACAGCCAGAACTACCAACAGTCCTTCGTCGGCCGACGGGCCGTGTTGGTCTCGGGGTTGGCCGCCCTGCTCATCGGGGCGGCCCCGGCGGTCATCAACTTCTTCTTCTCCACCGGCCACGCGGTGCAGCCGTGACCATCCCCGGGTGTCCCGGCCTTCTGGACCCGGTCTGCCAGGCCGTCGGCGGTGCCGGCTCCACCATCGTCGGCCTCGGGGCCGGCGCGGTCTTCGGCGACCTGGCCAGTTGGGTAGCCGGCGGTGCCGGCTGGCTGCTCGACCAGGTCGGGGCGGCGTTGTCGGCGTCCACGTCCATCGACCTGAGCGCCGGTTGGTTCACGGCCCACTACGAGGTCATGGTCGGCATCGCCGCTGCGGTCGCCTTGCCGGTACTGCTGCTGTCCATCATGCAGGCCGTCTACCGCCAGAACGCCGCCGCCCTGGTCCGCTCGGCGCTCCTGCAGCTGCCGCTGGCCCTCCTGCTCACCGCCGTGGCCGTCCAGCTGGTGCAGCTGTCCCTGGCCGTCACCGACGCCCTCTGCTCCGTCGTGTCCTCCGGTGCCGGCGCCACCCTTCAGCAGGAGCTCTCCGACATGGCCGCCGTGCTGGTCGGCGGGACACCGCAAGTGTCGACCTTTGTCGTGTTCATCGCCGGGCTCCTGCTCGCCCTGGGGGCCCTGGCGCTCTGGTTCGAGCTCCTGGTCCGGACGGCGGCGGTCTACGTGGCCGTGCTGTTCCTCCCACTGGCCCTGGCCAGCATGGTGTGGCCGGCCATCTCCCACTGGGCCCGCCGCCTGGCCGACACCCTGGCGGCCCTCGTCCTTTCCAAATTCGTCATCGTCGTCGTCCTGTCCCTGGCCGTGTCGGCTCTGGACTCCGGCGGCCCGGACGGGCTCTCTTCGGTCTTCACCGGCGCCGCTCTGCTGTTCCTGGCCGTGTTCGCCCCGTTCGTCCTCCTCCGCATCGTCCCGGCCGTCGAGGCCGGCGCGGTCCATCAGTTGGAGGGCCTCCGCCACCGGGTGGTGCCGTCCGGACCGATCCCCCAGAGCGCGGCCCGGTTCGCTCTCCGCCACGTCCGAGCCGCTTCTTCTGCCGCGGTGGTGCCGGGTACCGGTGGCGGTTCGTCGTTCGACGCGCCCGGTGGCGATGACGGCGCCGCCAGCACCGGAGGGAGTGGCAGCGGCAGTGGCAGCGGCGCTGGCGGCAGCGGCGGCGCTGGCGGCAGCAGCGGAGGTGCGGGGACGAAGGGAGCCGGCCGGGGGCCCAGCGGACCGGGCGGGATACCGATGTGGCGAGGCGGCCCGGCGCCGGACGGGGTACTCGCGGACCGCCCGTCGGGCGGCAGCGTCGGAACGCACCGGGGGTCGCCGCCGCTGTGGGGCGGCCCGCCCTCGACGGTCACCACCAACGAGAAGGACACCGGGAGCCCTGGTTCGGGGAGCCCAGCTTCGGGGAGCCCAGACGCCGCCGATCCGGCTGGAGACGAATTTGCCCGGCGGGCCTCGCTGGCCCTGGCCCAAGACCACATGGGCCCGGTGATCCGGTGGACGCCACCGGGCGGCCGGGGGGACGGGGTCGGTGCGGCGTCGGCCACCGAGTCCGATGGTGCCCGGGGGAGTGGTGCCGATGGACAGTGACCCCGGTCGGTACCGGTTCGGGCCGTTGGAGCGACGGGGCCTGGTCGCTGGCTGGCGGGCCGGGCAGATCGCCTCGATGGCCGCCGGATTGGTGGTGGCGGTGTTGGCGTTGCGGTCTCGGACGGATCCGGTGACGGTGGTGGTGGCCGTCGTGGCGGTCGGGGTCGGGGTGGCCGTGGGGTGCTGGCCGATCGCCGGACGGGCCGGGGACGAGTGGCTGCCCACCGTGGCCCGGTGGGGCACGGCGTCGGTCTCCGGGCGGCGGCGGTGGCGGTCGGCGGTCCCGTCGGCCGGCCACCGCCTTGGGGCCGGCCCGGCCGCCGGCGGTGCGGCAGGCCCAGCGGGCCCAGCGGCTGGGCCGCCGGGCCGGATCGCCGGGCCGTTCGCCGGACTGCACATCCTGGAGGTCCGGACCGGCGCCGTCGGTGGGCCGGCCGGCGTGGTCCATGACGGCCGGTCCAGGACGTACACGGCGGTGCTCGAGGTCCGGGGCCACAGCTTCGCCCTACTGGGAGCCGACGACAAGGCCCGCCGGGTGGCTGGCTGGTCCGCGGTCCTGTCGTCGCTGGCCGAGGTCCCGATCCGGCAGGACCTCGCGGTGAC
>CAYVPF010000235.1:1380-5107 GCA_964453355.1 uncultured Acidimicrobiaceae bacterium | reverse complement strand
GTCCAACGGAGCGACCAGGGACGTCGCGTGGTCGCGTAGATAGTCCCGCAAGCCGGGCAGCGTGAACTCGACCCGTCCATAGCCCAGTGCCCGGATCACCCCGGCCTCGATCAGCCGCCCCCGGTAGACCCCGGCGTATTGCGGGGTCACCCCCATCCGGCCGGCTACTTGGCCGGTCTTGGACGGACCGTCGTCGCTGGCCATGGTGACGAGGTAGGTCTTGGCGACGTCAGAGAGCGAGGCCAGGGTGGGCTCGTGGACCAGAGAACCCATCCGTCGGTACGCCGCCGGGATTCCTGCCTCTACGTCGCCCACGCTGATCACTTCGCGGGATGGGTGCTGCCGCCAGATGTGGTAGCCGACGAGCTGGATCAGGAAGGGGTACCCCTGCGTCGCCGCCGTGGCCAACGCCAGCGCCCGGTCCCCGATCTGACGCCCACCCTCTTCCACCGGCACCCGGATGGCCTCGGCCAGGTCTGTCGGATCCCCAACCGCGTCGAGCTCATGGCGGTCTGCCCGGCGCAGAAACGTGCTGCCGTCGCTGTTGAGCAGTTCGCTGACCGACGACGGGAGCCCGGCACCGGCGAAGGCGACATTCCGCCGGTTCTTAAAGGCCTCCTGGATCTCCGCCCCGAGCAGTCGCATAGCGTCGGACTGACCCCGGTGGACCTCGTCGACGGTGACGAGGAGCCCGGCGCCACGAGGGGCGAGAAGATCCGTGACCTGATTGATCCGCGTGCGAAGGCCGGCGGCCACCTCGTGCGAGGTGACGGTGTCCCAACCGACGGAGAGGCCGATGGCCGGGGTGTTGATCCCGGCCGAGTTGAGCCGACGCTTGGTCGCTTTCGGATCGAGGTCGCTTAGAAGCGCAGGTAGGTGCTCAGCGATGATCCGGTGCAGCATTCCCGGCAGGGCCGTCTCGGATACGACCTGCCACCCGCGATATCTGGCCGCGTCCTCCACCGCTTTGAGCAGGACCGTTTTGCCCACGCCCCGCACGCCGGTGAACAGGCTCGCTCGCTGAGGAGAGCCAGGCCCCGCATCCAGGCCGTCGCCGAAGTCGTCGATCCGGTCCTGCCTCCCGACTAGCAGGGGAGGAGGGGATCCGAAGGTCGGAGTGAACGGATTCCTGGCCATACCGAAGTGTATCGGCCGGGCGTTATACTTGTTTAAGTTTGTTATACTTTGTTATAGTTGTTGCACTGGTTATACGGAGTCGACAGGTCGGATCAGAAGCCCGGAAAGACCTGGCGCAGGTCGGCGAGGCTCACATTGCCGACGACGCTGACGGTTTCGGGCGTCTGCTCGGGCTTGAGCCGCCCGCCGACCAGCCGGACAAAGGCTTCGGGTGGCCCGACGAAGGTCGCGGTGGCGTTATCCGCCCCAGTCGAGAAACTCACGCTCTCGGCGATGTCCAGCCCGAAACCGTGCACGTCCACGAGGCTCGGCTCGGCCAGGACATCGGCTTTGCCGAGATGGCCGAACAGGAAGCCCATGGCGCCGGAGAACTGTTCCATCAGCACCGCGGCAGTCGCCTCGCTCAGGGTCGCCGCCGGGTCGACGGCGAGACGCACGTCCCAGCTGTGCAGGGCCACCTCGTTCAAGCGCATCCCCGCCATCGCGGCGACCCCCAGCGGGAACGGAAGGAAGCCCAGTTTGATCTGGAGGTTCTCCCGTTGATCTGAGGTTAAGGCCTCGAGGGTCTCGACCAACCTGGCGTCGTGGTCGACAAAGTCCGTGGCCTGATCCTGCGGGGTCTTCGCATCCCAGCGGTCCCAGACACTCTGATTGAAGTCCGGCTCCGGTCCGGGCCCGTCCGTCAGGGCAGTTTGAAAGGTCGCCAGCGAAATCTCCGACCCGCTGCCCAGATGGGACAAGACCTGGGCAACGGTCCACTCGGACGCACCCGACGGGCCAGTCAGCTGCGCCCCGGTCAGGGTCGGAACGAGGGCTGCGAGCTCATCGTGGAGGTCCCGGAGGCTGGCGATGGTGCGATCGGCGAGCGACGTCATAGTCATCAACCTATTCGGGTGAAGCCGATGGTCGGGCTGACGTTCCAGCAAGGTCCTCAGCAAAGTCGAGGGCACACAGTGGGGCCCATGACCACCCTTCCCGACGCACCTGAGCTCCCCATCGCCCTGGCCAGCCGGCACGCCCCGGAGCGCCTCGGCCCCGTCACCATCCTGCCGTGGGAGGACCTCACGGTCGAGGCCACGGGCTTCGACCCCCGGTCGACCTACGTGGAGCGGTTCTGGCTGCCGCTGCTCGGCCCGTCGGCCTGCTGGCTGGTCCGCCGCATCGCCGACCGGTTCGACACCCATCCCGACGGGTTCGACCTGGATCTCGACGAGACCGCCCGGTCCCTCGGCTTGGGCGGGCTGGGCAGCCGGCACTCCCCGTTCCGCCGGGCCATCCTGCGCTGCGGCCGGTACGAGTTGGCCCGGCACGCCGGCCCCGGCGTCCTGGCGGTGCGACGGGCGGTACCGCCGATCCCCCTGCGCCACGTCGCCCGGCTGCCGGTGTCCCTGCAAGAGGACCACGCCCGCTGGACCGAGCCCCGGCCGGTCATGGCCTTCGAGCGTCGCCGGGCCCGGCTCCTGGGCCTGGACCTGGCGGTGCTCGGCCACGACCGCGGCGGCGTCGAACGGCACCTGTTGCGCTGGGGCATCCACCCGGCCCTGGCCTACGAGTCGGCCGGTTGGGCCTCCTCGCGGCCGGCGTTGGCGCCGTAGGCGTCCAGCAGGGCCAGCAAGGCCCGCAGGCCGAAGGCCGTACCGCCCTTGGACAGGTAGCCGGTGCTCTCCGCCGATCTTCCGGGCCCGGCGATGTCCAGATGTGCCCACGGCAGGTCGCCGATGAACCGCCGCAGGAGCAGGGCGGCAGAGATGGCTCCGGCCTGACCGGGACGACCGATGTTCTTCATGTCGGCCACGTCGGAGTCGATGTGGTCGGCGTAGTCGTCCGGCAGTGGCATCGGCCAGAGCCGCTCCCCGGTGCGGTCACCGGCCTGCCGCAGGGCGTCCACCAGGGTCGGGTCGGTGCCGAACAGGGCCGCCATCCCGGTGCCCAGGGCCACCACGGCGGCCCCGGTCAAGGTGGCCACGTCCACCACGGCGTCAGGGGTGGGAACGATCTCGGCGGCCAGCGACAGGGCGTCGGCCAGCACCAGCCGACCCTCGGCGTCGGTGTTCAGCACCTCGATGGTCTTGCCGTTGCGGATCCGCAGCACGTCCCCCGGCTTGACCGCCGCCCCGCCGGGCATGTTCTCGGTTATCGGCGCCAGGGCGGTCACCTTCACCCGAACCCCGAGGTCGGCACAGGCCGACAGGGCGCCGAGCACGATGGCGGCCCCACTCATGTCGGTCTTCATGGTGGTCATGCCGTCGGCCGTCTTCAGCGACAGGCCGCCGGAATCGAAGGTGATGCCCTTGCCGACCAGCACCACGTGGGGCACCGGACCGTCAGGCTCGGAGCTCCCCGCGCCGGCCGGGTCGTAGGTGGCCCGGACGAACCGCGGCGGCTCGGCCGAGCCCCGGTTGACCCCGAGCAGCCCACCGAGCCGCTCGTCGACGATCCGTTCCTCGTCCCACACCTCCACCGACGTGCCCGGCAGGCCGTCCAGCTCGGCGACGACCCGGTCGGCCATCTGCCGGGGGGTCAGGTCGGACGGCGGGGTGTTGATGAGGTCGCGGGCGAACGCCACCGCCCGGGCCGTCCGGGCCCCACG
>CAYVPF010000235.1:0-1280 GCA_964453355.1 uncultured Acidimicrobiaceae bacterium | reverse complement strand
GGGTGTTGATGAGGTCGCGGGCGAACGCCACCGCCCGGGCCGTCCGGGCCCCACGACGGACCCCTGCCGCCACCGCCTCGGTGTTATTGCCGCTGCCGCCGGTGCCGGCCACCAGCACCACCCGGTCCACCGACGGCGGCTTGGCCTCCGACCGCCAACCGTCGAACCGGTAGCCGGCCAACGCCGCCCCCTCGGCGGCCGCGGCGGCGATCTCGGTGACGCCCATCTCATCGACGCCAGCCCCCGGCGCGTTATCAGGGAGGACCAGTACCGCCGTCCCACCCTCCCCCGCCGCCCGGACCAGGGCCGCCCCCGCCCGCCGCCACCGCTCTCCGTCGAGCCCAGCCCGGGGACCGAGACCGAGCAGCACCCGCGTCGGTCCGCCGGACGGGCTGCGAAAGGCCAATGCCTGCCCGACCTTGGCCGTAAAACCCTCCCGCACCAACCAGGCCGGATCCGGAGCCGTTGCCCCACCGCCAGGTCCCTCACCACCAGGCCCGTCGCCGCCCGGCCACACCAGCAGCTCCGGCCCGTCCGATCCGGCCACCACCGGCACCCCCACCGTGCCGGCGTCCGCCGGAGCGGCCGGTGCAACCTCCACCACCACCGTCGTGCCCATCAGCCCGCGTCACCTCCGGCCTTGCTCATCGTGTCAGTCATCTCCCCCGGCGCCCGTCGCCCCCGTCGCCGCCTCCGGCGTAGTGGCCCCGGCGGTCCGGCGGCGCCGGGGCCCCCGGGCCACCAGGTGGTCTTCCCCCTCCTGCCATCGGGCCATGGCCCACACCAGGTCCGACAGCCGGTTCAGGTAGGGCCCCACCAGGGAACCACCGCGCAGGTCGTCGACAGCCCAGACCAGCCGCTCGGCCCGGCGGACGACGGTGCGGGCCAGCTCCAGGGCGGCCGAGCAGGGATCGTGGCCGGGGACGACGAAGTCGCGGGGCATGTCGAACCGGCTGAGCAGGTCGTCGATGTGGGCCTCCAGGGCGGCCACCATGTCGGCGGTCACCAGGGTGGAGCCGGCGACCAGCTTGCCGCTGTGCTCCGGCAGGGTGGCGACCTCGGCCATCAGCACGTACAGGTCCCGTTCCAGGGCCACCAGCAGGCGGTCCAGCTCGGAGTCGTGGTCGGACTCGGCCCGGGCCACGCCCAGGGCCGCCTGGGCCTCGTCGACGGCGCCGTTCAGCTCGACCCGGGGCGACCACTTGGGGGCCCGGCCGCCGTAGAGGAGGCCGGTGGTCCCGTCGTCGCCCTTGCGCGTGTAGATCTTCGGAGCCATCAGC
>CAYVPF010000234.1:0-5136 GCA_964453355.1 uncultured Acidimicrobiaceae bacterium | reverse complement strand
CCCCGTTGGCCTCCTCGGCCCCGGCGATCAGCCGGTCCGCCACCTGGTCCAGGCCATCCGCCTCGGCGAAGGCGACGGTGGCCAGCTGCACCAGCCCCTCCACGTCCAGCCGGCCGGTGCCGCTGCGCCCCTCCACCAGGCCGTCGGTGAAGGCCAGCATCGTCCACTCGCCGTCCAGGTCGACCACGTTCGCCGCCCACCGTCCGGGCTGCACCCCGCCCATCAGCGGCCCCGGGTGGGCCACCGAGGCCTCCCGCACCCGCTGCCCGTCGAACAAGAGCGGCGCCGGGTGGCCGCCCAGCCGCAGGTTGGCTTGCGCCAGTCCCGGCTGGATCTCCACGTCGCACAGCGTCACGAACACCTCGTCGCTGAGCCGCTCCACCTCCAGCACCCGCTCCATGGCCGCCAACGCCACCGGCGCCGGCTGCCCGGCCAGCGCCAGGGTGCGCCAGGCCACCCGCAGGGCCACCCCCAGAGCCGCCTCGTCGGGGCCGTGGCCGCAGACGTCGCCGATCACGATGCGGACGGTGCCGTCGTCCAGCTCCACGGCGTCGAAGAAGTCGCCGCCCAGCAGCGCCCGCCGGCCACCCGGGACGTACCGGCTGGCCCAGGCCAACCGGTCGTTGATGATCAGCGGCTTCGGCAGCAGGCCGCGTTCCAGCCGGGCGTTCTCCGCCCGCACCATCTCCGCCTCGCGGAGCCGCCGGGACGACTCCTCCCCCTGCTGCCGGGCGATGGCGTACCGGATGGAGCGGGCCAGCGACTCGCCGTCGACCGAGCTCTTGCTCAGGTAGTCCTGGGCCCCCAGCGCCAGCGCCCGGGCCCCGCTCATCCGGTCGTCGAAGCCGGTCAGCACCACCACGGCCGGGCCACCCTCCATGTCCAGCAGCTGCCGCAGCCCGTCCAGGTCGGCCGCGTCGGGCAGTCCGAGGTCCAGCAGCACGCAGGCGGTCGACGGCCCTACCGTCGCCAAGGCCTCCCGCAGGTTCTGCACCCACCGCAGCGTGAACTCACTGCCGTGGTCGCGGAGCAGCTCCTGCACCAGCACCGCATCCCCGGCGTCGTCTTCGACGAGCACCACCGCCGCCGGGCCAGCAGGGCTCGCAATGCCGGTCACCCGGCGGACAATAGCCGGGTCGCCGGCCCGGCAGAATGTCCTCTACCTGGACCTTCGCTCCTAGTCGCCGCCGTCGTGACCGGCTGCCGCCGCTGCCACGGGGGTTGGAAGCCGTGGTGCCGGCAGATACCGGGCCGACCGCAGCCGGCGGCCGGCGTACTCCAGCACCCACGTCGACCCCTTGGCCCGGGCCGACGCCTTCGCCCCCCGCACCCGCCGGGCCGGGTACCCGGCCTGGACCACCTGGATGACCTCCCCGTGGGTGCACACCACCACCGGTCCCGGTCCCACGGCCAGGTCCCGGAGGAACCGCACCGCCTGCTTCGGGGACTCCGGGGCCAGCCGGTCCGACTCCTCCACCGTCACGTTCAAGGCGGCCGCCAGCGGCTCCACCGTCTGCCGGCACCGCAGCAGCGGGCTGGACACCACCCGGACCGGCCCGAACGGCGCCAGGATGTTCACCAGGGACTCCGCCTCGGCCGCTCCCCGTTCGCTGAGCGGCCGCAGCCGATCGTCGTCCTTCCAGGACGCCTTGGACCCGGCATGACCATGGCGGACCAGCAGGACCAGCACTCCCGCAGACTAGGCCGCCCCCGGCACCGGGGTGGGGGCCACCGTCGGGGCCGACCGGCCGGTCCGCTCCGGTGCGGCCGACGGGGCCCCGTCGACTCGGCCCACGCCAGATCAGATCTGGGCCTGCCCGCGGCCGAGCTGGCGGGCGGCCGCCGGCGACAACGACAGCCGCACGCCGGCCGTGATGAGCCATCCGCCCACCGTCGTCCGGACGCGCCCCCGGCCAGCGCGGCGCGGCGCCTTCCGCGGCCGGCCGCGGTGTTCCAGTAGTTCGGCGTGTCGTTGGTTCGCCAGCAGGTGGACGAGCTCGGGATGCATGGAAGTGACTTTCATGACCGGTGTTGCGGGTGCCCTGAGGGCGGGATGGAGAGAAACGGGTAGCCCGGGAAGGACTAGCCGGGGGCCGATCGGCGCTGGCGAGCTGGGGTGCTCAGCGAGCGGCGGCGACGGCGAACGGATGCGTAGCCACAGATCGCCAGCCGGTGCCGTCGGCCATGGTTCGCTTGGTGTTAGCTCGCATGTTCAACGTGCACCTCCTCTCGACGTCCGCACTGCACATTCCGTAGCCGTCATGGTAACAAGCCGGACCGGCCATGTGAAGGGTTTGGCGCGGACCCGGCCGCCGACCGGACCGTTCTCTGGCATGTCCGTCACATTGCCCGAGCCGGCCTACGCCGCCGCGTTGTTGGCCATCGGCTGCATCCCGGCCAAGCGACTACGGGCCCTGCTGGCCCAGACATCGGCCGCCGAAGTCTGGGCCGGCGTCCTCGACGGACGATGGGACGGTCGCTGGTCGGCGGCCGCGGCCACCGTCGACGTGGCCGCCCTGTGGGACGCCCACCAGGGCAGCGGCGTCCGCGTCCTGGTGCTCGGTCGCCCCGGCTACCCGGCGGCGCTGGCCGACGACCCCGACGCCCCCGCCGTGCTGTTCACCGTCGGCCAGCCGGCCGTCATCGACCCGTTGCCCCGGGCCGCCGTCGTCGGCACCCGCTCCGCCACCCGCTACGGCTTGTCGGTGGCCGCCCAGCTCGGCGCCGACCTGGCCGCCTCCGGCGTGGTGGTGGTGTCCGGCATGGCCACCGGCATCGACGCCGCCGCCCACGAAGGCGCCGTCGCCGGATGGGCCGCCGCGGCCGCCGCCGGTGCCCCGCCGATCGGGGTGGTGGGTGGCGGCTTGGAGAACCCGAAGCCGCGGGGCAACTTCCGACTGTGGGAGCGCGTGGCCGAAGCCGGGGCCGTGGTCTCCGAGTGGCCGGTCGGCACCGCCGAGCTCCCGTGGCGGCTGCTGCAGCGCAACCGCATCATCGTGGGCCTGGCCGAGGTGCTGGTGGTGGTCGAGAGCCACAAGGACGGCGGCTCGGTCAACGCCGTCCGGGCCGCCGTGCGCCGGGGCGTGTCCGTCGGCGCCGTCCCCGGCTCCGTCCGCAGCCCGGCGTCCGCCGGCGCCAACGACCTGCTGGCCGACGGCTGCTTCGTCGTCCGCGACGCCGCCGACGTGGTCACCGCCCTCGGCCTGGCCCGGGCCGGCGAGGTGCCGGTCCAACCCCGCCGGCGGTCTCGATCCCGTGCGCCGGCCTCCGCTGACAGCCCGGCGATCGGCCCAACCGGGAGTGGGGCGACCGGCTCCGCCGGTGGTCAGGCGCCCGGCCGAACCGGGAGTGCGGCGCCCGGCCGAGCCGGCCCGGCAGAGGGCCGCGGCGCCCAAGTGGAGGGACCGGCGGCGGGGGCGGTGCTGGCCGCGGTCGACTGGGAACCGTGCTCGCTGGAGCAGCTGCTCGCCCGCACCGGCCTGCCCATCGACGCCGTCTCGGCCGCCCTGGAACAGTTACGGGCCGCCGGCCTGGTCCACGGCGCCGCCGGCTGGTGGGAGCGGGCCTGATCCGGGTGACAGGCTGGCCAGTGTCAGGCTGGGCAGCGTGCGGTGGTTGGTGGACGGCATGAACCTGATGGGGTCCCGACCTGACGGCTGGTGGCGTGACCGCGCCGGCGCCCGCCGGCGACTGGTGGGAGATCTGGCCGCCTTCGCCGCCGGCCGCCCCGGCGACGACCTGGCCGTGGTGTTCGACGGTCGGTGGCAGCCGGACGAGGTCACCGCCGCGGCCGACGCCGGCGTCACGATGGCCTTCGCCCCCGGCGGCCCCGACGCCGCCGACCGGGTCATCGCTGACCTGGCCCGGGCCGATCCCGACCCGGGCCAGTTGACGGTGATCACCTCCGACCGTGCCCTGGTGGCCCAGGTGCAGGCCGCCGGTGTCGCGGTAGTCGGCGTGTCCGCCTTCCGCCGGCTGCTGCCGTAGCCGCCGGCTGCGGCCATAGCCGCCTTCTGCCGCCGGCCGGCGGTGCTGCCGCCTGCCGGCACGGGGGGGCCACTACCGTGGTCGATCGCCGTGGACCACTCCGTTCGCCTCGGGCTCGAGCTGCCCGCCCTGCCCTCCGGCGCCACCGCGGCCGAGGTCGCCGGCTGGCGGGCCATGGCTGCGGCCGCCGAGGTGGCCGGCTTCGGGGCCCTGTGGGTGGTCGGCGACGGCTGCGACGCCTGCACCCTGGCCGGCGGGCTGGTGCCGCTTACCCGCACCGTCACCCTCGGGGTGGTGGCCGACCTGCCCGGTGGCCGGCACCCGTCGGTGCTGGCCCGTGACCTGACCGGCCTGGACGTGCTGAGCGGCGGCCGGGCGGAGGTGCTGCTGGTGGTCCCGGCACCCCCGGCCGAAGCCTTGGACCAGCCGGCTGGTGTGCTGGACGAGGCCGTGGCGATCTGCCGGGCCCTGTTCAGTGGCGACGCCGCCCATCTGGCCGGCCGGCACTACTCGGTGGACGGCGCCGTCAACCGGCCCGGGCCCGTCCGTCCGGGGGGGCCGCCGGTGTTGGCCCAGGACGGCAATGGCGATGGCGCCGGCGGCGATGGCCCGGGCATCCGGGGCGGCTCCGCCGGCGGTTCCGGGCCGGCCGTGGACGGCTGGGTGATCACCGGCACCCTGGACGATCTGGCCGCCGTCCGGGGGGCGGGGGATCGTCCGTTGCTGTGGCGCGGTCCGGTGCCCGATGCCGCGGCGGCCGACGGCCTCCTCCGAGCCGGCGTGGATGGGGTCGTGGCCCGGGTGGGATCCGTCGACGAGGTGCGGCCGCTGGCCGACCTGCTCCTGGGGCGGTGGCCCGACTGACACCGGCCGACGACCTGGCAGCGGGGGGCGGCGACCGGACGACGGTCGGTGGCCAGTGGGTTCCGGAGACGGACCCCGCTGCCGGCGCGGCTCTGGACAGCCAGTCGCGCCCTCCCATGCCGCCCCCGCCCCCGCCCCGGGCCCGGGCCCGCCATGCCCGGCAGGGGAGGGCCCGGCGGTCCGCCACCCCCTCGGCCAAACCCACCCCCTCGGCTCCCGTCCCCTCGTCCGCCGCCTCCCTCGATCCCCCCATGGCCGTCACCGGCCAGTACCTGCCGGCCCTGG
>CAYVPF010000233.1:0-5141 GCA_964453355.1 uncultured Acidimicrobiaceae bacterium | reverse complement strand
CCTGGGACGGCAACCCGGCCCACCAGCCGGTCGAGACCTCCACCGTGCTGCCCCCAGACCCGGGCGGCTGGGAGGGCATCATCTCGATGGCCGACCCGCTCACCGCCGGGTCCAGCGTGACCATCCTGGCCGACGACGGGGTGGCCGACCTGTACAACACCGGGGTCGAGGCCAAGACACTTCCCAACGCGGCCTGGGAGCACGACCGCAGTGACATCGTCACCCTGGGCGGCCCCGGGGCGCCTCCGGCCATCACGTACCCGAAGGGCACCGTCGAGGACTGGGGCGCCGACACAGGACAGCTGGGCACAGGGCTGAAGCCCAACGACGGGGTCTCCACCGTCCCGATGGTCCCGCTGCCCCTGGCCCCGGGGGTCACCGCGGTGGCGGCCACCTCGTACGAAGCCATCGGCTCGGACGGGAACCTGTACGTCTGGCAGAACAAGAACACCAGCCGGATGACCATTCCCGGGGAGTTCTACCTCCCTGCCCTCAACCCGCTGCCGGCCGGCGTGAAGGCCGTCGCCCTCTCCGGCGGCCGGACAACAGCCATCCTGCTCGGATCGGACGGGCGGGTCTACCAGTCGCTGCTGGGGACGCCCACGGCGATCTCCCTGCCGGCCGGGGTCACCGCGGTGGCCATCGGCGACGGCCAGCTCCGCGGCTTCCGCATGGCCCTCGGCTCGGACGGCAACGTCTACACCTGGGGGACCAACAGCACAGGCCGTCTCGGTAACGGGACCACGACGACCAGCACGACGCCAGTCAAGGTCCTGCTCCCGGCCGGGGTGACGGCGACGTCCATCGCCGGCTCCGGCAGCTTCGGCTTGGCCGTGGGCTCCGACGGCCACGTCTACGCCTGGGGCTCCAACTACACAGGTGAGCTCGGGAACGGCACCCGCACAAGCAGCTCCATCCCGGTACAGGTCGATCTTCCCGCCGGTGTAGTCCCGGCCGAGGTCGCGGCCGGCTCGGAGACCGGCTACGTGTTGGCCACCGACGGCCAGGTCTACGCCTGGGGCGGCAACTACACAGGCCAGCTGGGCAACGGGACGGTCCAGGCCACAACAACGACAACAACACCCCCGAACCCGCCGGCTCCGGTTACCCTGCCGGCCGGCTTCACCCCGGTCCAGGTGGCCGCCGCCGGCACATCGGCGTTGTTGCTCGGCTCCGACGGCTCGGTCTACGGCATCGGCTCCGACGGCCTGGGGGCGCTCGGCAACGAAGCCACCAGGCCGGCCACCTTGCCGGTCAAGACGCTGATCACCCCCGGCGACGTGGCCACCTCGATCAACTTCGCCACAGGGGACGGCTTCGCCATCGTGGAGCCGGCGGCCACACTGCAGCCGGCCATCACCTCGGCGTCGTCCACCCACTTTGGCCTGGACGGGGCCGGCAGCTTCACGGTGACCGCGTCGGGCAGCCCGACGCCGGCAGTGACCGAGTCCGGCGCACTGCCGGCCGGGGTGACGTTCGTGGACAATCACGACGGCACGGCCACCCTCTCGGGCACCCCGACCCAGACCGGGACGTTCCCGATCACGGTGACGGCCGCCAACGGGTTCGACTCGCCGGCGACGCAGGCGTTCACACTGGTGGTCGCCGCCGGCGCCACCGTCACCTCGGTGACCAGCTCGGCCGACCCCTCGGTGTCCGGCCAGACGGTCACCCTCGGCGCCACCGTGACGCCGGTGGCGCCGGCCACGGGGACCCCGACCGGCTCGGTGACCTTCACCGACGGGACAACGGATCTCGGCACGGCCACACTGGTCGCCGGCGTAGCCTCGCTGGCAACCAGCACGTTGCCGGTAGGGTCCGACGCCATCTCGGCCACCTACGGCGGGGACGCCGACTTCGGCGGCTCCGCCGGCACACTGGCCGGGGACCAGACCGTCGACCAGGCCGGCACCGTGACGGCGGTGGCCTCCTCGGCCGATCCCTCCACATTCGGCCAGGCCGTCACCTTCACGGCCACGGTCACGGCGGCGGCGCCGGGAGCCGGGACCCCCAGCGGTTCGGTGCAGTTCCAGGTGGACGGCCAGAACTTCGGCGATGCCGTCACGCTGGCCCACGACGGCACGGCCACCTCCCCGGCAGAAGCCACGTTGCCGTTCGGCAGCCATGTCGTCACGGCGATCTACGGCGGCGGCACCGACTTCACCGGTTCGACCGGGACACTGGCCGGCGGACAGGTGGTCGGTGGCCACGCCGACACCACCACGTCGGTCAGCACCTCGGCCGACCCGGTGGACGTCGGGGCCCCGGTCACCTTCACCGCCACCGTGACGGCGATCGATCCGCTGGCCGGGACCCCGACGGGCACCGTGGCCTTCACCGAGGGGGCCATCTCGCTCGGCACCGGCACTCTGAAGGGGGGCCAGGCCAGCTTCACCACCTCGTTCCTGCCGGTCGGCACCGATCCCATCAGCGCCACGTACGACGGCGACGCCACCCTTACCGGGTCGACGGGGGCGCTGGCCGGCGGGGAGACGGTCATCACCACCCCGGGCGCACCTACCGGGGTGGCGGCCACCACCAAGTCGGGCCGGGTGACGCTGGCCTGGACGGCCCCGGCCACGGACGGCGGGGCGCCGGTCACCGGCTACCAGGTCTTCCGGGGCACGGCTCCCGGCGCCGAGGGCAGGACCCCGTTGGCCACGGTCGTCGGGACCGCCTACACCGACAGCTCGGTCACCCCCGGGCTCGCCTACTACTACACGGTGGTCGCCGTGAACCTGGTCGGCAGCTCGACGGCATCCGCCGAGGCCAGCACCCAGGTGTCGGCCCACCTGGCCGGCGGGTCGGTGGCCTCGACCCCGACAGGCGGGGGCTACTGGACGGTCGGACCCGACGGGTCGGTGGCCACCTTCGGCAACGCCCCCTCGTACGGTTCGATGGCCGGCCAGAAGCTCAACAAGCCCATCGTAGGGATCACCGCCACCCCCGACGGCCAGGGGTACTGGCTGGTGGCCAGCGACGGCGGGGTCTTCGCCTACGGCGACGCCGCCTTCTACGGCTCCACCGGGTCGTTGATCCTCAACAAGCCCATCGTAGGGATCACCGCCACCCCCGACGGCCAGGGGTACTGGCTGGTGGCCAGCGACGGCGGGGTCTTCGCCTACGGCGACGCCGCCTTCTACGGCTCCACCGGGTCGTTGATCCTCAACAAGCCCATCGTAGGGATCACCGCCACCCCCGACGGCCAGGGGTACTGGCTGGTGGCCAGCGACGGCGGGGTCTTCGCCTACGGCGACGCCCAGTTCTACGGGTCCACCGGCACACTGACGCTGGCCCAGCCCATCGTCGGCGTCACGGCCACCGCCGACGGCGCCGGCTACTGGTTGGTGGCCGCCGACGGGGGAGTGTTCTGCTTCGGCGACGCCCGCTTCTACGGGTCGACGGCCGGCCAGTCCCGGGCCCACCCGGTGACCGGGCTGATCGCCGCCCCGGACGGGAAGGGCTACACGCTGGTCGGCTCGGCCGGGACAGCGACCGCCTTCGGCAGCTGAGCTGGCTCGGTAGGGTGGGCCATGGCCCGTCCCCCTGCCGATCCCCGTGTTCTGGCCGTGGCCCGCGGTGACGAACCGGCCGACCTGCTGCTGACCGGCGGCCGGGTCCTGTCCCCGGCCACCCGGGAGTGGGTGACCACCGACCTGGCCATCGCCGACGGGGTGGTGGCCGGCTGGGGCCCCCGGGAAGCCGTCGAGGTGGTCGACGTCGGTGGGGCCGCCCTCACCGCCGGGTTCGTGGACGCCCACATGCACCTCGAGTCCACCAAGCTGTGGGTGGACGAGTTCGTCCGGACGGTGCTGCCGCTGGGCACCACCGCGGTGGCCGCCGACCCGCACGAGATCGCCAACGTCTTCGGGGTCCCCGGGGTGGTGGCCCTGGTGGAGGCGGCCGGCCGGCTGCCGTTCACCTTCGGGGTCTGCGCCTCCAGCTGCGTGCCGGCGTCGGCGTTCGAGAGCCCCGGGGCCGAGCTCCGGGCCGCCGACGTCCGGTTACTGCTGGAGGAGCACGGCGCCCTGGGGGTGGCCGAGGTCATGAACTTCCCCGGGGTGGTGGCCGGCGACCCCGAGATGCTGGCCCGCATCGCCACCGCCGGGCACCGCCGGGTGGACGGTCACGCCCCCGGCCTGTCCGGGCCGGCCCTGGACGCCTACCTGGCCGCCGGCGTGGAGTCCGACCACGAGTGCACCGAGCTGGCCGAGGCCGAGGAGAAGCGGCGCAAGGGCATGTGGGTCTTCGTCCGGCAGGGGTCGGCCAGCCAGAACCTGGACGCCCTCATCCCGACGGTGCTGCGGCACGGCACCGACCACGTGGCCCTGTGCACCGACGACCGCGAGCCCGACACCCTGCTCGGCCCCGGTCACCTCAACGACTGCGTCGCCCTGGCCGTGGCCGCCGGGGTCACCGAGATCGACGCCCTGGTGCTGGCCACCGCCAACCCGGCCGACTACCACGGGTTCACCCAGCTGGGCGCCCTGGCTCCCGGCTACCAGGCCGACGTGGTCTGCTTCGACCACCTGGCCGGGTTCCGGCCGTCCCGGGTCTGGCAGGCCGGCCGGCTGGTGGCCGCCGACGGGATGGCCGTGCCCGGGGCCGTGCCGTCGGCGCCGGCTCCCGAGTGGATGCGCCGGTCGGTCCACCTGGACGTGCCGCCGGGGGCCGCCGCCTACGACCTGGCCGCGCCGGCTGGCGGCCGGGCCCGGACCATCGGCATCGAGTCCGGGTCCCTCACCACGCGGTCCCTGATCACCGACCCCTCCGATCCCGACGCCCGGGTGGCCCGGCTGGCCGTCGTCGAGCGGCACCGCCGGACCGGGCGGATCGGGCTGGGCTGGGTCCACGGCTTCGGCCTGCGCCGCGGCGCCTTCGCCTCCACGGTCGGCCACGACGCCCACAACTGCATGGTCGTCGGCGCCGCCGACGACGCCGGGCCGGCGGCCATGGCCGCCGCCGTGGCCCGGCTGGCCGAGATCGGCGGCGGTCAGGTCGCCGTGGACGAGCACGGCCACGTACTGGCCGAGCTGCAGCTGCCCATCGGCGGCCTCATGAGCGACCGGCCGGCCGCCGAGGTGTCCGGCCGCCTGGACGTCCTGGTGTCCGCCGTCGGTGACCTCGGCACCACCGTCGCC
>CAYVPF010000232.1:2650-5185 GCA_964453355.1 uncultured Acidimicrobiaceae bacterium | reverse complement strand
CTGTCGCGGCGGACCAAGAACAACCCGGTGCTCATCGGCGAGCCCGGGGTGGGCAAGACGGCCATCGTCGAGGGCCTGGCCAACCGGATCACCGACGGCGACGTGCCCGAGGGGCTGAAGGGCAAGCGGGTGATCAGCCTGGACCTCGGTTCCATGGTGGCCGGGGCCAAGTACCGCGGGGAGTTCGAGGAGCGGTTGAAGGCGGTGCTGAAGGAGATCACCGACGCCGAGGGCCAGGTGATCACGTTCATCGACGAGGTCCACACCATCGTCGGCGCCGGGGCCGCCGAGGGGGCCATGGACGCCGGCAACATGATCAAGCCGCTGCTGGCCCGCGGCGAGCTGCGGCTGGTCGGGGCCACCACCCTGGACGAGTACCGCAAGTACATCGAGAAGGACGCCGCCCTGGAGCGGCGGTTCCAGCAGGTGTTCGTCGGGCAGCCGTCGGTCAACGACACCATCGCCATCCTCCGCGGCCTGAAGGAGCGGTACGAGGTCCACCACGGCGTCCGCATCCAAGACGCCGCCCTGGTGGCCGCGGCGGTGCTGTCCGACCGGTACGTCACCGGGCGGTTCCTGCCCGACAAGGCTATCGACCTGGTCGACGAGGCCGGCAGCCGGTTGCGGATCGAGATCGATTCCATGCCGACCGAGCTGGACGTGGTAACCCGCCGGGTCCGGCAGCTGGAGATCGAGCGGATGGCCCTGGAGAAGGAGTCCGACGACGCCTCCGCCGAGCGGCTGGACCGGCTGGAGCAGGAGCTGGCCGAGCTCAACGAGCAGGCCAACGCCATGACCGCCCACTGGCAGGCCGAGAAGCAGGCCATCGACGCCATCCGGGTCCTGAAGGGCGAGCTGGAGGAGCAGCGGGCGGCGGCCGAGCGGCTGGAGCGCGACGGCGACCTGGCTTCGGCTTCGGCCATCCGCTACGGCGAGCTGCCCGACCTGGAGCGCCGCATCGACGCCGCCACGGCCGAGCTGGACAAGCTGCAGTCCGGTCAGCGGTTCTTGAAGGAAGAGGTCGACGCCGACGACGTGGCCGAGGTCGTCAGCCGGTGGACCGGGGTGCCCGTCACCCGGCTAATGGAGGGCGAGGTGGACAAGCTGGTCCGCCTGGAAGACACCCTGCACGGCCGGGTCGTCGGCCAGGACGAGGCCGTCACCGCCGTGGCCAACGCCATCCGCCGCAGCCGGGCCGGCCTCGCCGATCCCAACCGGCCCATCGGCTCGTTCCTGTTCCTCGGTCCGACCGGGGTGGGCAAGACCGAGCTGGCCCGGGCCCTGGCCGGGTTCCTGTTCGACGACGAGCGGGCCATGATCCGCATCGACATGTCCGAGTACATGGAGAAGCACACCGTGTCCCGCCTGGTCGGCGCCCCGCCGGGGTACGTCGGCTACGAGGAGGGGGGCCAGTTGACCGAGGCCGTGCGCCGTCGGCCGTATGCCGTGGTGCTGCTGGACGAGATCGAGAAGGCCCACCCGGACGTGTTCAACATCCTGCTGCAGGTGCTGGAGGACGGCCGGCTGACCGACGGCCAGGGCCGGACGGTGGACTTCACCAACGCCGTCCTCATCATGACCTCCAACCTGCCCGGCGACCCGTCCGGTTTCTTCAAGCCCGAGTTCGTCAACCGCATCGACGACATCGTCCGGTTCCGGCCCCTCACCGAGGACGACCTGGCCGTGATCGTCGGCATCCAGCTGGCCCGGTTGCGCACCCGGCTGGCCGAACGCCGGCTGGCCCTCACCGTGACCCCCGAGGCCGAGAAGGTGTTGGCCCACAAGGGCTACGACCCCGACTTCGGTGCCCGGCCCCTGCGGCGGGTGATCCAGCGGGAGGTGGAGGACCACCTGGCCCTCGCCCTGCTGGAAGGCCGCTACCCGGAGGGGTCCACCGTGGTGGTGGACACCGACGGGGATGCCGTCACCCTCCGGTAGGCACCCTCCGGTAGGCACCCTCCGGTAGCCACCGGCGGGCGACGTCCCCGCCACCATGCCGCACCCTACAATCCCGTGTCGAGGGGATAAAGGAGGCGTAATGGGCGGATTTCTGCGTCGGAGCACCCGCATCGTCGTGCCGCTGGTGCTGGTCGGCGCGGCCTGTACCAGCGGCTTGGCCATCGCCAGCGTCGCCTCGGCCGGCGGTTCGGTCACCGCCACCTTCGCCAAGACGTCGGACTGGGGCACCGGCTACGTCGGCGACTTCACCGTGGCCAACGGCGGGGCGGCCATCAAGAGCTGGACGCTCAGCTTCACACTGGCCGCCGGGCAGGCGATGACAAACTCCTGGAGCGGCACCGTGGCCCACAGCGGGAACCACTACGTGGTGACCAACGCCACATGGAACGGCGCCCTGTCCACCGGCGCCACCGCCCAGTTCGGCTTCCAGGCCACCTACACCGGGGCCTTCGTGGCCCCCGGGAACTGCCTCATCGACGGCAATCCCTGCACCGGGTCCTCCGGCGGGACCACCACGACCACGGCGCCCAAGACGACCACGACCACCGCCCCGCCGGCCACTACGACGACGACGAC
>CAYVPF010000232.1:0-2550 GCA_964453355.1 uncultured Acidimicrobiaceae bacterium | reverse complement strand
AGCGGCAACAGCTACACGTTGACGAACACCACATGGAACGGGGCCGTCGGCAACGGCACCGCCGTGACCTTCGGGTTCCAGGGCACCTACGGCTACCGGTTCGTGGCCCCCCGCAGCTGCACCGTCAACGGGCAGGCCTGCGGGACAGGGAACACGGCGACCACAGCCACCACACCGACACCGGCCACACTGACACTGCCGCCCACCGCCGGGCCCACTGAGTTCCCGTTCGCCCCCTACGTGGACGTCACCCTGGACACCCCGCCGTTCACAATGGCGACAGACCTCCGGCAGAGCGGGGACAAGTACTACACGCTGGCCTTCGTGGTGGCCGCCTCGGCCACGCAGTGCGAGGCCACCTGGGGCACCTACTACCCGACGTCCTCCGGCTACGACAAGGCCGAGATCGAGGCCCTGCGGCAGAAGGGCGGCGACGTCGTCATCTCGTTCGGCGGCGAGAACGGCACCGAGCTGGCGACAGCCTGCACCACACTGAGTGCCCTCGTGGCCCAGTACCAGTCGGTGATCAACGAGTACCACGTGTCCCACATCGACTTCGACGTCGAGGGCGACGCCCAGACACACCCGACAGGGATCACGCGCCGATCGGAGGCCATCGCCCGCCTGGAGGCGGCGAACCCCGGGCTGTCGGTCTCCCTCACCCTGCCGGTCGAGCCCACAGGGCTGGCCGCCGCCGGCCTCCACAGCCTGAAGACCGCCATCGCCAGCGGCGCCCAGGTCGACGTCGTCAACGTCATGGCCATGGACTTCGGCACATACGGCGCCCCGGACCCGGCGGCCAAGATGGGCACATACGTGGTGGAAGCGGCCCAGTCCACCTACACCCAGCTGGCGGCCCTGTACCCCACGAAGACGTCGGCGCAGCTGTGGAAGATGGTCGGCGACACCCCGATGCTGGGCGTCAACGACATGACCAACGAGGTGTTCACCCTGGCCGACGCCAAGCAGCTGGCCACCTTCGCCAGCCAGGTCCACCTGGGCCGCCTGGCCATGTGGTCGGCCACCCGCGACAGCCAGTGCTCCGGCGGGGCCGAGACGTACTCCGTCGACGACTGCTCCAGCGTCGTCCAGTCGCCCTTCGGGTTCTCCACCGCCCTGGGCGCCTTCACCGGCTGAGCGCCTTCACCGGCTGGGTTAGAGTGTGCCGTAATCCGTAGCCAAGCGGACGGAGGATACGTGCCGGCAACGGTGGTCGTCGGAACCCAGTGGGGCGACGAGGGCAAAGGCAAGCTGACGGACCTGCTGGCGGCGGAGATGGACCTTGTGGTCCGTTACCAGGGGGGCCACAACGCCGGGCACCGGATCGTCGTGGGCGGCGAGTCGTTCGCCCTGCAGCTGTGCCCGAGCGGCATCCTGTACCCCCACATCACCCCCATCATCGGCAACGGGGTGGTGGTGGACCCGGCCACCCTGCTGACCGAGGTGGACGCCCTCGCCGCCCGGGGCGTGGACCCCAGCCGGCTGGTCGTGAGCGGCAACGCCCACCTGATCATGCCGTACCACCAGGAGCTGGACCGGGTAACCGAGCGGTACCTGGGCAAGAACGCGCTGGGCACCACCAAGCGGGGCATCGGCCCGGCCTACGCCGACAAGGCCACCCGGGTGGGCCTGCGGGTCCAGGACCTGCTGGACCCCAAGATCTTCCGGCAGAAGCTGGACGTGGTGCTGAAGGAGAAGAACGCCGTCCTGGCCAAGGTGTACAACCGGCTGCCGCTGTCGGCCGCCGACATCGCCGCCCAGTACCTGGACGAGTACGCCCCCCGGGTCGCCCCGATGATCGGGGACACCGTCGGTCTGATCCACGACGCCCTGGACGGCGGCCGCAACGTGCTGATGGAGGGGGCGCAGGCCACCTTCTTGGACCTGGACCACGGCACCTATCCGTTCGTGACCTCGTCCAACCCGGTGGCCGGGGGCGCCTGTACCGGGACCGGGCTGGGTCCCCGGGACATCGACCAGGTCATCGGCATCGCCAAGGCCTACATCACCCGGGTCGGAGCCGGACCGTTCCCGACCGAGCTGACGGACGACGTCGGGGACCTACTGGTGGAACGGGGGCGGGAATTCGGGACGGTGACCGGCCGCCGCCGCCGGTGTGGCTGGTTCGACGCCGTCATGGTCCGCCAGGCCGTCCGGCTGAACTCGTTGTCGGAGGTGGCCCTGACCAAGCTGGACGTGCTGGACACGTTCGAGACGGTCAAGGTGTGCGTGGCCTACGAGTCCGGCGGGGAGCGGTTCACCCACCCGCCGTACCACCAGTCCACCCTGCACCAGGTCACCCCGATCTACGAGGAGCTGCCGGGCTGGCGGACCGATCTGACCTCGGCCACCACCAGCGCCGAGCTGCCCCAAGAGGCCCGGGATTACGTCGGCTTCCTGGCCGACCAGATCGGCGTGCCCGTGCGGCTCGTCGGGGTCGGTCCCGGCCGCGAGCAGTTCGTGTCGTTCGCCGCCGCCTGATGGGGCCCCGCACCACCGTATGTGTCGTCGGCGCCGGCGGCCGTGAGCATGCGCTCGCCCTGACCCTGG
>CAYVPF010000231.1:0-5198 GCA_964453355.1 uncultured Acidimicrobiaceae bacterium | reverse complement strand
GGCCGCCGACCTGGTGATGGGGGTCCCGGACTCCGGGGTGCCGGCCGCCGAGGGGTTCGCCCAGGCCAGCGGCATCCCGTACGGACAAGGGCTGATCAAGAACCGGTACATCGGCCGCACCTTCATCAACCCCGACAGCGTCGCCCGGGGCAACGCCGTGCGGCGGAAGCTGAACCCCCTCCGGGAGAACATCGCCGGCAAGCGGCTGGTGGTGGTCGACGACTCCATCGTCCGCGGCACCACCACCCGGGCCCTGGTCGGCATGCTCCGGGACGCCGGGGCCGCCGAGGTGCATCTGCGGATCTCCTCCCCCCCGTTCCGGTGGTCCTGCTTCTACGGCATCGACACCCCCAACCGGGACGAGCTGCTCGCCGCCACCCGGACCCTGCCGGAGATCGAGCGGTTCTTGGACGTCGACTCCATCGCCTACATCAGCCTGGACAACCTGAAGGCGGCCATCGACGCCCCGGGGGCCGGGTTCTGCGACGCCTGCCTGACCGGCCACTACCCGACCCCGGTCCCGGTGTCCCTGCGGACCGGCGACACCGGGCCGACCGCGGCCGGCGACGGGAACGGCCACGGCGAGGGGGGTCACGGCGGGGACGGCTCCCTGACGACCGTCGCCCTGCAGGGCGCCCTGCCCGGAGTCTGAGCGCCTTGAGCGGGGCCACCTACGCCGGTGCCGGCGTCGACATCGCCGCCGGGGACGCCGCCGTGGAGCGGATCAAGGACCTGGTGGCGTCGACCGACCGGCCCGGGGTGTTGGGCGGCATCGGCGGGTTCGGCGGCCTGTTCGCCCTGGACACCGACCGGTACCGCCGCCCGGTGCTGGTGTCGGCCACCGACGGGGTCGGCACCAAGCTGCTGGTGGCCCGGGACACCGGCCGGTACGGCACCGTCGGCATCGACCTGGTGGCCATGTGCGTCGACGATCTGGTGTGCGTCGGGGCGGAGCCGTTGTTCTTCCTCGACTACGTCGCCGTCGGCCGGCTGGTGCCCGAACGGATCGAAACGGTGGTCGCCGGCATCGCCGAGGGCTGCCGGCAGGCCGGCTGCGCCCTGATCGGCGGGGAGACCGCCGAGCACCCCGGGGGCATGGCCGACGACGACCTGGACCTCGCCGGGTTCGCCGTCGGCGTGGTCGAGCGCGGCCGTGAGCTCGGACCGCAGCGGGTGGTGCCCGGCGACGTGCTCATCGGCCTGCCGTCACCGGGCCTGCGGTCGAACGGCTATTCGCTGGCCCGCCAGGTCCTGCTGGACCGGGCTGGCCGGCAGTTCGACGACCCGGCGTGGCCCGGCGCCGAGGCCACGGTGGCCGACGAGCTGCTGCGGCCCTCGGTGATCTATGCCCCGGCGGTCCTGGCGGCCATCGCCGCCGCGGGCGGTACATCGGACGTCGCCGCGGTCGACGGGGATAATGGCGACGCCGGGGTGCACGCCTGTGCGCACATCACCGGCGGCGGGATACCCGGGAACCTGTCCCGGGTGCTGCCGGCCGGGTGCGACGCCCGCCTGGACCGCCGCGGGTGGGTGGTGCCGGAGATCTTCGGCGAGATCGCCCGGGCCGGAGACGTGGCCGAGGACGAGATGGCCCGGGTGTTCAACCTGGGATTGGGGATGGTGCTGGTGGTGGACCAGCAGGCCGGGCCGGCGGTGCTGGAGGCACTGGTCGTGGCCGGCCACGAGCCGGTGGTGGTGGGGGCCGTGGTGGAGGGATCGGGAAAGGTGGACCTGCGATGAGCGACGACCTGGAGGTACTGCCGCCGACGGCCTTCGGTGAGCTGCGGGACCACCTGCTGGCCCACTCGGTGCGCCGGGGGGACTTCGTGCTGAAGTCCGGCAAGCGCAGCAGCTGGTTCATCGACTCCAAGCAGACCGTCTGCCGGCCCGAGGCCATGGTGCTGGTGGCCGAGGCCGTGCTGGCCCTGGTTCCCGACGACGCCACGGCCATCGGCGGGCTGACCATGGGGGCGGACCCGGTGGCCTTCGTGACGGCCGGCGTGGCGGCCACCCGGGGACGGGCGCTGAAGGCGTTCAGCGTCCGCAAGGAAGTGAAGGACCACGGCGGCGGCGGCCGCATCGCCGGGGCCTTGGATCCCGGCGACAAGGTGGTGGTGACCGAGGACACGGTCACCCGTGGCACCTCGCTGCTGGAAGCCGCCGACGCCGTGCAGGAGGCCGGGGCCGAACCGGTGTTGCTGGTGGCCGTGGTGGACCGCGGCGGGACGGTGGCCGCCATGGCCGCTGCGGAGGGCTTGGCGTTCCGGGCGGTGCTCTCCGCCCCGGACCTCGGGTTCCCCTACGAGGGTGGCTGATCTGCCGGCCACGGAACTGGGGTCGGACATGGAGCTGCGGGTCGGGGCCATGGCCGTCGGCGGCGGGTGCGTGGCCCGGGCGCCGGACGGCCGGGTGGTGTTCGTCCGTCACGCCCTGCCGGGGGAATTGGTCCGGGCGGAGGTGACCGGCGAGACGACCCGGTTCTTCCGCGCCGACGCCGTGGCCGTGCTGGAACGGTCGCCGGACCGGGTGGACCCACCCTGCGCCTACGCCGGCCCCGGCCGGTGCGGCGGGTGCGACTGGCAGCACGTCGACCTGGCCGCCCAGCGGCAGCTGAAGGCGACGATGCTGGCCGAGCAGCTGCGTCGGATCGCCGGGGTCGAGCGGGCGGTGCCGGTGGAGGAGGTCCGGGGAGCACCGGACGGGCTGGGGTGGCGCACCCGGGTGCGGTTCGCCGTGGACGGCGACGGCCGGGCCGGGTTCCGGCGGCACCGTTCCCACGCCGTCGAGCCGGTGAGCCGGTGCCTGCTGGCCACGACCGAGGTGGAGGCGGTCGGGGTGGAGGGCCGGCGGTGGCCGGCGGTCAGCGAGGTGGAGGTGCTGGGCGGCCCGGGCCTGGATGCCACGGTGACCTCGCTGACCGGGGAGGAGCGACGGCAGGTGCCGGCGGCGGTCCTCCCCGGCGGCCGGGGCGGGCTGGTGGTGGACGGCCGGATCGTCCACCCGCCGCGGCGGGTCACCGCCGAGGTGCTGGGCCGGTCGTTCGCCGTGTCGGCCGGCTCGTTCTGGCAGGTGCACCCAGGGGCGCCGGCCACCTTGGCCCGGGCGGTGCTGGACGCCCTGGAGGCCCGACCGGGCGACGCCGTGGTCGACCTGTACGCCGGCGTCGGTCTGTTCGCCGTCCTGCTCGGCCGGCAGGTCGGCAAGTCCGGATCGGTGCTGGCCGTGGAGCGGGACCGCCGGGCCTTCGCCGACATGACCGCCAACGTTGCCGACCTGCCGCAGGTGTCCGCGGTCCGGGCCACGGTGGCCCCCCAATTGGTCGCCCGTCGGTTGGGGACCCCGGACCTCGTGGTTCTGGACCCGGCCCGGGAGGGGGCCGGCAAGCCGGTGATGGCCGCCTTGGCCGGCCTGCGACCGGCGCCGCGGCGGCTGGCCTACGTGTCCTGCGACGCCGCCTCCTTTGCCCGGGACGTCCGGGTACTGCTCGACGCCGGGTGGACGTTGGCGTCGCTGCGGGCCTTCGACCTGTTCCCGATGACCGAGCACGTGGAGCTGCTGGGGGTGCTCGAGCCACCGGCCGCACCGGACGGACCGGACCGGCCGGGCTGACGGGCCGTGCCCGGCCTGGCGCTGTTCGACCTGGACAACACCCTGGTGGACCGGCTGGGGGCGTTTGCCGCCTGGGCTGACCGGTTCGTGGCCTCGGTCGGTGGTGGCCCGGCCGACGTGGCCTGGCTACAGGAGACCGACGCCGACGGACAGACGCCGCTGGACGACCTGTTCGAGGCCGTCCGCCGCCGGTGGCAGCTGCCGGAGTCGCCAGAGACCTTGGTGGCCGCCTACCGGGAGACCCAGGCCGACCACTACCGCCCCGATCCGGCGATCATCGGAGCGCTGCAAAAGCTGCGCGATGGCGGTTGGGGTATCGCCGTGGTGACCAACGGGGCACCGGGACAGCGGCGCAAGATCGAACGGGCCGGGCTGGCCGGCTTGGTCGACGTCGTGTGCATCTCAGCGGAGGTCGGCAGCCGCAAGCCGGACCCGGCCATCTTCTGGGAGGCCTGCCGGCAGTTGACGGCGGTCCGAGTGGTGGCCGTTGGGAGCAGTCCGGAGGTGCATCCCCCTGGTCGCCCGGTGACGGTGATGATCGGGGACACCCCCGACGCCGACATCGGCGGGGCCCACGCCCTGGGGTTCACGACGGTGTGGCTCGACCGGGGGCGGCCGTGGCCGGACCGGCCGTTCCGGCCGGACCACGTGGTGTCGACGGTGGCCGGAGCCGTGGACGTCGTGTTGTCGCTTGGTGGCGCCTGACGCCCGGCTCTAAACCAAACGGTTGACCAAAGGCCGGCAGTTGACGATCATGGAGGCGGAAGGCCGCCGTGCGAGTGCGGGGCGGCCACAGGGACGGAGGCTCCGATGGCGATCGTCGAGGAAGAGCGGACGCGGACTCCCGGTCCGGGTCTGCCGGACCTGACCCCGCAGGCCCAGGTGGCCGTGCTGGCCCGGGCGCTGCACCGCGAGGGCTACGACGACCATCTGGCCGGCCACATCACCTACCGGCAGCCCGACGACACCCTGCTGGTCAGCCCATTCGGGCTCACCTGGGACGAGCTGCGGGCGTCGGACATCGTGCGGATCGACCTGGACGGGAACATCCTGGACGGCCCCTGGGTGGTCCACCCGGCCATCACCCTGCACCTGGAACTGCACAAGGCGCGCCACGACGTGACCGTGGCGGTCCACAACCACCCGCGGTGGGGGACGCTGTGGGCCGACGCCGGCCGGGTGCCGCCGGTGTACGACCAGACCGGCGCCCTGGTGGCCGCGGATCCGGTGGTGCACAAGGAGTTCGACGGCACCGTCGACGCCCAACAGAGCGCGGCCAAGGCCGTCCGGGCCCTCGGCCCCGCCCCGATGGCGCTGCTGGCCAACCACGGGGTGTTCGTGGTGGCCGACAGCATCGCCGAGGCCCACCACCGCAGCATCACCCTGGAGTGGCGGTGCCGGCAGGCCTGGCACCTGGAGGCCATCAAGGCCGGCGTGCCGATGGACCCGGCTCAGGTGGACCAGCTCGGCGAGTACTACATCCGGGGCAACTACGCCCAGCTGTGGTGGACGGCGATGGCCCGCAAGGAGCTCCGGCTGGACCCCTCGGTTCTGGAGTAGCGGCTCTCAGATGCCCTGCCGGACCGTCC
>CAYVPF010000230.1:0-5201 GCA_964453355.1 uncultured Acidimicrobiaceae bacterium | reverse complement strand
GGTGGGGACGGAGGGACTCGAACCCTCACTGGAGGCGGTTTAAGCGCCCTGCCTCTGCCAATTGGGCTACGTCCCCGAGGTCTCCCGGAGGGCGGCCGGTCCCCGGGAACGCCAACCGTAGCCAGCGACGGCCGGCTGCGCGCCAGGGGCCCGGACGTGATGCCGCCAGAAGCACCGGGCCGGACCAGGCCGGTCAGTCGACGGTTTGGCCGGTGCCGGGCGAAGAGAGCGGCCCCCAGGCCGCCAGCTCGTCGTCCCTCGGGGCGTCGACCAGGCCGGTGTCGGGGCCGAACACCATGGTGGGCCGCCGGTCGGCGTCCCAGGCCGGCCACAGGCCGATGCCCTCGTGGGACGGGTCGGCACCCCGGGCGAAGGCCAGCCAGGCCTGCTGCATCCGGTCGGACAGGGCCTCGGCGTCGGGGCCGGTGCCGGCGAAGGCCCCGACGACCGGCTGGCGGACGGAACCGAACACGAACGGGATCTCGAGGGCGTGGCAGGACCCGAGCACACCACCGAAGGCCGGGGACTCCCAGGTGAACAGGTACACGAACGTGGCCGGTTGGTGCGCCCGCTGGGCGGCGGCCAGCTGTAGGGACGGCCAGCGGAACACCAGGTCGCTGCCGGCGGCCACCCACAGGTCCCGCGGGGTGACCGGTTCGCCCCGGGCCGAGCGGGCGGAACGGTAGGCGTCGACCACCTGCTCGGCGGGCAACGCCGGGGCGGCCAGGCCGACGAGCGCCAGCAGGCCGCCCTCGTCCAGGTCGACGGCGCGGCGGTCGCCGAGGACGAAGAAGGTGAGCTCGTCCCTGGTGGTGCCGATCAACAGCGGCACCGACGCCGCCTCGCCGGCGGCCACCGCCGCCTCCGGGCGCCGGGGCAGGAACCGGCCGTCGACCACCGGCAGGAACGGCAGCGGCAGCTCCCCGGCCCGGGGGCGCCGGTTCTGCAGCTCGGCCGTCGCCGCCACCAGTTGGTCGGCCGGCACCGGCGTCAAGGCCTCCCGGGTCAGCTCGGGCAGCCCCAGCAACGATCCCAGGTCCTCGGCGGCGTGGCGGGCCCGGTCCAGCGAGTGGGTGTACGGCGGCCCGCTCTCGACGACGGCTTTGTGGAACAACCCTCGGGCGGCCGGCACCCCGAGGAGGGCCGAGATGCTCATGGCGCCGGCCGACTCGCCGAACAGGGTGACGTTGCCGGGGTCGCCGCCGAAGTCCCCGACGTGCCGCCGGACCCAGTGCAGGGCTGCCACCTGGTCCGCCAGGCCCCAGTTGCCGACCTGCCCGGCCGCTGTCCCCGTCGACAGGGCCGGGTGGCCGAGAAACCCCAGGGCACCGAGCCGGTAGTTGAAGGTGACCACCACCACGTCGCCGTGCCGGGCCAGGTCGCCGCCGCGGTACAGCAGGCTGGACCCGCTGCCGGTGGTGAAGCCGCCGCCGTGCACCCAGACCATCACCGGTCGCCGGCGGCCGTCGAGGGCCGGGGTCCACAGGTTGAGGGTCAGGCAGTCCTCATCCTGGTCCACCGGGTCCCCGGGAATGGCCACGCCCGGGATCGGCGGGGTCTGAGGAGCGATGGGCCCGAACTCGGTGGCTTCCCGGATCCCGGTCCAGGGCTCGGGGGGTTGCGGCGGTTGCCACCGCAGGACCCCCACCGGGGGCCGGGCGAAGGGGACCCCGGAGAACGCCCACACCCCGCCGCGCTCCCGCCCGCGCACCCTGCCGCCGGCCACCTCCACGACGCCGTCCACGGGAAGCACCCTAAAGGCCGGGGCGCCGCCGTGGGCCGATCAACGTCGGCGGCCGGCAATCGCCCAGGTCAGGAAATGTGTTCGCGCCCTTGGTTTCTGTGACCACAGGGGTTACTGTTACTGAAGTGGCTGCTGTGAATTGTCGGAGCACGCGCCGCTTCCGTCCGCAGGTACTGCTTCCGCAGGCCCTGGTGGGTGGGGCCGCAGCGATCGTCCTGGCGGCCGGCCTGTTGGCCGGCCCCTGGGCGGCCATTGCCCCCAGTGGCGCGGCCGGGACATCGACTGCCGCGCCCAGCCAGTCGCAGATCAATGCCACCCAGTCCCAGGTGGCGACCCTCGAGACCACCATTGCCCACGAGCAGGCGGAGACGGGGGCCCTCAGCCAGCAGTACGACGCCGCCGAGCAGACTCTGCAGACGGTGAACGCCCAACTGGCGACCACCGCCACCACCCTGGCCACCACCCGGACCAACATCGCCACCGACCGGGCCCGGCTGGGCAAGGACGCCGTGGCGGCCTACGTATCCGGGGCATCGGCCACCGAGATCTCCGCCCTGTTCTCCACCTCGGCGGACACCTCCGACGCCCGGGCCCAGTACGAGGACACGGCCATCGGCGACGTCGCCTCCGCCCAGGCCGCCCTGTCAGGCCAGGAGGCCAAGCTGGTGGCCACCGAGGGCGCCCAGAAGCAGCAGCAGCAGCAGGCCCAGACCGCGGCGTCGCAGGCCCAGGCCCTGCAGCAGGCCAACACCAGCGCCACGGCCGCCGCCCAGGCCACCCTGCAGCAGGTGCAGGGCACCCTGGCCCAGGAGGTGGCCGCCCAGGCCCAGGCCGAAGCCGCGGCCGAGGCCGCCGCCGCGGCGGCGGCCAAGGCGGCGGCCGCGGCCCAGCAGGCGGCCCAGCAGGCGGCGGCCGCGGCGGCCGTGGCCGCCACCGTCGGCGGCGCCAGTGCCGGGGCCACGGCCACCGCGTCGGCCAACCAGGCGGCGGCATCGGCTGCCTCGGCCAGCCATTCCGGCTCCAGCGGGTCGTCCGGCTCGTCGGGGTCGGGATCGAGCCCGCCGCCGGTGATCACCACCATCTCTGCCAGCGGGTCGTCCACCTCGGCCGGCCAGGCCGCCGTGCAGGCCGCCGAGAGCCAGCTGGGCGTCCCCTACGTCTGGGGCGGCGAATCGCCGGGCCAGGGCTTCGACTGCTCCGGCCTCACCCAGTGGGCCTGGGCGCAGGCCGGGGTGTCCATCCCCCGCACCGCCACAGGCCAGTACAGCGCCATCCAGCACGTGTCCCTGACGGCGTTGGAGCCCGGGGACCTGTTGTTCTACAAGAACCTGGACACAGACGGCATCATCGACCACGTGGTCATGTACGTCGGGGGCGACACCGTCATCCAGGCCCCGGAGACCGGCGAGACCGTGTCGTACTCGTCGATGTACTACACCGACCTCATCGGCGCCGGCCGGCCCTGACCGGGCCGACGGTCTGAGCCCAGCAGACGCCTGAGCCCGCCAGACCGGCGGCCGGTACCATTGGGCCGTGGCAGCCGGCAAGGAGCCGACCGGGAACACCGAGCCCGTGGCGCCCAGAAGGCTGGTCGCGACGAAGGCCCGGCCGTCCACCGACATCGTCCCTCTGCGGATCCCCGGGACCGATCCCGGACCGGCGGAGGTGGCCGCCGACGGTGGCCGCCTCTCGGACGTGGACGAGTGGGGGCGGTCCGAACGGGTCCGGACGATGGTGCGCCGGCTGTACGACCCGGTCTACGCCAAGTGGTTCCGGGCCGAATGGGACGGGCTGGAGAAGATCCCCACCGAGGGCGGCGCCCTGCTGATCGCCAACCACGCCGGCGCCATCCCGTCGGATGCCCCGGTGATCATGCACGGGATCGAGAAGGAACTGGGCCGCCCGGTGTACGGCCTGGCCGACTACTTCTTCCGCACCATCCCGGTGGTCGGCACCCTGTGGAGCCGGGCCGGCGGGGTGCCGGCCCGCCCGGACAACGCCTACCGGCTGCTGCACGACCAGCAGCAGCTGGCGCTGGTGTTCCCGGAAGGCACCAAAGGGCCGTCCAAGTCGTTCACCGACCGGTACCGGCTGCGCCGGTTCGGCCGCGGCGGGTTCGTGGAGATCGCCATGCGGGCCGGGGTGCCGGTGGTGCCCATCGCCGTGGTCGGCTCCGAGGAGGCCATGCCCATCGTGATGCGGCTGCCCGCCGTGGCCAAGGCCCTCGGGCTGCCGTACTTCCCGGTCACCGCCAACTGCCTGCTGATGGGCCCGGTGGGGGCCGTGGTGCCGTTCCCGGCCAAGTTCCGGCTGCGGGTGCTGGACCCGGTCACCTTCGACGTGCCACCGGACCAGGACCGGTACTCGAAGAGCCGCGTCATGGACGAGGCCGAGGGCATCCGCACCGTCCTGCAGGAGACCGTCTACGACATGCTGCGGGACCGCCGCAGCGTCTGGTTCGGCTAGGTCGCCCGGCCATGGGACGACGCGTCCTGGTCACCGGGGCCGACACCTTCTGGGGCGGCCGCATGGTCCAAGCCCTGGAGCGGGACCCCGACATGGACGTCATCCTGGGCCTCGGGTCCAAGTCCCCCTCGGTCCAGTTCGAGCGGGCCGAGTTCGTCCGGGCCGACCAGACCTACTCGATCCTCAACCGCATCGTCCGGGCCACCCAGGTGGACACCATCATCCACACCTTCCTCGTCGTCGACTCCACCCTGGTGCCGTCAAGAGCGCTGCACGAGATCAACGTCATCGGCACCATGAACCTGCTGGCCGCCGCCGGGGCCCCCGGCTCCCCGGTGCGCCACGTCGTGGTGAAGTCGTCCACCCTGGTCTACGGGTCCTCCGAGAAGGACCCGGCCACCTTCGCCGAGGACACCCCCCGCGCCGAGTCGCCGCGCACCCGGTTGGAGCGGTCCCTGGTCGACGCCGAAGGCCTGGTCCACGACTTCGCCGACGACAACCCCGGGGTCCTGGTCAGCCTGCTCCGGTTCGCCAACGTCCTCGGCACCGACATCGTCACGCCCATCAGCAAGAACCTGTCGCGGCCGCTCTGCCCGTCCATCTTCGGCTTCGACCCCCTGCTGCAGTTCGTCGAGGAGGACGACGTGGTGCGGTCCCTGGAGTTCGCCACCCGCCAACGTGTCGGCGGGGTGTTCAACGTGGCCGGCGCCGGCCGGCTGCCCTGGAGCGAGGTCGCCGCCCTCTGCGGCACCCGGCTCCTCCCCCTGCCCCCCACCCGGCCGGCCCTGGCCATCAGCCCCCTGGTCCGTCTCGGGGTGTTCGAGCTGCCGCCGGAACTGCAGGCCCTATTGCGGTACGGCCGCGGCGTCGACACCCGCCGACTGGTCGACGCCGGCTTCACCTACCGGTACACCAGCGCCGGCGCCGTCCGCAGCTTCATCCGCGGCGTCCGCCTCCGCCGCGGCGCCGGCCGCCGCCCAGCCTCGTACGT
>CAYVPF010000229.1:0-5232 GCA_964453355.1 uncultured Acidimicrobiaceae bacterium | reverse complement strand
GGCCCTGGGGGTGGGGGCCGTCCGGTGGTGTTCGTCGGCCAGAGCGGCCACGCCTTCGCCGCCGCCTTCTTCGCCAGCAACTGGGCCGACCGGCCGTTCGTGCCGCTCAACTTCCGGCTGGCCCCCGAGCAGCTGCTGCGCCTGATCGACCGGACCGGGGACCCGGTGGTCATCGCCGAGCCGGCCTATGCCGTCGGGGTGGCCAAGGCCGGCCACACGGTGCTGACCACCGACGAGTGGCTGGCCGCCGTCGACGGTCCCGAACCCGACACCGAGGCGGCCCTGGACCCCGGCCGGCCGGCCCTGCACCTGTTCACCAGCGGCACCACCGCCGAGCCGAAGGCGGCGATCCTGGACCACGACAACCTGTCCGCCTACATCCTCGGGTCCGTCGACTTCGGGGCGGCCGGCGAGGACGAAGCCGCCCTGGTGAGCGTGCCGCCGTACCACGTCGCCGGGGTGGCCAACCTGTTGTCCAACGTGTTCGCCGGCCGGCGCATCGTGTACCTGGCCGCTTTCGACCCGGCCTCGTGGCTGGACGTGGTGCGGACCGAGGGGATCACCCAGGCCATGGTGGTGCCGACCATGCTGGCCCGCATCACCGAGGAGCTGGCCGGGGCCGAGGGGGCGGAGGTGCCCACGTTGCGGACCATCAGCTACGGCGGCGCCCGCATGCCGGTGCCGGTGCTGGAGCGGGCCCTGCAGCTGTTCGGCGACACCGGCTTCGTCAACGCCTACGGGTTGACCGAGACCAGCTCGTCCATTGCCGTGCTCGGCCCCGACGACCACCGGGCCGCGCTGGCCGGCGACGACCCGGTGGCCCGGGACCGCCTGGGGTCGGTCGGCCGGGTGCTGCCGGGCCTCGAGGTGCAGGTCCGCCACGAGGACGGCTCGGTACTGGGCGTCGGCGATCCCGGGGAGATCTGGGTCCGGGGCGACCAGGTGTCGGGGCGGTACGCCGGGCAGGACTCCCCCTGCGACGCCGCCGGCTGGTTCCCGACCCGAGACGCCGGCTGGCTGGACGCCGACGGGTACCTGTTCGTGGAGGGCCGCGCCGACGACACCATCATCCGCGGCGGCGAGAACATCGCCCCGGCCGAGATCGAAGAGGTGCTGCTGCGCCACCCGGCCGTCGTCGACGCCGCCGTGGTGGGCCTGCCCGACGAGGAGTGGGGGCAGCGCATCGGCGCCGTGGTGGTGCTCCGCCCGATTGACGGCGAGCCGCCGCAGCCCGAGGACATCACCGAGTGGTCCCGGGCCCACCTGCGGACGTCCAAGGCCGCCGAGGTGGTGGTGATCCGGGACACCCTGCCGCGCACCGACACCGGCAAGCTGCTGCGCCGCCAGGTTCTGGCCGACCTGCTGGAGCTGATCGGCTGACCAGCGAAGCCGGCCTGACCCGGAGAGTGCGCGGGGTCAGGCCAGTTGGGCGACGACGCCTTCGCCGAAGGCCGCCAGGGTGTCCGGCGGGGCGAAGTCGCAGAACCACACGTACGACCGCTCCACCCCGCGGTCGGCGAGGGCTCCGAAGTGGTCCACCAGCTCGGCCGTGGTGCCGACGACGGGGTCGGGCCCGAACCGGCGACGGGTGACCTCGGTGACCTGGTCCCGCTGGCTCTCGTCGGGCACCAGGGCCACCTGGACCTGCAGGGAGCACCGGGCCGCACCGGCCTGTGTCCGCATCCGGTCGAGCTGGTCGACGATGCCGATGTGCACGTTCCACCAGTCGGCATGGGCGGCCACCAGGGCCATGGTGCGGCGGCCGGCCCCGCCGATGACGACGGGGATGTGGTCGAGCGGCCCGGGGGCCTGCCGGGCCCCCCGCAGCTGGAAGTACCGCCCGTCGTAGTCGACGGTCTCCCCGGCCCACAGGGCCTTGATGATCTCCAGGGACTCCCCCAGCCGGGCCACCCGGTCGGCGGCGGCCGAGGACCCGATGCCGAAGGCGTCGATCTCGTCGGCCACCGATCCCCAGCCGAGGCCCAGCTCGAACCGGCCGCCGGAGGCGTGGTCGATGGACACCGCCTCCCGGGCCAGCACCGCCGGATGCCGGAACGAGTCGCACAGCACCAATGACCCCACCCGGAGACGGTCGGTGTGGGCGGCCACCCAGGTGTTGGTGACCATGGCCTCGAACATGGGCGAGCCCTCGGCGCCCGGTGGCACCAGGTGGTCCATGCCGACCAGGCCGGTGAACCCGGCCCGCTCGGCCGCCTGGGCCCGGGCCACCAACCCCGGCATGTCCAGGCGCATCTGCGGCAGGAACACGAAGAACTCCTGGGCCCCCGACGACGGCGCCGCAGCCGTCACGGCCCCACCCCCATCACCCGGCTGAGCCAGTCGGTGATGTCGCGGCGCAGCCTCGCGGCCACGGCGGCGTCGGGGGTGAGGGTCTCGAACCCGTGGACGGCACCGGCGTAGACGTGCAGCTCGGTGGGGACCCCG
The DNA here is from genome assembly GCA_964453355.1 of uncultured Acidimicrobiaceae bacterium. Taxonomy (GTDB): domain Bacteria; phylum Actinomycetota; class Acidimicrobiia; order Acidimicrobiales; family RAAP-2; genus DASZUK01. The sequence continues at coordinate 2,787 of CAYVPF010000229.1, read as the reverse complement.
GCATGGAGCAGGGCCTGGGCGTAAGCGATGTCCTCGTCCACGAACAGGTCGGCGGAGCCCACGCCGACGAACGCCGGCGGGAGCCCGGCCAGGTCGCCGGCCCGGGCGGGGGCGGCCGTCGGCGGGACGTCGGCGGTGCCGTGCCGGGCCCCCAGGTAGGACCGCCAGCCGTAGTCGTTGAGCGCCGGGGTCCAGACCGGGGCCGCCCACTGGCTCGACCGGGTGACGGCCCGGTCGTCGATCATCGGGTAGACGAGCAGCTGGAAGGCCAGCGGCGGCTGCCCGCCGTCGCGGACAGCCAGGGCCACCGCGGCGGCCAGGCCGGCGCCGGCACTGCCGCCGCCCACCCCCAGCCGGGTCGGGTCCACGCCGAGTGCGCCGGCATGGTCGGCCACCCACCGCAGCCCGGCGGAGCAGTCGTCCAGGGCGCCGGGGTACGGCGTCTCCGGGGCCAGGCGGTAGTCGACGGCGACGGCCGCACAGCCGAGGTCGAGGCACAGCCGCTCGAGCCGTAGATCCTCGGTCCGGTAGCTGCCGATCACGTACCCGCCGCCGTGGATCCAGTACAGGCACGGCGCCGGCCCGGCCAGGCCCACCGGGCGGTGCACCCGCAGCACCACCCCCGGGTCGCCGTCGGGGCCGGGCACCGTGTGATCGGTCCGGTCGACCGCCGCCGACGGCACCACCCGGGCTGCGGCGTCCAGCTGCACCCGGCGCACCGCCCCGACGTTGTCGTCGTCCAGCACCGCAAACGGCAGCACCGTCGAGGCGAGCACGGCGGCGATCTCCGGGTCGATCCACTGCCCCGTGCCCACGGGCACCTCCTGGTTCACGTCCCGGGCGGTCACTGGTTAAGGGCGGTCACTGGGTGAAGGCGAAGCCGCGGTAGTCGTCGGCCACCACGTCCCGGGCCATGGCCATGTAGTGGTCGAGGCCGCCGGCGTAGGGCATGAAGACGCGGGAGCCGTCGTCGTCGTTGACGTGGACCATGTAGTTGTCCACGTTCAGCCGCAGCAGCCGGCTGGCCACCTCGGCGACGTGGGCGGTCCAGGCCGCCTCGCCATCCTCGGTCGGCTCGACGGCGGCCAGGTCGTGGGCGTCCATGTGGGCGATGCAGTCGGCGATCCAGTCCATGTGGAGCTCGTTGAGCAGGATCATGTTGGCCAGCACCGACGGGCTGCCGGGCCCGGTCGGCAGGAACAGGTTGGGGAATCCCTTGGTCATCAGACCGAGAAGGGTACGCGGTCCGCGGGACCAGGCGTCGCCCGGCGTCTGGCCGGCGTCGTTGCGGATGTCGGCCTGGTCCAGGGCCCCCCGGAAGGCGTGGAAGCCGAGGGCGAAGATGATGACGTCGAGGTCGTAGTGGGCCGACTCGGTGGCCAGGCCGGTCTCGGTGATCTCGCAGATGGGATCGGCTCGGACGTCGACCAGGGTGACGTCGTCGCGGTTGAACTGCTCGTAGTAGCCGGTGTCCAGGCACAGCCGGCGGGACCCGATGGGGTAGTCGTAGGGGCACAGGGCCTCGGCGACGGCCGGGTCGGTGACCGTGTCCCTGATCTTCTGCCGGACGAACTCGGCGACCACGAAGTTGGTGGCCGGATCCGTTCCCTGGTCGGAGAACACGGCGTTCATCCCCTGGCCACCGTGGGCCCACTGCCGCTCGAGCCGCGCCTGCTGCTCGTCCGGCGTGTAGTGGGCCAGGGGGTGCTCGGCCCGGGGGATGTGGGTGCCGGCCGGAAAGGTCAGCAGGGTCTCCCGCTCCTCTAGGACCCGGTCGGGGACACCCTGGTCGTCGGGTCCGAGGGGCCGGTTCCGGGCCGGCACCGAGTAGTTGGCGGTGCGTTGGAACACGTACAGCGGCGACGCCCGACCGGCCAGGGCGGTGACGGCCTGGACGCCGGTGGACCCGGTGCCGATGATGCCGACCCGGCGGCCGTCCAGCTCGACCGGATGATCGGGCCAGTGGCTGGTCTGGAACCAGTCACCCCGGAACCGGTCGAGGCCGGCGAACGGCGGCTGCCGCGGTTCCGACAGGTTGCCGGTGGCCATGACCAGGAACCGGGCGGCCACCGCCAGGCCGGTGCTGGTCCGCAGGTGCCACCGGCAGTCGTCGCCGTGCCACCGGGCCGACGTCAGTCTGGTCTCGAACAGGAAGTGGCGGCGGACGTCCAGGTGGTCGGCCACGAAGTTCAGGTACTCCAGCAGCTCGGCCTGGCTGGCGTACCGTTCCGACCACGGCCACTTCTCGATGATGTCGGCGGAGAAGTGGTAGCTGTAGTCGACGCTGAACAGGTCAACCCGGGCCCCGGGATAGCGGTTGTGGTGCCAGACGCCGCCCACCCCCCCGGCCCCCTCCAGGCCGAGGACCGAGAGGCCCAGCTCCTTGAGCCGGTGGACGGCGTAGATACCGCCGGCCCCGGCGCCGACGACGGCCACGTCGTAACGCGTGTTCTCCCCGTCCCGCCGATCCTGGGTCACGGGAGGGAGGATAACTGAGGTCCCGCCCTTTCCCAACCAAACGGTTGGCGTTAAAGAGTGTCCGCCCCTGAGAGCCTCCTGAGGGGGGGCGGGCCGTTGTTGCTCCGGCGGCACTGGCGGCAAAATTAGAGCACATACGCTCCAATTCCTGCGCCAGTGCCCAACGAGGAAACTCCGGCGAGCCCTGCCCCTTGCTACCCCTCCGGCGAAAAGTCCCCGACGCTGCGACGGAGCTTGCGGACGATCCGGACCAGGTGGGCCAGGTCGGTGCGGCTGAGGGCACCGAGGCCGAACAGCGCTCCGTTGACG
>CAYVPF010000228.1:0-5235 GCA_964453355.1 uncultured Acidimicrobiaceae bacterium | reverse complement strand
GGGACTGGGCTGCCGGGGACTGGGCTGCCGGGGACTGGGCTGCCGGGGACTGGGCTGCCGGGGACTGGGCCGACCGGGTCCGCTCCCAGCCTCCCGGCTCCGGCCGCCGGCCATCAGTGGCCGCACCGTTCGGGACCCCCTGGTGCAACACCCGGGTGCCCAGTCGCCCCTGCAGGACCTGCTGCAGCCGATCAGCCAGCACCCCCAGGTCGGCGGTCGACTCGGCCCCTTCCTCGTCCCGCAGCAGCGGCCGCGCCACGGTCTGGAGCGCCCGCAGCCTTCCGGGGGTGATCTCGGCCCCCAGGGCGGCCGTCATGATCTCCTCCACCTCGTGGGCCTCGTCGAACACCACCAGGTCGTGCTCCGGCAGCACCGCCCCGCCGCTGGCCAGGTGGGCGCCGTACAGGTGGGTGTTCACCACCACCACGTCCGCCGCCGCCGCCTCCGCCCGGGCCCGCTCGGCGAAGCACCGGCCGCCCGACGGGCACCGGAACGCCCCCGGGCACTCCCGCGGGCCAACGCTCACCATGGCCCACGCCCGGTGGTGCGGCTCGAACGACAGATCCGCCCGGTCGCCGGTGTCGGTCTCCTCCGCCCACGCCAGCAGCTGCCGCACCTGGTCCACCAACCGGCCCGGGTCGACGGCCTCGCCGTCCGCCTCGGCGCTGTTCCCGCCGGCCCCGGCCCCGGCCGCGTCGGTCCCGGTTCCGGCTTCCGGGCCCGCCGACCCGCCGTCCTCCGCCGCACCGCCGGGGTCGGGGGTCAGCTCCTGCTGGTGGCCCCGCCCGTCCATCTCGGCCGCCCGCTGCAGGCACAGGTAGTTGCTGCGGCCCTTCAGGACGGCGAACGAGAACGCCCGGGGCAGCCCCTCGGCCGCCGCCGGCAGGTCCTTCTGGGCCAGCTGGTCCTGCAGCGCCTTGGTGGCCGTCGCCACCACCACCTTCCGGCCCGACGCCACCGCCGGCACCAGGTAGGCCAGGGACTTCCCGGTGCCGGTCCCGGCCTGCACCACCAGGTGCCGCCGGCCGGCCATCGCCGCCGCCACCGACCGGGCCATGGTCACCTGCTGGGGCCGCGGCCGGCCGTCCGGCAGCGTCGCCGTCACCCGGGCCAGCCACCCCTCGGCCAGGTCGGCGGCGGCCGTCGCGTCGGCCGCGCCCGCCTCGGCGGACTCGTCGTCGTCGGTCACCGGTCGCTCGGGCGGGGGCCGGCCGGCCCCCCAAATGGCATGCACCGGTCGATCATGCCTTCAACTCGTGCCCCGGTGGACCGCGCCGGCGCCGGGGTCGGGGCTCCAGGCGGTAGTTTCGCCTTGTGCCACGTACCGTCGAGGCCCCGCCGCCGTCCGGTGCTGGGCCGCCGTCCGGTGCTGGCGACGCCGCCCCGGCGGCCCGGCCGGCCACCGGACCGGTCGTCCCGGGCGACCTGGACCCGGATCGGGTGCCGGTCCACGTGGCCTGGGCCCTGGCCGGCGGCGACCGGGACCAGATGGCCTGCTTCGGACCGGCCCTGACCGAAGTGGTCGACGGCGCCCTGGCTCTCGGGGTGCGGTGGCTGACCGTCTACGCCCTGTCCGCCGCCGACGTCCACCGACCGGGCGACCGGCTGCCCCGGGTGCTGGCCGCCCTGGAGACCTTCCTCGGCGATCCGGTCGACCAGTTGGCCACCCGCGGCGTCCGGCTACGGGTGGCCGGCCAACCCGGGCCGGTGGTGGTGGACCGGTTGTCCCCCCTGCTCGACCGGGCCGTCGAGCGGACCGCCACCGGCGACCGGCTGACCCTCACGCTGGCCGTCGGCTACGGCGGCCGGGCCGAGATCGTCGACGCCATCGCCGCCGTGGCCGACGGTGGCGTCCCCCTCGACCAGGTGGACGAGGCCGCCATCGCCCGGCACCTCTACCACCCCGACATGCCCGACCCCGACCTGGTTATCCGGCCTTCCGGCGACCAGCGGGTGTCCGACCTGCTGCTGTGGGAGGTGGCCTACAGCGAGCTGGTGTTCTTGGACACCCCCTGGACCGACGTCCGCCGCCACCACCTCTACCAGGCCGTCCTCGAGTACCAGCAGCGCGACCGCCGCTACGGCGGTCTCGACCCCGGCACCACCGACCGCCGCGGTCCCCGATGATCGTCACCAAGCTGGCCATCGTCGTCGGCGTCGCCCTGTTCGGCCTGCTCTGCTGGATGGCCGTCGACGGCATCACCCCGGCCGCCGTCCTGCTCATCACCGTCGGTGCCCTCGTCGTCCTGGTCGGTGGCGGCAACTGGATCGGCGGCCGATCCTCCCATTCCCGCGGGCGGCCGCCCGCCGGCGGCGGCCCGCCGTCCTCGGCCTACGTGCCGCCGGCCGGGCCACCGGCCGCTGGCCCGTCCGCTGGTGGGCCGCCCGGTGAAGGCCAGGGCCCGCCACCGTGACCCTGTTCCGGGACAGCGGCGTCGTCCTCCGCACCTACCGGCTGGGGGAGGCCGACCGCATCGTGGTGTTCCTCACCGAGCACCACGGCAAGGTCCGGGCCGTCGCCAAGGGGATACGGCGGACCGCCAGCAAGTTCGGCGCCCGGCTGGAGCCGCTGACCAACGTCGCCCTGCTCCTGTGGCAGGGCCGCAGCGACCTCGACATCGTCAACCAGGTCGAGGTCATCGACCACTTCCGTCAGATCCGCGACGACCTCGACCGGGTCACCCGCGGGCTGTCCCTGCTGGAGGTGGCCGACCAGGTGGCCCAGGAGCGCCACCCCGACCCCCGGCTCTACCAGATGCTGGTCGGTGCCCTCCGGGCCCTCGCCGATCCCGACCGCGACCCCACCCTGGTGGCCCCGGCCTTCTTCTTGAAGGCCCTCGTCGCCGAGGGCGCCGGCCCCGTCCTGGACGGCTGCGCCTCCTGCGGCCGGGCCGCCGACGACGTCGAGCTCGTGGCCTTCGACATGACCGAGGGCGGCGCCCTCTGCCGGCAGTGCCGCCGGGGCCGGCCCGTCAGCCCCGACGCCTTCGACCTCCTCCGCCGCATCCTCGGCGGCTCCCTCGGCGCCGTCCTGGCCGGCCCCCCGCCTCCCTGTGCCGACGAGGTCACCGCCCTGGCCACCGAGGCCATGGAGGCCCACCTGGACCGCCGCCTCCGCACCGTCCGCTCCGCCGTCCACCTGTAGTGGCTGGCGTGGTGGAGATCACGGCCGGCGTGGGGTTGGGGCCCCACGCTTCGGAGGAGGATGCCATCAAGGGGAGTGGCAGCGGGGCCCCATCCGGGTTTGGCGTATATGTGCACGTGCCGTTCTGCCGGTACCGCTGCGACTACTGCGCCTTCGCCACCTACACCGACCGGGACCACCTCATGGCCCGGTACGTGGACGCCTGCGTGGCCCAGCTCCACCGGGCCGCCGAGGCCGGGGAGCTATCGGCGGCCACCAGCGTGTTCTTCGGCGGCGGCACCCCGTCCCGGCTGCCCGCCGCCGACCTCTGCCGGATCCTCGACGCAATTCCCTTGGCTGGTGGGCCCCGGGCTCCGGGGGCCGAGGTCACCGTGGAGTGCAATCCCGAGGACGCCACCGCCGAGCGGTTCGCCGCCTACCGGGCCGCCGGGGTCACCCGTATCTCCCTCGGCGTCCAGTCCACCGTCCCCCACGTCCTGGCCGGCCTCGGCCGCCGCCACGATCCCGAGGCCGCCTTCCGGGCCGCCGCCCTGGTGGCCGCGGCCGGGTTCGACAGTTGGAACCTGGACCTCATCTTCGGCGGCGCCGGCGAGGACGACGCGGACTGGGCCCGTAGCCTCTCCGACCTCCTGTCCCTGCCGCACCCTCCGCCCCACCTGAGCGCCTACGCCCTCACCGTCGAGCCCGGCACCCCCCTCGCCGCCGACCCCGGACGGCACCCCGACGACGACGTCCAGGCCGCCCGCTACGAGCTGGCCGACCGCCTGCTGACCGCCGCCGGCTACCGGTGGGAGGAGATCTCCAACTGGGCCCTCCCCGGCCACGGCTGCGCCCACAACCGCCTGTACTGGGACCAGGGCGACTACCTCGGCATCGGCTCCGCCGCCCACTCCCACCGGGCCGGCCGCCGGTGGTGGAACCTGCGCACCCCCGACCGCTACGTGGCCGCCGTCGAGGCCGACCGGTCGGTGGTGGCCGGGGAGGAGCGGCTCACCGCCGGCCAGCGGGTCTTCGAGCAGCTGTCCCTGTCCCTGCGCACTCCCGCCGGCGTCCCGGCCGAGGCCCTCGATGGGCTCAACGAGTTGGCAGGGGAGGGCCTGGTGGACGTCACCGACGACCGGGCCGTCCTCACCGTCCGGGGTCGCCTGCTGGCCAACGCCGTCACCGCCCGCCTGGCGGCCCCGGTATCCTGCCGCCCATGACCGAGCCGGCCGCCGACGCCAGTGCCACTGACGAAGGCCCCCGCGCCGAAGAGGCGACCACCGGCGGGGACCTGATGGAGAAGGTGGTCGGCCTCTGTAAGCGCCGCGGCTTCATCTTCCAGTCCGCCGAGATCTACGGCGGCTTCCGGTCCACCTACGACTACGGCCCCCTCGGCGTCAACATGCTGCGCAACGTCAAGAACGCCTGGTGGCGCTCCATGGTGCAGCTCCGAGACGACGTCGTCGGCCTCGACGCCGCCATCCTTTCGCCGCCCGCCGTCTGGGAGGCCTCCGGCCACCTCGCCAACTTCACCGACCCCCTCGTCGACTGCCGCAAGTGCCACAGCCGCTGGCGCGAGGACAAGATCGACGGCGTCTGCCCCACCTGCGGCTCCACCGACTTCACCGAGGCCCGGGCCTTCAACCTCATGTTCAAGACCCATGCCGGCCCGGTCGAGAACGAGGGCGCCGTCGCCTACCTGCGCCCCGAGACCGCCCAGGGCATGTTCATCAACTTCGCCAACGTCCTCCAGACCACCCGCAAGAAGCCCCCCTTCGGCATCGCCCAGGTCGGCAAGTCCTTCCGCAACGAGATCACCCCCCAGAACTTCGTCTTCCGCACCCGCGAGTTCGAGCAGATGGAGATGGAGTACTTCGTCCCGCCGCCCGACGGCGACAAGTGGCACCAGTACTGGCTCGACGAGCGCTACCGCTGGTACCTCGATCTCGGCATCCCCGAGGACCGCCTCCGCCTCCGCCACCACGAGCCGAGCGAGCTCGCCCACTACTCCGCCGGCACCGCCGACGTCGAGTTCCTCTTCCCCTGGGGCTGGGACGAGCTCGAGGGCATCGCCAACCGCACCGACTTCGACCTGAAGGCCCACGCCG
>CAYVPF010000227.1:0-5254 GCA_964453355.1 uncultured Acidimicrobiaceae bacterium | reverse complement strand
CCCTGGCCGGCCTCCAGGGCCTCCAGGACCGACTCCTCGCTGGCCCCGGTGGACTCGGCCAACTCGGCCACGGTGGGTGACCGGCCGAGCTCCTGGGACAGGGTGCCGACGGTCTGGCCCAGCTCCAGGTACAGCTCCTGGATCCGCCGGGGCGCCCGGACGGCCCAGCCCTTGTCGCGGAAGTGCCGCTTCAGCTCGCCGAGGACGGTGCGGGTGGCGAAGGTGCTGAACTCCACCCCTCGTTCGGGGTCGAACCGGTCCACCGACTTGACGATGGCCAGGGAGGCCACCTGCACCAGGTCGTCGTAGGACTCGCCGCGGTTGACGAACCGGCGGGCCAGCTGGTGGGCCAGCCCCAGATGGGCGGTGACCAGCTGGTCGCGCAGCGCCGGGTCGTGGGTGGCGGCGAACTGGACGAATTTCTCCCGTGTCTTCTGGCTGGATCGGCCGGCGTCCACCATCAGTAGGGGAGGCTCACAGGGTGGACCGGGCGCGGCGCTTGCGCAGCCACGCCGTCGGGTCCCCACCGCCGTCGGTGCGGCCGTGCTCGTCCACGAGGGCGTCCAGGATGCGCAGGGACAGCTCGTCCCCGGTCCGGCTCACGGCGGCGCCCGCCGCCTCCGGTTCGAAGGCACAGGTGATGGTGACGGCGTCGTCGGTCCGCCGGTAGGCGAACCGCAGCCGGCCGTTGTCGTCTGGTCCCACCAGGGACAGGCAGAGCTCCTCGACGGCCAGCCGGAGGTCCTCGATCTCGTCCACCCCGAACCCGGCCCGCGACGCCACCGTGGCGGCGGTCAGCCGGGCCAGCACGACCAGGTCGGCCTTGACCGGGATGGACAGTTCGACGACGTCGCCGCCGGCATCCGCCGGCGAGGTCCCGTTGCCGGTCACCGGCTGGCCTCGTCGACGGAGCCGTAGATGGTGAAGACCTCGGTGAGGCCGGTGATCTCGAACACCTTCAGGATCCTGGGCTCGGAGATCACCAGGCGGAGGTCACCGCCGGCCTCCCGACAACGTTTGAGGGCGCCCACCAGGACGCCGAGGGCGGTGGAGTCGAGGAAGGTGACGACCAGCAGGTAGACCGCCACGGTGGCGCTGCCCGACGCCACCCGCGCCTGTAGACGGTCGCGGAGCTGGGGCGCCGTGGCGACGTCGATCTCCCCGACCACCGACACGACCGGCACGGTGCCGCCGTCGTCCTCGGAGATCTCGAAGGTCTGGTCCATGTCCTGCCGCTCCTCTCGATGGGCGGTGGCCCGATGGCCGCCGTGCCCGGCTGCTGAGTCGTTGGTAGGCGCGCCAGGTGGCGCGGGCCTTAGTTTAGTTTTGCAACTGGTATTGCGGGAACTGTGTGCGGTGGCTCTACCCCGTTGTCCTGGCCGCTACACCTGCTGACGGTCGCTGCCGGAGCCCGAAAGGTCGAGGGTGAACCAGACCTCCTTGCCGGGCCCACCGGGGTCGGTGCCCCAGTCGGAGGCCAGCGACGACACGATGGCCATGCCGCGGCCGTGCTCCTGCTCCACGCTGGGGGCCAACACCTTCGGGGTGGCCGGGCTGGGATCGGCGACCACCACCCGCAGGGACTCGGCGCCGAGCTCGGCGCTGAGCACGAACTGGCCGCCGCCGTGCACCACGGCGTTGGTCACCAGTTCGTCGGTCAACAGGACGGCGACGTCGCGGAGGTCGGCCGGCTGCGCCGACATGACCGACCGGACCAGGGCGCGGGCGTCCCGGACGTTGCTCGCGTCGCCGACCAACCGCCTCTTCTCAGCCACCCAAACCGATCCCTATCGGCCCGAACCGGTCTCTCGCCGACACCGGCCCCACCGACGCTCCGGTTCCATCGTACTGAGGGCGCGGCGCAACGCCGGTATCACTGTTCAACGTGGCCTTATCTGCCCCCCGGCCGGCCAGTTGAAACCACCAGCCTTACGGGGTGCGGCGGCTCAGAGCCGGAGGGGTCGGATCGGGGCGGCGACCAGGGAGGGGTCCGACCGCCAATCGACGCCGGGCACGTCCACGTACAGCTCGATCTCGTTGCCGTCGGGGTCGGCGATGTACAGGCTGTGGGTCACCTGGTGGTCCGAGGCCCCGAGGACGGTGGCTCCGGCGTCGCGGACCTGCTGCAGGGCCTGGCGAAGGTCGTCGTCGGTGTCGCCGACCTTCAGGCCGAAGTGGTAGAGCCCCACCCGCCGGCCCGACGGGATCGGCTGGGCGTCGGCGCCGACCTCGATCAGCAACAGCTCGTGGTGGGTGCGACCGCCGGAGAAGGCGGCGATGCCCACCGGGGGCTGCCCGGGCTCGGGGATGACCTGCCGCCAGCCCAGCACGTCCCGGTAGAAGTCGGCCGATCGCCGGACGTCGCGGACGTACAGCACCAGGTGCCCCAGTTCCTTTACCGCCATGGCTCCGCCGCGGCGTCCTCCGGCTCCCGGCGGGAGCCCCCACCGTTCAACAGCGGCACTCGGCGATCAATGCCCGTGGCGGGGAGTGCCGGTCCGGGCGGCCGTCTGTGGCATGCCGGGGCCGAGGTGCAACGGGACGGTCACCGGCTCGGGGTCGAGGCCGGCGGCGGCCAAAAGCTCGCTCAGGGCCGCCGGGACGGCGGCGGCGATGTCCCACAGCCGCGGCACCGCCCGGGCGCAGGAGATGAGCCCCCAGTAGAGGGCGCCCTGGTAGCTCATGATGGTCATGTTCAGGCCCATGCCGTCCATGACGGGCCCCAGCGGGAAGCCGGCGAGCATCTGGGCGCCCCCGAGGTACAGCGGGAAGTCCGGGCCGGGCACGTTGGAGATGACCAGGTTGGCGATGGGCCGGTGCCGGTCGGCCAGGCGCATGCCGGTGTACAGCCGGGCGGCCAGGGCGAAGGTGTTCGGGGTGGCGTGCTGGGCCCAGTCCTGCAACGTGGTGGCCCCGAGGGCGTTGTGCTCGGTCTTGGCGCCCTTGGTGCCCTGGTTGATGAGCCGGAGCCGCTCCAGCGGGTCCGGTTCGTTGACGGGCAGCTGTACGAACATGGCCGACACCTTGTTGGACCCCCGGAGGGCCCCCTGGTCCGGGGTCACCGACACCGGCACGACCGACACCAGCGGATGGTCCGGCAGCTCGTCGCCGGCCAGCAGGTAGTCGCGGAGGGCACTGGTGCAGATGGCCAGGACGACGTCGTTGACGGTGGTGCCGACGGCGTTCTTCAGCCGTTTCACGTCCCCCAGGCTGGCGGCGGCCAACGCCACCCGGCGGCGGCCGGTGATGGCGACGTTGATGGACGTCCGCGGCGCCGTGAGGGGCAGGGCGGCCTTGCCGCGGTCGCCGTCGTGGCTGTGTCGCCGGACCTGCCGGACGCCCAGGACCGCCTGGCCGGTCCGCCAGGCCGTCCTGGTCATCTCCACCGGTCGGACCGCCCGGGTCAAGAGGGCCTGGGCCACCAGCTCGATCTCTGACGGGATCCGACCGGCCACCGGCGTCGGGGCCGACGGCGCCTGGATGGACGACGACAGCGGGTCGGGCACCAGGTCGAACAGGATGCCCAGCAGCTCGGCCCCGGACACCCCGTCGATGGTGCTGTGGTGCATCTTGGCCACCAGGGCGATGTTGCCGCCCTCCAGGCCTTCGACGATCCACATCTCCCACAGCGGCCGGTCCCGGTGGAGTTGGCGGCTGTTGACGTCGGCGGCGAACTCGGCCAGCTCCCGCATGCCCCCCGGCGACGGCAGGGCGGCCCGGCGGAGGTGGTTGTCGATCTCGAACTCCGGGTCGTCGACCCAGACCGGGTGGCCCAGACGGAGCGGCACCTCGACCAGCCGCCGGCCGAACACGGGGGCCAGGGGGATCCGGTCGTCGATGTGCTGGCGGAGCCGCCGGAACGAGTAACCGTCGGGAACAGTGGACGGGTCGAACACCGCCACCATGGAGACGTGCATGTGCAGCGTCGGGGTCTCCATGTACAAGAAGCTGGCGTCCAGCCCGCTCAGTCGCTCGGTGGTCATGGCTGTCTCCTCTGGGTGGAGCCCTCCAACGGTGGCACCTGCACCCGTGGAGCGCAATGATGGAACGGATGCCATACGCCTACCTGGCGGTCACGTTGGTTGGCGGCCTGGGTGTGCTGAACGCCTACTGGCCGGTCCGCCGGGAGCCGCTGACGGTGGTCAGTTTCTTCGCCGGCTGGTTGGTGGGGGAGCTGGCCATCCAGAACATCGTGTGGCAGGCCGCCGCCACCGTCGTCTTCGGGGTGTTCGGGGCCTTCGACGCCTGGCCGGGGTACCTGGGGTTGGCGGTGGCCGTGGCCAGCTGGGTCGGCCTGGTCGGCCTGGCGGTCGTCGGCCACCGGGCCGGCCGGGTGGTGGCGGAGGCCCTGGGGCAGGCCACCGGCCGGCCGTTCCCGGCCGTGCCGGTGCCACCGGCTCCGGCCTGGGGACGGTGGTGGCGGCTGACCCAGGCGGTGCCGTTGCGGGGCCGGTCGGTGGAGATGGTGAAGAACGTCGACTACTGGGGGGACGGCATCCGCCGGCACCGGCTCGACATCGTCCGTCCCCGCGGCCTGTCGGCCGACGACGACGGCCGAGGTGACCGGGCCGGGGCGGGGGCGCCGGTGATGGTGTACGTCCACGGCGGCGCCTGGGTGATCGGCGACAAGCGGGAGCAGGGCAAGCCGATGTTGTACGAGCTGGTGGCCCGCGGCTGGGTGTGCGTGGCCATCAACTACCGGCTCAGCCCCCGGGCCACCTGGCCGGACCACATCGTGGACGTCAAGCGGGCGGTGGCCTGGGTGAAGGCGCACATCGCCGAGTACGGCGGCGACCCCGGGTTCGTGGCCCTGAGCGGCGGTTCGGCCGGCGGCCACCTGTCGGCGCTGGCGGCCCTCACCCCGGGCGAGGCGGCCTGGCAGCCGGGGTTCGAGGCCGCGGACACCGCCGTGGACGCCTGCGTCCCGCTGTACGGCGTCATGGACCTGACCGGCGACCGGTCCGGCCCCGGCCGGTACGGCCCGGGGTTGCTGGAGCTGCTGGAGCGGCGGGTCATGAAGGTGTCCGCCGCCGACCACCCCGAGGTGTTCGAGGGGGCGTCGCCGACCTTCCGGGTCCAGGCCGCCGCCCCACCGTTCTTCGTCCTGCACGGCACCAACGACACCATGGTCCCGGTGGAGGTCGCCCGGCAGTTCGTCGCCGCCCTCCGCCAAGTCAGCCCGGCCCCGGTGGCCTACGCCGAGCTGCCCCGCGCCCAGCACGACTTCGACATCCTGGCCTCCCTGCGCTGCCAG
>CAYVPF010000226.1:0-5259 GCA_964453355.1 uncultured Acidimicrobiaceae bacterium | reverse complement strand
AGCCCCTGCGCACGGCGGTGTGGGAACGAGACGGCCGGCGCTGTTCGGTGCCCGGATGCGGCATCACCCCACCACCACAAGCTGAAGACCCTGTTCGGGTTCCGGCTGGTCCGGGGGCCGGACGGGGAGAAGCGGTGGGTGGGGCCGGATTAGCCGTTTCCGTAGGTCGATGAGTGGGGAATAGTCATTGCCAAGGACGACGGAGAGAGAGGGGTTCGGCGATGCTTTTGCTGTTGGCGCTTGTGGTGGTACTGCTGTTCTTCGGGCTGGGGTTTGCCCTCCATCTGCTGTGGATCGTGGCCGTGATCGCCCTGGTCCTGTGGGTGGTGGGCTTCGCCATCGGTCGCGGGGAAAGCGCCGGGAGCCACCGTTTCTATCGCTGGTGAATAGACTGCGGGCGTGCACGATGCCGTGACCGTCCATATGCAGGCTCCGGCTGACCAGATTTGGGATCTGGTCAGCGACGTCACCAAGATCGGTCGGTACAGCCCGGAGACGTTCGAGGCCGAATGGCTGGACGGGGCCACCGGGCCGGCGGTGGGGGCCACGTTCCGGGGGCATGTGAAACGGAACGGCAAGGGCCCGGTCTACTGGACCACCTGCACCGTCACCGAGTGCGACCCCGGACGGGTGTTCGCCTTCGGGGTCGGGTCGCCGGGGAAGACGCCGCTGAACGTGTGGCGGTACCAGATGGCCCCGTCCGGGGACGGCACCGACGTGACCGAGTCGTTCCAGCTGGCCGACAACGCGGCGTTGCGGCTGTACTGGGCGGTGCTCGGCTGGGCCCGGGGACGGACCAACCGCAACGGCATGCGGACGACCCTGGAGCGGGTGAAGGCCGAAGTGGAATAGATGCTGGTGGTCGCCGGCCCGACCACCGGGCATGACGGCGGTGGCCACCCCGAGCGTCCGGCCCGGCTGGACGCCGTCATGGCCGGCCTGGCCGACCTGCACCTCGGCGACCAACTGGTCACCGTGGCCGCCGAGCCGGCCACCCGGGACGACCTGGCCCGGGTGCACACCACCGAGTACCTGGACCACCTGCAGGCCCGCATCCGGGGCGGCGACCGCCACCTGGACGCCGACACGTACCTGCGGCCGGACTCCTGGGACGCCGCCCTCCGGGCCGCCGGCGCCGGCCTGGCCGCCGTGGCGGCGCTCCGCGACGGCCGGGGATCGGTGGCGTTCGTGGCCGCCCGCCCGCCGGGCCACCATGCCGAGCCTGGCCGAGGCATGGGGTTCTGCCTCGTCAACAACATCGCCGTGGCCGCCGCCGCCCTGGCGGCGGTGGGGGAGCGGGTACTGGTGGTGGACTGGGACGTCCACCACGGCAACGGCACCCAGGCCGCCTTCTGGGACCGGCCCGAGGTGCTGTTCGTGTCCACCCACCAGTGGCCGCTGTACCCCGGAACCGGCCGACCCGAGGAGGTCGGCGGCCCGTCGGCCCGGGGACTGACCGTCAACGTGCCGCTGCCGCCGGGGGCCACCGGCGACGTGGTCCGCCGGGCCCTGGACGACGTGGCCGGTCCGGTGGTGGACCGGTTCGCCCCCACCTGGGTGCTGGTGTCGGCCGGCTTCGACGCCCACCGCGCCGACCCGCTGGCCGACCTGGCCCTCAGCAGTGCCGACTTCGCCGACTTGGCCACCATGGTGTTCCGTCCCGGCCGCACCGTGCTGTTCTTGGAAGGCGGCTACGACCTCGCCGCCCTACGGGCCTCGGTGGCCGCCACCGTCGGCGCCCTGGTGGGCGCCGACCGGGTGCCCACCGAGGCCGCCACCTCCGGGGGTCCCGGCATGGAGCAGGTCCGAGCCGCCGCCACCGCCCGGTCAGGCGGTTAAGCCGTCGGCGGCCTGCCGCAGCTGCCGCCGCAGGTCCTCGACCGAGCCTCGGCCGAACAGCGGCCCGGTGCCGTCGGTCAGCCGCAGCCGCAGCCGGGCCACCCCGGTCGCCGCCACCGGGCCCGGCCCGGCCAGCAGCCCGGTCACCCGGTCCAGGTCGCCCTGCACCGCCCGCAGCCGGTCCGGGTGCACCGGCACCTTGAACCCGCCGACGTCCGACAGGTGGGCCACGGCCCCGGCCAACTGCCGGCGGCTCTCCGGCCGCACCAGCCGTTCGGCGTGCAGGGCCATCGCCACCCCCGACTCCGGCGACGCCCCGCCGGCCAGCGCCCGGTCCAGTCGGGCCGACCGCAGCCGGGCCAGCAGCCGGTGCCAGGGGCCGGGGGTGCGCTCGACGATGCCTTCTTCCATCACCAATACCATGACCATATAAAGGACTTTACTGGTCACGGAGTGACCTGTCAACGGGTTTGTCCGGTTACGCTGCCGGGATGGCCGTTCCGCCGTGGGTGCAGCCCATCGAGACCAAGCCGGCCCCCATGCCGCTGCTCCGGGTGCAGGCGTTCGTGAACACCTGGGAGAGCGACACCGGCGTCGATCAGCTGGCCACCTGGACTGGGCTCGGGCCGGTCGACTTGGCCGAGGCCCGGCCGGTCCGCGAGGCCATCCGGGCCCTGTTGGTGGCCAACGGCGGCGGCCCGGCTCCGACCGCGGCCGACCTGGCGCCGCTCCGGCAGCTGGCCGCCGGCCACCGGCTGGACCTGGCCGTGGCCGCCGACGGCGCCGTCAGGGTGGCCGCGTCCGGCCTGGCCGACCTGCTGGTGGTCATCCGCGACGCCCAGGCCGACGGCAGCTGGGCCCGGCTGAAGGCCTGCCACAACGACGACTGCCGCTGGGCCTTCTTCGACCGCTCCCACAGCCAACGCGGCCGGTGGTGCGACATGGCGGTCTGCGGCAACCGGATCAAGAACCGGAACTACCGGCGGCGGTAGGCAGGGCGGTGTTGGCCAATGCAGCCAGCACCATGGTGACCGCCGGCCGGCCGTCGTCGCCGGGCCGCGTGCAGGCGATCCAGGGCTCCGTCGGGATGGCCACCGGGTACACCTCCGCCATGGTGCCGGCGGCCAGCGGCTCGGCGCAGACGAACGTCGGCAGGATGCTCACCCCCATGCCGGCCACCACGGCGGCCGCCACCACCCGCAGGTCCGGGGCCACCAGCCGCAGGTCGGCCCCGAACGGCCGCCCCAGCGACTCCTTCCAGAACCGCCGGGTGATCGGCAGCTCGTGGCTGTACGCCACCCACCGCCGGCCGGCCAGCCAGACCCCCAGGGCCTCCAGTTACCGGATCGGGGCCTCCGGCAGCTGATCGGCCGCCGCCACCAGCACGAACCGCTTCTCGCCCACCACCCGCCCCACCGCCTGGCGGCCGGGCCCATTGGCCGTCACCACCACGTCCAGGTCCCCCTGCACCAGGTCCCGGAGCAGGTCGTCGCCGAAGTGGGCCGTCACCGACAGGTCCAGCCCGGCCAGCCGGGGGAGGGCCTCGGCCTGGAAGTACTCGGCGGTGCACCCCAGCCGGACGGCGGCCGGCCGCACCGGCACCACCCCGGCGTCCAGCCCGGCCATGATGCCCTCCAGTCGGTCCAGCGGGTCGGCCACCTCGCCGTACAGCTCCCGGCCCCGCCCCGTCGGCTCCACCCCGGTGGGGGTGCGCACGAACAGGGCGGCGCCGACGCTCCGCTCCAGCCCGGCCAGCTGCTGGCTGGCCGCCGGCTGCGACAGCTGCCGCTGCCGGGCCCCGTCGGTCACCGACCCGGCCCGGTACACCGCCAGGAACGTCCGCAGCCACTCCGTCCGTGCCATTTGATCAGCTTATGGCCTCGGTTCGATACCATGCATTGCTTATTCGGTGGCCGTGCCGCAAGCTGGAGGCATGACCCGGTACACCCACGGCCACCACGACAGCGTCCTGCGGTCCCACCGGTGGCGGACCGCCGAGAACTCGGCCGCCTACCTGCTGCCGCACCTCACCCCCGACATGTCCCTGCTGGACGTCGGCTGCGGCCCCGGCACCATCACCGTCGACCTGGCCGCCCGGGTCGGCAGCGTGGTCGGCCTGGACCGGTCCCCGGAGGTCCTGGCCGAGGCCGGCCAGCTGCCCCACCCCGGCAACGTCACCTTCGACGTCGGCGACGTCGGCGCCCTGCCGTTCGACGACGGCACCTTCGACGTGGTGCACGCCCACCAGGTCCTCCAGCACCTGGCCGACCCGGTGGCCGCCCTGGTGGAGATGGCCCGGGTCGGCCGGCCCGGCGGCCTGGTGGCCGCCCGGGACGGTGACTACGGCGCCATGACCTGGTACCCGGCCGACCCGGTGCTGGATCGCTGGCAGGCCGTCTACCGGGCGGTGGCCCAGTCCAACGGCGGCCAGCCGGACGCCGCCCGGTACTTGTTGTCCTGGGCCCGCCGTGCCGGCCTGACCGACGTGGCCGCCACCGCCTCGGTGTGGTGCTACGCCAACCCCGACGACCGGGCCTGGTGGGGCGGGCTGTGGGCCGAGCGGATCACCGCGTCCTCCGTGGCCGACCAGGCCGTGGCCCTCGGGTTGGCCACCGCCGGCGACCTGGCCGAGATGGCCGAGGCCTGGCGGCGGTGGGCCGCCGACGACGACGGCTGGTTCGTGGTGGTCCACGGCGAGGTGCTCTGTCGGCTCTGACGCGACGAAGCCCCCGGGACGGAGGGAGTGTCCGGGGGCTTCGTCGAGGTTTTACAACCGCCCGACACGACCCGGGCAAAGGGTGTTCTACCCACCGTCCTGCCGGCAAAACATCGGTCGGAAAATTTGTCGGACCGGCTGCCGGCGGGTCCCATAACCCGGTGTACCGTCAGGCGGGGACGGGTAACCGTCAATGGGTAGGCGAGCCCCGACGAGGAGGTTGCATGGTGATCACACGCGCCCCTCGGCGGGCCCCGGCGCCGGCGGCGCATCTGCGTCCCGTCATCGACGGCATCCGGCCGCTGGTCGACGGCGGCCGGTTCTCCGCCAAGGCGGCCGTGGGGGACGACGTGACGGTGGAGGCCGACGTGTTCGTCGACGGCCACGACCTGCTGAGCTGCGAGGTCCGGTACCAGCGCGACGGCGACCGCCGGTGGGCGTCGGTGCCGATGGAGCCGCGGCCCAACGACCGGTGGCGGGCCGGCTTCCCGGTGGACGCCGTCGGGCCGCACCGGTTCGTGGTCCGCGCCGACGTCGACCGGTGGGGGACCTGGTGCCGGGACCTGGCCGCCCGGCTGGCCGCCGGCCAGGACGTCGCCCCGGAGCTGGGCGAGGGCGCGGCCATGCTGGCGGCGGCCGCCGACCGGGCCAAGGGCGCCGACCGGGCCGCCCTGGCCGCCGCCGCCGGCTGCCTGGCCGACGCC
>CAYVPF010000225.1:0-5278 GCA_964453355.1 uncultured Acidimicrobiaceae bacterium | reverse complement strand
CGGCCAGGGTGACCCGGCGACGGAACACGGCCAGGACGGCGGCCGAGGCCAGCTGGGCCACCACCTCCTGCTCGCGGCCCTCCTCCAGGGCCTCCACCTCCACCTTGCCCTGGGTGGACGACACCAGGGCGGCCAGGTCGCTCACCCGGGGGACGACCACCGGCTCGCCGGTCCGCAGCGCCCGGCGCTGGGCGTTGGCCACCAGGGTCTCGTAGTTGGCGATGGTGAGCCGGACGGAGACGCCGCTGCGCTGGTTGAGGTGGGGGCTGCGGCGGGCCAGTTGGCTGATCTCGGCCACGACCTCCTCCAGGTACGGCGGCACGGTCACCGGGGGGCCGCCGGCCGGCAGGTGGGCCTCGGCCTTCATCACGGCCACCTCGGTGCGGGTGTCCAATGGGTAGTGGGTGCGGATCTGGGCGCCGAACCGGTCCTTCAAGGGGGTGATGATGCGGCCCCGGTTGGTGTAGTCCTCGGGGTTGGCGGTGGCCACCAGCACCACGTCGAGGGGCAGCCGGATGCGGTGGCCGCGGATCTGGACGTCGCGCTCCTCCAAGACGTTGAGCAGGCCGACCTGGATCCGCTCGGCCAGGTCGGGCAGCTCGTTGATGGCGAAGATGCCGCGGTTGACCCGGGGGACCAGGCCGTAGTGGAGGGCCAGCTCGTCGGACAGGTAGCGGCCCTCGGCCACCTTGATGGGGTCGACCTCGCCGATGAGGTCGGCGATGGACGTGTCGGGGGTGGCCAGCTTCTCGCCGTACCGGTCGGACCGGTGCCGCCACTCGACGGGGGTGTCGTCGCCCTCGTCGGCCACCCGGAGGCGGGCGAACCGGGACGTCGGCTGGTACGGGTCGTCGTTGATCTCGGATCCGGCGACGATGGGCAGCCACTCGTCCAGGAGGCCGACCAGGGCCCGGATGAGGCGGGTCTTGGCCTGCCCGCGCTCGCCGAGGAGGATGACGTCGTGGCCGGCGAGCAGGGCGTTCTCCAGCTGGGGGATGACGGTGTCCTCGAAACCGAGGACCCCGTCCACCAGGGGGGACCCGGCGGCGATGCGGGCGGCGGCGTTCCGGCGGAGCTCCTCGGCCACCGGCACCGACTGCCATCCCGAGGCCCGGAGGGCACCGAGGGTGCGGGGCAGGTCGGCCGGGGCGGTGGGGGGGTTGGACTGGGGGGAGGCCATGGATCGAGCCTATGCCCGGGCCCCCGCCGATGGCCGCGCCGGTGGCCGTCCCGGCGGCCCCGCCCATGGCCGCCTCGGCGGGCCGTGGTGCCGGATGTGGGCGGGGAGTTGCACCCCTGGCCCTGTGGTCTGGAAAGATGTGGCCCATCCGTGCGCCGGGCCCGACGGCCCGGCGCGAGAAGAGACGGCCCCAAGGTGCCCGCCGCCGATCGGCGCGGGGAAGGAGGACGGCGTGACGACGGTGGAGAACGTGACGGTCACCCCGGTGGAGATCGGGGGCACCCGCGGGGGACCGGACGTGCCGACGCTGCGGCAGGACCGCTGGTGGCTGCAGCCGGCGGTGACGGCGACGATCCTGATCTCGTTCGTGGTGTACTCGACCTGGGCGGCGTTCGTAAACAAGGACTACTTCGTCGGGGCGGCCACACACCGGGACCTGCTGTCGCCGTTCTACTCCCCCTGCCTGGCGGCCAGCTGCGTGCCCGGCAGCCACCCGGGCTTCTACCTCACCTGGTGGGAGATCTCCCCGGCCATCCTGATCCTGATCGTGCCGCTGGGGTTCCGGCTGACCTGCTACTACTACCGCCGGGCCTACTACCGGTCCATCTGGCTGTCGCCGCCCAACTGCGGGGTGGCCGACGCCCACGCCAGCTACTCCGGCGAGTCCCGGTTCCCGCTGATCCTGCAGAACGTGCACCGGTGGTTCTTCTACCTGGGGCTCTGCCTGAACGTGATCCTGACGATCGACGCCGTCATGGCGTTCCGACAGCCCGGCAACCCGAGCGGCTGGGGCTTCAGCCTGGGCACGGCGGTGTTGTGCATCAACGCCGCGCTGCTGTGGTGCTACAGCCTGTCCTGCCATTCGTGCCGGCACCTGTGCGGCGGGCAGGTGAAGAGCTTCGCCAAGCACCCCATCCGGTACCGGATGTGGAAGTTGGTGTCGCCCCTCAACGCCAACCACATGAAGTTCGCCTGGGCCAGCCTGATCTTCGTGGGCCTCACCGACGCCTACGTGCGCCTGGTGGCCGCCGGGGCCTTCCACGACCCGGGCTTCCACTTCTAGGCCGCCAGAGCGGGCGGAGTCGGTCGGGGCCGCAGGGCGGCGAGAGGGACGAGAGGAACCGGAGAACAGATGGCCGAGTACGAGTCTCACCAGTACGACGTGATCGTGATCGGTGCCGGTGGCGCCGGGTTGCGAGCCGCCGTGGAGGCCCAAGAACGCGGGCTGCGGGTGGCCCTGGTGTGCAAGTCGCTGCTGGGCAAGGCCCACACGGTGATGGCCGAGGGCGGCGTGGCCGCGGCCATGGGGCACATCTACGCCGAGGACAACTGGCAGGTGCACTTCCGCGACACCATGCGCGGCGGCAAGATGCTGAACAACTGGCGGATGGCCCAGCTGCACGCCCAGGAGGCCCCGGAGCGGGTCCACGAGCTGGAGAGCTGGGGGGCCCTGTTCGACCGGACCAAGGACGGCCGGATGACCCAGCGGGACTTCGGCGGCCACCGGTACGCCCGGCTGGCCCACGTCGGCGACCGCACCGGGCTGGAGATCATCCGGACGCTGCAGCAAAAGGTCGTGTCCATGGGCGTGGACGTGTTCATGGAGTGCAAGGTGCTGCGGCTGCTGGCCGACGCCGACGGCCAGATCTCCGGGGCGGTCGGCTACTGGCGGCCCACCGGGGAGTTCGTCACCTTCACCGCCAAGGCCGTGGTGCTGGCCACCGGGTCGATCGGCAAGAGCTGGCTGTACACGTCCAACTCCTGGGAGTCCACCGGCGACGGCCACGCCATGGCCATCTGGGCCGGGGCCGACGTCATCGAGATGGAGTCGGTGCAGTTCCACCCGACCGGCATGGTCTGGCCGCTGTCGGTGCGGGGGTTGCTGGTGACGGAGGGCGTCCGCGGCGACGGCGGGGCCCTGCGCAACAGCGAGGGCACGCGGTTCATGTTCGACTACGTGGCCCCCATGTTCCGGGCGGAGACGGCCGAGACCGAAGAAGAGGCCGACCGGTGGTACGACGACCACCTCAACAACCGGCGGACCCCGGACCTGTTGCCTCGGGACGAGGTGGCCCGGGCCATCAACAGCGAGGTCAAGGCCGGTCGGGGCAGCCCGCACGGCGGGGTGTTCCTGGACATCGCCACCCGGCGGTCGGCCGAGTACATCCGCCGCCGCCTGCCGGGCATGTACCACCAGTTCATGGAGCTGGCCGGGGTGGACATCACCACCACCCCCATGGAAGTGGGCCCGACCTGCCACTACATGATGGGCGGGGTCCGGGTGGACGCCGAGACGGAGGCGGCCACGGTGCCGGGGCTGTTCGCCGCCGGTGAGGTGGCCGGCGGCATGCACGGGGCCAACCGGCTCGGTGGCAACTCGCTGTCGGACCTTTTGGTGTTCGGCCGCCGGGCCGGCATCGGGGCCTCCGACTACGCCGAGGGCCGCGGCGGGGTGCCGGCGGTCACCGACGCCGACGTCGAGGCGGCCGTGGCCGAGGCCCTGGCTCCCTTGGAGCGGGACCGGGGGGAGAACCCCTACGACATCCAGCACGAGCTGCAGGAGACCATGCAGGCCCTGGTGGGCATCATCCGCACCGGTCCGGAGCTGGAACAGGCCCTGGAGAAGCTGGGCGAGCTGAAGGAGCGAACGGCCAAGATCGCCGTGGGCGGCGGCCGTCCCTACAACCCCGGCTGGAACCTGGCCACCGATCTGCCGGCGATGCTGACGGTGTCCACCGCCGTGGCCCAGGGCGCCCTCAACCGCAAGGAGAGCCGCGGCGGGCACACCCGGGAGGACTACCCGAGCGCCGACCCGGAGATGGGCAAGGTCAACTTCGTCCAGCGGCAGGTCGGCGAACGCGGGCCGTACGCCCCCATTTCCATCAACCCCGAGCCCCTGCCGGAGATGCCGGCGGAACTGCGCGAGCTGTTCGAGGAGGGACACTGATGTCCGAGGTGCCCATGTCCGAGCTGCCCGGCGACCCCGAGGACGGGCCGGCGGTGCCGGTCCCGGACGAGCCGGAGGCGCCGCCCGTCGTCGCCCCCATCCCGGAGGCGGCCCCTGTCCTGGAGGTTCCCGACGAGCTGACCATGCGGATCTGGCGGGGCGACCAGGCCGGCGGGGAGTTCGCCGACTACCAGCTGCCGCCCCAGGAGGGCGAAGTGGTGCTGGACGTGATCCACCGCCTGCAGGCCACCGAGGCCCCGGACCTGGCGTGCCGGTGGAACTGCAAGGCCGGCAAGTGCGGGTCGTGCTCGGCCGAGATCAACGGCAAGCCGCGGCTCATGTGCATGACCCGGATGGACACGCTGCCGGAGGGCCCGGTGACGGTGGCCCCGATGCGGACGTTCCCGATCATCCGGGACCTGGTCACCGACGTCAGCTTCAACTACGAGAAGGCCAAGGAGGTGCCGGCGTTCCGGCCCGGGCCGGTCCCCGAGGGCGGCTACCGGATGCTGCAGGTCGACGTGGAGCGGGGCCAGGAGTTCCGCAAGTGCATCGAGTGCTTCATGTGCCAGGACGTCTGCCACGTCATCCGGGACCACGAGGAGAACAAGACCCGGTACGCCGGCCCGCGGTTCTTCATCCGGTACGCCGAGCTGGAGATGCACCCCCTCGACACCAACGACCGCCGCGAGCTGGTCCGCCAGAAGGCCGGCCTCGGGATGTGCAACATCACCAAGTGCTGCACCGAGGTGTGCCCGGAGCACATCAAGATCACCGACAACGCCATCATCCCGCTGAAGGAGCGGGTGGTGGACGCCTCCTACGACCCGGTCGGCTGGCTGGGCCGCAAGATCATGCGCCGGCAGAAGACGTCCCCCGAAGAGGCCCTCCACACTGCCTCCCCAGAGGAGGCGGCGGCCGGCGGCGAGTAGGCACCGGCGGTGCCGGCGTTCTACTCCCCTGAGTGGGTGGCGGCGTTCAACGCCGCCCTGGCCGACCTGGCCGTGGCTCAGCCGGACGGCGGGCCGTCCCTGGCCGCGGCCGACGGACGGTTCCGGGTCCTCCAGGTCGTTCACGACGGCCCGGACGGTGCCGACGTGCGGGTGGTCCTGGCCCTGTCAGTCACAGCTGGGACTCTGCCGGCCGTTTCT
>CAYVPF010000224.1:0-5310 GCA_964453355.1 uncultured Acidimicrobiaceae bacterium | reverse complement strand
GGAGTGGTCGGCGGCCGCCGTGGACCACTACCGGCGCGTCTGCGCCGCCTGCTTGGAGCGCGGCCTCCAGCCGGTGGTGACCCTGCACCACTTCACCACCCCCCGCTGGCTGCCGCCCGGGGCGGTTGGGAGGCGCCCGACGCCCCGGACCGGTTCGCCCGGTACGTCGAGCGGGCCACGGCCGGCCTGGGCGACCTGATCGGGTGGGCCTGCACCATCAACGAGCCCAACGTCATCGGGCTCATGGGCTACCTCTTCGGGGAGTTCCCGCCCGGCGTCCGGGACAGCCTGGACCGACAGCTGGCCGTAAACGACGCCATGGTCCGCGCCCACCGGCTGGCCGTCGAGGCCCTGCGGTCCGGCCCCGGGAACTTCCCGGTCGGCCTGACCCTGTCCATGGCCGAGCTGGCGGCCACCGACGGTGGGGAGGAGGCCCGGGCGGAGGCCCAGGAGCTCCTGGAGGACACCTTTCTCCGGGCCACCGCCGGCGACGACTTCGTCGGGGTGCAGTGCTACACCCGGCTGCGCTTCGGTAAGGGCGGCCGGCTGCTGCCGCCGGCCGACGGGGTTCCGGTGACCCAGATGGGCTACGAGTACTGGCCGCAGGCCACCGAGTACACCGTCCGCCGGGCCGCCCAGGTCACCGGCCTGCCGGTGGTCGTCACCGAGAACGGCATCGCCACCGACGACGACGCCCAGCGGGTGGCGTTCTACACCGAGGCCCTGCACGGGGTGCGGCGGTGCCTGGACGACGGCGTGGACGTCCGCGGGTACTTCGCCTGGAGCCTCCTCGACAATTTCGAGTGGGCCTACGGGTACGGCCCGAAGTTCGGCCTGGTGGCGGTGGACCCGGCCACCTTCGAGCGCCGGCCCAAGCCCAGCGCCGCCTGGTTCGGCCGGGTGGCCAGCGAGAACGCGGTCGTTCCGGCCTGATCGGCGCCGCAAGCCTCCCGTAAGGTCCGGCAGGTACAGTTGCGGACATATGGCGGAACTGTTTCAGCGCCTATGGGCCTGGCTGCACACCCATGAGGGAAAGAAGATCTTCCGCTACCTGATGGTGTCGGTGATCACCACCGGCGTCTCCCTGGTCGTCCTGGCCCTCGTGTACGGGGTGTTCCGCTGGTGGACGGAGGTGCCCAGCACCATCTTCGCCAACGCCGTCGCCACCTTCCCGTCGTACTGGTTGAACCGCAACTGGGCCTGGGGGAAGTCCGGGCGGTCCCACATCCGGAAGGAGGTGATCCCGTTCTGGGTGGTCGCCGCCGCCGGGATCGCCTTCTCGGTCATCGGCGCCTCCGTGGCCCGCCACATCGGCCAGACCCACCACCTGGCCCATATCGACCAGACCGTGCTGGTGCTGGCGGCCAACGTGCTGTCGTTCGCCATCTTCTGGGTCGTCAAGCTGCTGCTGTTCAACAAGCTGTTCCACGTCGGGACCCTCTTGGAGGAGATCGACGAGCACCTCGACATGGAGGAGCACGCCGGTCCGGCAGCGCCGGCCGCCGCCGGGGGCAGCCCCGAGGGTGCCAGCATCCGGTAAGGCCGCCGGGCGGCCCAGTCCCGGAAGTTTCAGTCCCGGAAGTTCTCGAACTGCAAGGGGATGCCGAAGTCCTCTTCCTTGCAGGCGGCGATGACCGCCTGCAAGTCGTCCCGCTTCTTCCCGGTCACCCGGATCTGGTCGCCCTGGGTCTGCGAGCCGACGCCCTTCAATCCGAGGTCCTTGATGAACCTGTTGAGCCGCTTGGCGTGGTCCTGGGAGACGCCGGCCCGGATGGCGATCCGCTGGCGGGCGGCCCCTTTGGCCGCCTCCTCCACCTTCCCCGGGTCGAACGCCTTCAAGGACACCTGCCGCTTGACCAGCTTTTCGTCCAGCACCTGGTGCAGGGCCCGCAGCCGGTCCTCGGTCGACGAGTGCAACACGAGGTCGTCGTCGCTCAGCTCGATGGACGACTCGGTGTTCTTGAAGTCGAACCGCGTGGACGCCTCCCGGTTGGCCTGGTCGACGGCGTTGCGGACCTCTTGCATGTCGACCTCGGACACGATGTCGAAGCTGGGCATGACCCCACCCTACCGACCGGGGGCCCGGCATTCGATATCCTGCACCCCCACGGGTCGGTGTCCGAGTGGCCAAAGGAAACAGGCTGTAAACCTGTCGGCGTACGCCTACGGAGGTTCGAATCCTCCCCGGCCCACCAGAGGTCCCTTTGCCGGGACCCTGCTTTCTATTACAATGCGGTTACAAGCCGGTTGCCGGGGGCACAGTCCCCGCAACTGGTGGCCGTCCCGGCCGTCTGATCGGCCAACCCGGGGTCCGGCTGCCGTGCCGGACCTGTCCCCCCAGGTGTGAGATCGAGGTCGCAGTGGCAGACAACCTGACGCCCCCGGACGCCGACCAGGCCCCGGCCGCCGATCAGGCCACCCCCAGCCGCCTGGGCACGGCCGGCCGGCGGCTGGCCGACCGGGCGGAGGTCCTCGGCGACCTGGTCGCCATGCGGCTGGAGGTGGCCAGGGTCCGGCTGCTGCCGTCGTCCCTGCTGGCCGGCCGCGTCCGGCCGGACGCCGACGACGCCGACGACTGGACCTTCCTGCGCCGTCCCGCCCTCCTCGGCTTCCTGGCCCTGACTGCCGTGGCCCTCGGCGCCTCGATGCCGAGCTCGCCGTTCAAGTTGGAGATGGCCGGGACCTGGTTCTTCGGTGAGCCCACCGGCACCACCAACTCCACCAGCTTCATGCTGTTCGGCCTGGTGGCCGTCTACGGCGGGCTGCTCCTGTTCGCCCGGGTCTGGTACGGCCTGATGAAGGCCCTGGCCCGCCGGCCGGGGGTGCCCATCCGGTACATGGGGTGGATCCTGGCGCTGTGGGTGGTGCCCATGCTGGTGGTGGCCCCGATCTTCAGCCGCGACGTGTTCTCCTACGCCGCCCAGGGCGAGATGATGAGCCACCACATCAATCCGTACCACTACGGGCCCTTCACCCTGGGGGCCGGGCCCTACGTGAACCCGGTGGACCCGCTGTGGGGCAACACCCCCGCCCCGTACGGGCCGCTGTTCTTGATGATCGACGGCTTCTTGGCCAGTGCCAGCTTCCACCACGCCATGGTCACCGTGGTGCTGCTCCGGCTGTTCTCCCTGGCTGGCGTGGTCCTGATCGCCTGGTGCATCCCCAAGCTGGCCCGGGCCTACGGCCGCGACGCCGGCCCCGTCTACGTCATGGCCGTCTTGAACCCGCTGGTGCTCTTGACCCTGGTCGGCGCGGCCCACAACGACGCGGTCATGGTCGGCCTGCTGCTGGCCGGGATCACCGCGGCCAAGGTCAAGCACCCGGTATGGGGGGTGATCCTGTGCGCCCTGGCCGCGGCCATCAAGGTGCCGGCCGCCCTGGGCATCGTCTACATCGGCTGGGAGTGGATGGGTGCCGGCGTCCCCTGGCGGCAACGGGTCCGACCGATGGTGACCGCCGGGATCATCGCCGGCGTCGTCATGCTGGCCCTGTCGGAGATCAGCGGTCTCGGGCTCGGATGGATCGGCAACCTGGCCACCCCCGGCACCGTCCGCAGCTGGCTGGCCCCGGCCACCGGCATCGGCATGGGGGTCGGCGGGTTGCTCCACGCCGTCGGCCTGCAGGGCGTCTCCACCGCCGGTGTCCTGTCGATCACCCGGATCCTCGGCCTGCTGGGTGCCGCCGTGGCCTCGGTGTACCTGCTGATCAACAGCGACCGGATCGGCGGCCTCAAAGCCCTCGGCCTCAGTCTGCTCCTCTTCGTCGTGCTCGGTCCGGTGGTGCAGCCGTGGTATCTGACCTGGGGCGTCATCCTGCTCGCCCCGGTGGCCACCGGGCGACTGCGGACCCTGATGATCGCCCTGTCGGTCATGTCGCCGTTCATCGGCCTGCCGGGGGGCCGCACCCTGCTGGACGAGCTCGTCCACGCCAACCCGCTGGCCGTGGCCGCCGCCTTCTTGGTCCTCCTCGGCGTCCTGCTGGCTCCCATCGGGCGGTGGGCCACCGCCTGGCGGGACTCCGTCGACGGCCTGGCCGCCGGCGGCTGGCCTGACGAGGCGGTGTCGCCGGCCTTCGAGGCCTAACGCCCCGGCCGGACGCCGCCCACTCGGATCAGCTGGCCACTCGGATCAGCTGGCCAGTCGGATCAGAGCATCCGTTGCATCTCCACCACGTCCAGCCACTGCCGGTGCTTACGGCCCACTTCCCGCTCGACCCCGACCGTCTCGAACCCGCAGGCCCGGTGGAGGGCGATAGACGGTTCGTTCCGGCCGCCGATCCGGGCGATGACGGTGTGGAACCCGTGGACGGCAGCCAGGCGGACCAGCTCGTCGAGCAGAGCCCGCCCGACCCCGCGGCCCTGGTGGCCGTCGGCCACGTACACGGAGTCCTCCACCGACGTGGCGTAGGCCGGCCGGCTGCGAAACGGCGACAGAGCCCCGAAGCCCAGCACGATCTCGCCGCCGGCCCCGACTTCCCCAACGGCGGTCCCGGCCGGTTCCACCGCCACCACCGCCGGGTGGGCGCCGTCGTGGCGGTCCAGCCAGGTCAGCTGCTCCTCGGTGGTGCGCGGGACAAGATCGAAGGTGGCGGTGCCCCCCGTGATCTCGCGGTTGTAGATGTCCCGGATCGCCTCGGCGTCGCCGGACGCCGCCAGTCTGACCCGCATCCGGGCGATGGTACCGGGCCGGGAGCGGGCACCACGTTCCGGTGGCTATCATTGTCCGTCGCGGGTCAGGCCACCGCGGCCGAATCGCGTTGCCCCCTTAGCTCAGTCGGCAGAGCACAGCCATGGTAAGGCTGGTGTCGTCGGTTCGATTCCGACAGGGGGCTCCCCATAGCGGCGTAGCTCAGTTGGTTAGAGCACACGGCTCATAATCGTGTTGTCGCGGGTTCGAGTCCCGCCGCCGCTACCACCCCGGCCCACCGGGGCAGCCCAAAAAAGGATCCAGGAGGAAACGGCCGTGGCCAAGAACGAGAAGCGGGTCCAGGTCACCTTGGCCTGCGAGGTCTGCAAGCGCCGCAACTACATCACCACCAAGAACAAGGTGAACGACCGCGAGCGGATCGAGATGAAGAAGTTCTGCCGCTGGGACCGGGAGCACACCCTGCACAAGGAGACCCGCTGACCGGAGGGCCCGCGGAGCAGCCGTCCACGCGGCGGTGCTAACCTCGCGCTCTGCTTCATAGGTCAGGTCGTTCCCCGGTGCACCTGCCGCAGGCTCCACCAGGCCGGTAGGGCCGAGGGGGGCCCGCAAAGGGCAGTAGCTCAACTGGTAGAGCACCGGTCTCCAAAACCGGCGGTTGGGGGTT
>CAYVPF010000223.1:0-5331 GCA_964453355.1 uncultured Acidimicrobiaceae bacterium | reverse complement strand
AGCCAGCGGACGCTGCTGGCCTCGTACCGCCTGGCCATCACCGATGCCACCAGCTAGACCGACGGCCTGCACACCGGCCAGCTGCCCACCCAGCCGCCGTCCACAGGGAGCGCAGTGGGGATCGTGGACATCGCCCGGCTCCACCTCCAGGCGGTGGTGGTCGAAGGGGTCGGGTCGGCGGAGACCGAGAACGGGCCAGGCCACGTGCCCGGTACGGCCGGCTTGGGCCAGCCCGGTAACGCGGCCGTGGTCGGACGGGCCACCGGGTACGGGGGGCCCTTCGGCCAGCTGGACCAACTGGGTCGGGGAGACCGGATCGTGGCGGCGACCACCGAGGGGCAGTCGCTGTACGTGGTTCGCTCGGTGCGGCGCGTGAGCCTTGTCACACCGACGGCCACCACCGCCACCGCAGGGGGCACCGGCACCTCGCCGGCTGGAACGGCGGCCTCCGGGGTCACTCCGACGCCCGATGCGCTGGCAGTCGCGGGAACCGTCAGCGCCGACACGCTCTACGGGCCGACGACTGACAACCGGCTGACCCTCGTCACGTCGGCGTCGGCGGCTCCGTGGAACGCCGACCGGGCGCTGGTGGTGACGGCGATCCTGCGGGGAAAGCCGTTCGCTCCGACGCCCCAGCAGGCGCGCCGCGCTGGGGAGAACGGCAATTCGGGCGCGGCCACAGCCTGGCCCGCGCTGGTCCTGGCGCTGCTGTTGCTGCTCGGAACCCTCGTCGGCACCGTCTTCTTCTATCGCCGGTCGACGTTCCGTATCGCCTACCTGCTGACCTCCGTACCGCTCATCGTCTTCGCCATCCTCGTCGCCGAGTCGGCGGCCCGAATGTTTCCCGCATGGTTGTGATCCGGACGCCGACGTGCCTTCCTCCCTCCATCGCCTCCCGGCCTTTCGTCCACGCAGTGCCAGCAGTGCCAAACGACCAAGCAGTTTTTGAACCTGAGGAGGTTCCCATGACCAACCCGAACGACGTCGAAGAGCACCGGGGGTCCGCAGGCCCTCGTGCCCGGCGGCGGCGCCGTGACGGCAACCTGCACCGCTGGCTGGCGGCCGCTGCCGCCGTGACCACCGCCCTGGCCATGGGCGTGGTGGCCACCCCGGTGGGAGCGACCACATCGCCCCCCCAGGCGAGCGTCTTTGCCGGCGGGGGAACCACGTCGGTGACTTCGCCGGGTACGGGCTACGCCCCGACCTCGGCCAGCGTCGGCAGCCCGAAGGGGGTGGCAGTGGCCTCCGACGGTGACGTGGCCATCGCCAACCCGGGGTCCGATGTCGTCTACCTGGTGCCCGGGTCCCACGACTCGGCCGGTGACTTCGGCATCCCCTCGGCGCCCACGGCCGGTGACGTCTACCTGGTGGCCGGCACCCCGACAACAACAGGCTTCTCGGGTACAGGTGGCCCGGCCACCCAGGCCCTGCTGAACACACAGGTCTCGGGTCTGGCCTTCGACCAGGCGGGCAACCTCGTCATCGGCGATGGCAACAACCGGGCCATCCGGGTGGTGGCCAGGACGACGGGCACCTACTACGGCCAGTCGATGACCGCCGGTGACATCTACACCATCGCCTACCGGACCGGCCACGGTCCCCACTCGCCCTCGACGGCGGCCATCGCTGCCGGGGCGACATTCGCCTCCTACCGGGTGGCGGTCACCCCCGACGGCAACCTGGTGGTCTCGGGCGCCGGTGGTGACCCGGGCATCTGGTACCTGGCCTTCCAGGCCGCCAGCGCCTACGGGCAGACCTTCGCCGCCGGCACGGCGACCGAGATCGCCGGTGGTGGCTCGACCGTCCTGTCGAAGACCAACGGCGGGGCGGTAGCCAACACCTACAAGCTCTATTCGAACGGGCTGACCGTCGACGGCAACGGCAACATCGTGAGCGCCGACGGCTCGTCGGCCTTCGTCTGGGTGATCCCGGCCTCGGGGGGTTCCCTCTACGGCCAGACCTCCACCACCGCCGGGCACCTCTACATCGTCGGCGGGGACGGCACAGTGGGCCTCAACGGTGGCGGCGTGGCCACGGCGGTGTCGATCAACGCCTCAGGCGTGGCCCTCGACGGGGCCGGCAACATCGTCATCGACGGTGGATCGACGGGCACAGCCCATGTGGTCCAGGTCATCGCCGAGTCGACAACGACCATGTACGACCAGCCAATCGTCTCTGGTCATCTCCAGCCAATGGTCGCCGGCGACATCTACACCCTGGCCGGCGACGGGAACAAGACGCCCTCGGCGTCCGCTCAGGCGGCGGTGACACTGGCGCTGACGCATCCGGCGACCCTGGCCAGCGACGGCCAGGGCGACCTGTACGTCGGCGACTTCGGGCTCTCCGAGGTGGTGGCGATCACCGGGGGACCGGTGGCCGTGGTGGCCCCGACGGTCACCAGGGTCAGCCCCAACGCCGGACCGGTGGCCGGTGGCACGTCGGCCACCATCACCGGCACCGGGTTCACGTCCGGGGCGACGGTCGACTTCGGTACGAACGCCGCCACGGGAGTGGTGGTGAACAGCCCGACCTCGATCACCGCCACCTCGCCGGCCGGAAGCACCGGGACGGTCGATGTCACGGTGACCACGGGCGGCGGCACGTCGGCTACGTCCGCAGCCGATCAGTTCACCTATGAGGCCGCCTCGACGGTCACCGGGGTCAGCCCTCGGATCGGCACGACGGCCGGCGGCACGACGGTCACTATCACCGGGACCGGATTCGTCCCGGGGGCGACGGTGGAGTTCGGCTCTCACGCGGCCACTGGGGTCGTGGTGCACAGCGCCACCTCGATGACCGCTGTCTCGCCGCCGAACAACGTCAGCCTCCGCCACGTGACGGTGACCACCCCCGGTGGCACTTCCGCCACGTCGGTGCGGGACCTGTTCCTCTACCTGTAGGAGGCCCGTCTCGTCGATTGCCGGCAACAACCAAACATTTGTCGGTCACGGCTACGCCGGGTGGGGGCGGGTTCCCACCCGGCGGGGCCGCGACCGTGAACCGCAATGTCCCGCAGTACCGCTGTGCCCGCGATGGCAGTACCCAAGTTCAATCACGACATATGCAGGAGGTTCCCATGACCAACCCGAACGACGTCGAAGAGCACCGGGGGTCCGCAGGCCCTCGTGCCCGGCGGCGGCGCCGTGACGGCAACCTGCACCGCTGGCTGGCGGCCGCTGCCGCCGTGACCACCGCCCTGGCCATGGGCGTGGTGGCCACCCCGGTGGGAGCGACCACATCGCCCCCCCAGGCGAGCGTCTTTGCCGGCGGGGGAACCACGTCGGTGACTTCGCCGGGTACGGGCTACGCCCCGACCTCGGCCAGCGTCGGCAGCCCGAAGGGGGTGGCAGTGGCCTCCGACGGTGACGTGGCCATCGCCAACCCGGGGTCCGATGTCGTCTACCTGGTGCCCGGGTCCCACGACTCGGCCGGTGACTTCGGCATCCCCTCGGCGCCCACGGCCGGTGACGTCTACCTGGTGGCCGGCACCCCGACAACAACAGGCTTCTCGGGTACAGGTGGCCCGGCCACCCAGGCCCTGCTGAACACACAGGTCTCGGGTCTGGCCTTCGACCAGGCGGGCAACCTCGTCATCGGCGATGGCAACAACCGGGCCATCCGGGTGGTGGCCAGGACGACGGGCACCTACTACGGCCAGTCGATGACCGCCGGTGACATCTACACCATCGCCTACCGGACCGGCCACGGTCCCCACTCGCCCTCGACGGCGGCCATCGCTGCCGGGGCGACATTCGCCTCCTACCGGGTGGCGGTCACCCCCGACGGCAACCTGGTGGTCTCGGGCGCCGGTGGTGACCCGGGCATCTGGTACCTGGCCTTCCAGGCCGCCAGCGCCTACGGGCAGACCTTCGCCGCCGGCACGGCGACCGAGATCGCCGGTGGTGGCTCGACCGTCCTGTCGAAGACCAACGGCGGGGCGGTAGCCAACACCTACAAGCTCTATTCGAACGGGCTGACCGTCGACGGCAACGGCAACATCGTGAGCGCCGACGGCTCGTCGGCCTTCGTCTGGGTGATCCCGGCCTCGGGGGGTTCCCTCTACGGCCAGACCTCCACCACCGCCGGGCACCTCTACATCGTCGGCGGGGACGGCACAGTGGGCCTCAACGGTGGCGGCGTGGCCACGGCGGTGTCGATCAACGCCTCAGGCGTGGCCCTCGACGGGGCCGGCAACATCGTCATCGACGGTGGATCGACGGGCACAGCCCATGTGGTCCAGGTCATCGCCGAGTCGACAACGACCATGTACGACCAGCCAATCGTCTCTGGTCATCTCCAGCCAATGGTCGCCGGCGACATCTACACCCTGGCCGGCGACGGGAACAAGACGCCCTCGGCGTCCGCTCAGGCGGCGGTGACACTGGCGCTGACGCATCCGGCGACCCTGGCCAGCGACGGCCAGGGCGACCTGTACGTCGGCGACTTCGGGCTCTCCGAGGTGGTGGCGATCACCGGGGGACCGGTTCTGGCGGGCAGCGTCCCGACCGTCACCACCAACCCCACCTCTCAGACGGTGAAGCAGGGACAGACAGCCACCTTCACCGCCGCGGCCACGGGCACGCCTACCCCGACCGTCCAGTGGGAGTCGGCCGCCCCGAGCTCGACAACGTTCGCCGTCATCTCCGGGGCCACTTCGGACAGCTACACGACGCCCGCCACCACGGCGGCGATGAGCGGCACCAAGTACGAGGCGGTGTTCACCAACACCGGCGGCAGCACCCCCACCACCGCCGCCACCCTGACGGTCAACTCGCCGCCGACGATCACCACCAACCCCACGTCCCAGACGGTGAAGCAGGGCCTGACGGCCACGTTCAGCGCGGCGGCTACCGGATCGACCAGTGTCCAGTGGGAGTCGGCGCCGGCCGGCTCGACAAGCTTCACCGCCATCGGTGGGGCCACCGCGGACAGCTATATGACGTCGGCTACCACGGCGGTCATGAACAGCACCAAGTACGAGGCGGTGTTCACGAACACGGTGGGGGCGACCACGACCACAACGACTTCCACCGCCGCCACCCTCACCGTCAACTTCCCGCCGACCATCACCACCCAGCCGTCCGATCAGTCCGTAGTGGCCGGCCAGACGGCAACTTTCACTGCCGCGGCCACCGGATCGACCAGAGTCCAGTGGCAGTCTGCCCCTTCGGGCTCGACAAGCTTCACCGCCATCGGTGGGGCCACCTCGGACAGCTACACCACGTCGGCCACGACCCTGACAGAGAGTGGCGCCAGGTACGAGGCTGTCTTCACCAATACGGTGGGGTCGACGGTCACTACCTCGACTACCAATGCGGTGACGCTGACGGT
>CAYVPF010000222.1:2031-5357 GCA_964453355.1 uncultured Acidimicrobiaceae bacterium | reverse complement strand
GCCCACCAAGCTCATCACAGGGCAGTTCGGGGCACCCGGCTCCACAGCGGGCTGAACCGACCCACACACCCTTTCAGGGCGGCGGATAGCGGACGGGAGCCGCGGCCTTCGGGCCGCGGCTCTCCCGCGTCCACCCCGAAAGGCTTAGAGGGCGGCGCCGGCGATGGCCTCGCCCAGGGCCGCCACCCCGCGTCGGATCTCCGGCTCGGTGACGTGGCTGAACGCCAGCCGGATGTACTGCTGCCCCTGCTCGGCCATGTCCGGGCCCATGAACCGCTCCCCGGGTCGGAAGGCGACCCCGGCGTTCTCGGCGGCCACCCGGGCCTTCTCCCAGTCCACCTGGTCGGAGATGCGCAACCACAGGTAGAACCCGCCGTCCGGCAGATCGAAGGTCACCCACGGGCTGCAGTGCTCCCGCACCGCCTCCGCCGCCACGTCCCGCTTGCTCCGGTACACGGCGTTGATCTTGTCGATGTGCGGGTCCAACATCCCCCGGGCCAGGTACTCGGCCATCACCCGGCAGGTCCACTGGCTCACCCCCAGGTCCTGGCGGACGGCGGCCAGGCCGGCGACCAGGTCCGGCCGCCCGGCGACCCACCCGAGGCGCAGCGCCGGGGCCACGATCTTGGAGAACCCGTGCGACTGCAGCACCCGGCCGGTCGTGTCCAGGGACAGCAGCGTCGGCAGGGCGTCGCCCGAGTACCGGAGGTCGCCGTAGATGTTGTCCTCCAGGATCACGAAGTCGTACTCCTCGGCCAGCTCCAGCAGTCGCCGCCGCCGGGGCAGCGACGTGCACACCCCGGTGGGCAGCTGGAAGGTGGCGATGACGTACAGCATTTTCGGCCGCACCCCGGCCGCCCGCATCTGCTGCAGCGCCACCTCCATGTCGTCCACGTCGATGCCGTCCCCGTCGATGGCCACCGGCCGGATGTTGGCCCCCCGCATCTGGAAGTACCGCAGTGCGTACGGGAACGAGCTGGCCTCCACCATCACCCCGTCCCCGGCCTCCACCAGGGCGTTGACCGCCAGGGCGATCGCCTGCACCGACCCCGACGTCAGAATGATCCCGTCCGGGTCCTGCCCGGCCAGTCCCTGCCGGGCCACCAGCCAGTCGGCCACCTGCCGCCGCAGCTCCGTGTTCCCCAGCACCAGCTCCACGTACGTCGACAGGTACAGGATCCGGTCGCTGTCGGTGTCGAACCCGAACGAGATGTACTCCAGCGCCCGGCCTTGGTCGCGCTCCAGGATCTCGTCGTGCAGGGCCTCCAGGTCGGCGATCGGGAACGTCTCTTCCGCCGGCACCCCCTGGTCGAAGTTGAACGTCACCGGCACCGGCGGGTCCGGGAAGAACAGCGGCGGTCCCGACCGGGCGATGTCACTGAACATGGACTGCGGATCGAACGGCATCTGGGCCTCCTGTAGCGAACCTTCGGGCGAACGGTGGGTTGAGCGAACGGCGGGCTAGCGGACCTTTGGCAGCACGTCGGTGCCCAGCCGCCGCAGGAACCCGATCTGATCCGGCACCAGCTGGGTGAACAGCAGGTTGGTGGCCCCGTAGCCGGCGATCTGCCGCAGTCGGTCCACGCAGGCCTCCGGCGGTCCGGTCACCGCGAACCGCTCCGCCAGCCAGTCCCGCAGCCCGTACCGGTCCACCAGGTCGGCGTTGTGGGCGCTGCCGTCCGCCACCGCGTGCTCCCCGTGCGCGTACCCGGCCATCAGCTGTCCCAGCCCCTCCGCCTTGTCCGCCGGCACCCGCTTGCCGTCGGTCGTGAACCGGAACACATGATCGGCCGCCGCCGCCAGCAGCCATCGCAGCGACGCGACCCCGTCCTCCACGGTGTCGGCGAAGGCGAAGGTGACCATCCACCAGATCTCCACCGCGTCGGCCGGCCGCCCGGCGTCGAGCGCCCCCTGCCGCACCGTCGCGATGGTGTCCCGGACCACATCCTCTGTCAGCCCGTTGGACACGATCACCCCGTCGGCCATCGCCCCGGCCAGCGCCAGCTTCTTCGGCCCCTCCGCCGCCAGGAACACCGGTACCGGCCGGATCGGGTCGGTCGCCCACCGCAGCGCCAACCGCTCCCCGTGGTATGTCGCCGGTCGCCCGGCCGTCAGTTCCCGCACCGCCGTCGCGTACGCCACCACCTCGTCGATCGGCGCCGGCCGCAGCCCCAGGTTCAAGACCCCGCTGTCACCGCCGCCGATGCCCACCATCATCCGGCCGCCCGACAGCTCCTGCAGGCTGGCCATCGCCGCCGCCGTGGCCGCCGGATGGCGGCTCACCGGGTTCGTCACCATCGGGCCCAGCCGCAACGTCGTCGACGCCTTCGCCGCCACCGCCAGCGCCACGTACGGGTCGTGCCACAGGCACGGCGAGTCCCCGTGCCCCAGCAGTTCCAGCCCGGCCTCCTCGCAGGCCCGCACCGTGTCGGCGTACGCCGCCATGTCCTTGGCGTAGTAGTCGGTGCCGAACCGCAGTGGCGCCGCCCGCAAGGGTTCCGTTCCCACAGGTTCCGTGGCCCACCCCTCCCAATTCCCCACCCGTCCCCGGCTTCCTATACTAAGCAAGCATTTGGTTGGTCGACAACCGGGTCGGCCGCCGGAGACTGGGCCCGACATTGGCCCGTTCGGGGGAGCCGCCTTGCAGACCGAACCGTTCGTCGACGGCCTCTGCTACCCGGAGTGCCCCCGCTGGCACGACGGTGCCGTCTGGCTGTCCGACCAGCACGCCGGCGTCGTCGTCCGGGTGGCCATGTCTGATTCTGGCGGCTCCGGCACCGTCGAGGAGGTGGCGGCGCTGCCGACCGAGCCGGCTGGTCTCGGTTGGGCCCCCGACGGCACCCTGCGGGTGGTGTCCATGCACGACCACCGCCTGCTGTCCCTCGACCTGGCCGCCGGCGCCGACGGTCGCTTCGAGCTGGTGGCCGACCTCTCCGCGTTCCACCCCGGGCTCAGCAACGAGCTGCTGGTCGACCCGGCCGGCCGGGCCTACGTCGGCAACATCGGCTTCGACTACTACGGCGGCGACGATCCCCGACCGACCGTGGTGGTGCTGGTCGACCCCGACGGCACCGTCCGGGTGGCCGCAGCCGACCTGCTGGTGCCCAACGGCATGGTCCTCACCCCCGACGGCCGTACCCTGGTGGTCGCCGAGTCCTTCGCCCACCGCCTCACCGCCTTCACCGTCGCCGCCGACGGCTCCCTGGCCGACCGCCGGGTGTTCGCCGACCTCGGCGACGACATCCCCGACGGCATCTGCCTCGACGCCGAAGGGGGCGTCTGGTACGCCGCCATCGGCCGCCACGAGGTCGTCCGGGTCGTTTCCG
>CAYVPF010000222.1:0-1931 GCA_964453355.1 uncultured Acidimicrobiaceae bacterium | reverse complement strand
GGTGACCGACCGGGTGTCCACCGGCGACCGGGAGGCGGTGGCCTGCGTGCTCGGCGGCCCCGACCGCCGCCGGTTGTTCGTCTGCACCACCTTGCACCTCGACCCCGAGCACTCCGTGCCGGCCCGGAGCGGGCGGCTGGAGGTGGTCGACGTGGCGGTGCCCGGGGGCGGCCTGCCCTGAGCAGGGCCCGAAAACGTCTCCGCGGAAACGTTTTTGGCCTACGCCAGCGGTTGCTCGGCCCAGAACCGCTGCCAGCTGTCCCAGCGGTAGGGCAGCGTGCCGGTCCCGGTGTCGTGCGTCGGCCAATCCGCCGGCGGCAACCCCACCGGGCTCTGGCCATGCTCGGTGCCGTAGAACAACTCGTGCCGGCGCGCCGCGGCGAAGTACCACCGGCCGTCCCGCCGGACGTACCGGTCCCCGTAGTGGATGGCCTGGGTGGTCCAGGTGTCCGGGTCCGTCTGCACGTCGGCGTGGCAGTACACCACCCCGGTGGCGTGGTCGTCGTCGACGAAGTCGATGACGTGGTTGCCGACGTGCAGGATGGTGATCCGGACCCGCTGCAGCGCCGGCTCCATGCCCCGACGGAGGGCGTCACGGCCGCGGCGGCCGCCGGACAGCTCCACGTCCTCGTCGTACAGGGCCATCAGCCCGTCCATGTCCCGGCTGTCCAGGGTGGCCGAGTACCGCCAGGCCAGCTGGCGGATCTGCCCGACCGACTCCAGCCGGTCGATCCGGGCGGCCAGCCCGGCGGGATCAGCCATCGGCCCCGGCACCATCGGCCCCGCCACCCTCGGCGGGGGCGGTCGGGTCGATGCCGGCCGCCGCCCAGAACCGGCCCCACGACGGCCACCGGTCCGGCAGCGTCGGCCGGGTCATGAACGGGTTGTTGGGGAAGTGGAACCGGCCCTCGATCTCAAGAGGGCTCTCCTTCACGTCGGCGGCGTAGAAGGCGTGGGGCCGGCGGCTGCGGAAGTACCAGTGGCCGCCCTGCCGCTCGTACCGGTCCTCGTACACCACCGGCATGATCACCCACAGGTCCCCGACCTCGTGCTCCGGCCGGCAGTACACCGCCCCGGTGGCGTGGTCGTCGTCGGTGAAGTCGATGACGTGGTTGCCGATCAGGTGGAAGGTGGTGCTGTACCCCTGCCGCAGCACCGGGCCGTTGAACCAGTCGGCCAGCGCCTGGCGGCCCTTGCCCCCGCCGTGCACGTCCACGTCCTCGGCGAACAGCGCCGCCAGCGCCTCCACGTTGCGGCTGTCCAGGGCCAGGGCATAGCGGGACACCAGCTGGCGGATCTCCTCGACCGCCTCCAACCGCTGTACCCGGGCCTCCAGGGCCGCCACCGTGTCGCCCGCGGTCGTGTCGTCAGTCATCGCCTCTCCCTCCGTCTCGAGTGACCACCAGGGCGTCCAGGGCCACGGCCCCCCGCCCCTCGTCCAGGACCAGCAGCGGGTTCACGTCGACCTCGTCGACGGTGCCGGCCAGCTCCATCCCCATGGCCTGGACCGCCATGATCGCATCCAGCAACGCATTCAGGTCGGCCGGTGGCCGCCCGCGGACCCCGGTGAGCAGCGGGTACCCCTTCAGCTCCGCCACCATCCGGCCGGCCTCGCCCCGGTCGAACGGCGGCACCCGGAACGCCACGTCCCCCAGCACCTCCACCAGGACCCCGCCCAGCCCGACCATGACGGTGGGCCCGAACACCGGGTCCTGGCTGAGCCCCACCACCGTCTCCACCCCGCCCCGCACCATCTCGGCCACGATCACCCCGTCGATCGAGGCAGTGCCGGAGGCGGCGGTGGCCGCCCGGGCGACCAGGTCGTCATAGGCGGCGGCCACCTCGTCGGCGTCGGCCAGGCCCAGGCGGACCAGGCCGGCGTCGGACTTGTGGGCGACGGCCCCGCCGCAGGCCTTCAGCACCACCGGGTA
>CAYVPF010000221.1:0-5374 GCA_964453355.1 uncultured Acidimicrobiaceae bacterium | reverse complement strand
CTCCGCGACATGCCGCTCGATGGTCGAGCAGATGTGATCGAGGTGGGCCTCGGTCATTCCCGGGAAGACCCCGAACCAGAAGGCATGGTTCATGAGACGGTCCGTGTTGGCCAGGTCACCGACCTGGCGAAAGCCGGTCCCCGTCTCCCGCATCTCGTCGAAGCAGGGCTGGCGGACCAGGTTTCCGGAGAACAGCATCCGGGTCTGCACCCGGGCACCTTCGAGGGCCTCCACCAGGCCGTCCCGGCTGACTCCGGCGTCCGGCTCCACGACGACCAGGAACCCGAACCAACTCGGGGTCGAACGGGGCGTGGCCTCGGGCAGCCGGAGCACGTCGCCGAGGGGAGCCAGCCGCTCTTTGAAATAGTCGAAATTGTGCCGGCGGGCCTTGACGAACGAGGGCAGCTTCTCCAGCTGGGCGACCCCGACAGCGGCCTGCATGTCCGTCATCTTCAGGTTGTAGCCGAAGTGCGAGTAGGTGTACTTGTGGTCGTAGCCCTCGGGCAGGGTGCCCAGGCACCACCCGAACCGCTTCCCGCAGGTGTTGGACCGGCCGGGTTGGCAGTAGCAGTCGCGGCCCCAGTCGCGGAAGGACTCGGCGATGGTGGCCAGCTCCTCGTCGTCGGTGTAGACCGCACCTCCCTCGCCAGTGGTCATCTGGTGGGCCGGGTAGAAGCTGCTCGTGGCCAGGTGGCCGAAGCTCCCCGTCCGACGGATCTCCGGGGCGCCGCCCCGCTCGGTGGTGTACTCAGAACCCATGCCGTCGCAGTTGTCCTCGACCAGCCAGAGGCCGTTCGCCTCACAGAAGTCCAGGACAGCGTCGATGTCGAAGGGGTTGCCCAGCGTGTGGGCGACCATCACGGCCTTCGTCCGCGGGCTCAGGGCTTCGCCCAGGAGGGAGCTGTCGATGTTGTCCGTGGTCGGGTCCACGTCGACGAAGACCGGGACCACCCCGTGCTGGATGGCCGGGGCCACCGTCGTCGGGAAGCCGGCGGCCACCGTGATGACCTCGTCGCCCGGCCGGATCCGACGGTCCCCCAGTTTGGGGGACGTGAGCGTGGAGAAGGCGACCAGGTTGGCCGACGACCCGGAGTTGACCAGGCGGCACTCGGCCACCCCCACGTACTCGGCGAGACCTTTCTCGAGGTCCCGGCAGAACCGGCCGCTGGTCAGCCAAAAATCCAGGCTGGCGTCGACCAGGGAGACCACCTCGTCCTCGTCGAAGACCCGTCCCGCATAGGGGGCCGGGGTCTTGCCCGGGACGTAGGTCGGGGTCGGCCAGCGCCGACGGGCGTAGACCGCCACCTTTTCCAGGATCTCCCGCCGCAGGGCGGCCACCGACGGTTCGGCGTCACCCAGGGACTCCGGACCGTCTTCGACATCGATCTGGCCCTCAATGCCCTTCTGACCAGCCATTTCGGTGTTCCCAAGTCCAGTGGCGGCATCCCTCGGGCCATCCGTCCGCTCAGTGGAGACGGCGACGGGAACGC
Organism: uncultured Acidimicrobiaceae bacterium; assembly: GCA_964453355.1. GTDB lineage: Bacteria > Actinomycetota > Acidimicrobiia > Acidimicrobiales > RAAP-2 > DASZUK01. The sequence goes on along the minus strand of CAYVPF010000221.1, from coordinate 3,884 downwards.
CGGGCGGCGTCCCCGCGGCAACCGGGGCACCTAGAGGGGGATCCGAAGGTCGAGGCACGGCTCCACTACTCTAGAGCGTTGCAGCCAAGCGGAAAGGCACCGGAATGAACCACCACGAACGGCAGATGCTGGCGATTCTGAAAAGGGGCCACGAGGAGTTCGGCTACACCGCCGTGAAGGCCGAGTTCGAGGCCGAAGGCACCCGGACCGACGAGCTGCTGCGCCTCATGGAGATCGCCCGAAAGGCTGGCCTGGGCCTGGGCCTGAAGATCGGCGGCTGCGAGGCCATGCGAGACCTCATGGAGGCCAAGCAGATCGGCGTCGAGTACATCATCGCCCCCATGATCGAGAGCACGTATGCGCTGTCGAAGTACATCGACGCCAAGAACATCGTGTTCACCAAGGACGAACAACAGGACACCAAGTTCCTCTTCAACCTGGAGACGGAGACGGCGTTCAGCCATCTGGCCGAGCTCGTCGAGATGGCCCAGTCCCCGAACGGCACCAATGGCATCGTCTTCGGGCGCGTCGACTTCACGCTTTCCACCGGCAGAGACCGGGACGACATCAACTCGGAGGCCATCACGGAGTACTGCGCGGCGACGGCTCGGGCCTTGGCCGCCACCGGCCTCGACTACGTGGTCGGTGGCGGGGTGTCCATGGACGCGCTCCCCGCCCTGCGGACCATCCGGTCCGACTACCTGTCACGGTTCGAAACCCGCAAAGTCATCTTCGACGCCTCGGCCCTCGACCGGGGCAACCTGGAAAAGGGCCTGGTGGAGGCCGTGCATTTCGAGCTCCTCTGGCTGCTGAACAAGAGGGAGTACTACGGCGCCATCCAACAGGAGGACGCCAAGCGGATCGAGATGCTGGAGCGCCGGTGGCACGTGCTCACCGCGGAAGACCACGCCTGAGCCCGCAGGGGCCTCCATTGCGCGTCGCTGACTACATCGCCCGGCTCATCGCCGATGACGGCATCGACCGGGTCTTCATGATCACCGGTGGCGGGGCCATGCACCTGAACGATGCGTTCGGACGCGAGCCGCGGCTCGCCGCGGTGTTCTGCCATCACGAGCAGACCTGCGCCATGGCGGCCGAGAGCTTCGCCCGGCTGTCGGGCCGGCCGGCCCTGGTCAACGTGACCAGCGGCCCGGGCGGCATCAACGCCCTCAACGGGGTGTTCGGGGCCTTCGTCGACTCGGTGCCAATGGTCGTGGTGTCGGGCCAGGTCAAGCGGGAGACGCTGGTCACCTCCTACGACCTGCCCCTGCGCCAGCTCGGCGACCAGGAGGTCGACATCGTGGCCATGGCCGCTCCGGTCTGCAAGGCGGCCACCCTGCTGGAGGACCCCCAGGAGACCCGCTTCGTGGTCGAGCGGGCCCTGTGGCTGGCCAGGAACGGCCGACCCGGGCCGGTGTGGATCGACGTGCCCATCGACGTGCAGTCTTCCGTGATCGACCCGACGACGCAGAGGGGCTTCGATCCGGAAGAGGACGGCCCGGGGGCACAGCTGCCGGCCGAGACCGGGCGGCTCACCGGCAACGACCTGGTCGCGGCGCTCAGGCAGGCGCTCGACCGGCTGGCCGGAGCCGAGCGACCGGTGGTCCTGGCCGGAGCCGGCGTCCGGCTCTCCGGAGCGCACGCGGCCTTCATCCGCGTGATCGAGAGCCTCGGCGTCCCGGTCGTCACCGGCTGGAACGCCCACGACGCCCTCTGGAACGCCCACCCGCTCTACGCCGGTCGGCCCGGCTCCATCGGCGACCGCCCCGGCAACTTCGCCGTGCAGAACGCCGACTTCCTCCTCGTGCTGGGGAGCCGGCTGAACATCCGACAGGTCAGCTACAACTGGCCGGCCTTCGCCCGGGAAGCCTACGTCGTCATGGTCGACGCCGACCGGGCCGAGCTGGAGAAGCCGACCCTCTCGGTCGATCTCCCCATCCAGGCCGACCTGGCCGAGGCCCTGCAGGTGTTGGAGGGCCTCGATTACGGGCCCGTCCCTGCGCACCGGGAGTACCTGGACTGGTGCCGGGAGCGGGTGGCCCGCTACCCGGTGGTCCTGCCGGAGTACACCAAGCAGGACACGCCGGTGAACCCGTACGTGTTCGTCCAGAGCCTCTTCGGCCAGCTGGCCGAGGGCGACGTCGTGGTCACCGGGGACGGGAGCGCCTGCGTGGTCACCTTCCAGGCCGCCGAGCTCAAGCCCGGACAGCGCCTGTACACCAACTCCGGCTGCGCCTCGATGGGCTACGACCTGCCAGCGGCCATCGGGGCCGCCTACGCCGCCGGGGGCCGGCGAGTCCTCTGCCTGGCCGGCGACGGCAGCATCATGTTGAACCTCCAGGAGCTGCAGACGATCGCCGGCAACCGGCTCCCGGTCAAGCTGTTCGTCCTGAACAACGACGGCTACAGCTCCATCCGGCAGACCCAGCAGAACTACTTCCCGGACAACGTGGTGGGTTGCGGACCGGAGTCCGGCCTGACCTTCCCGGACTTCGTGCGGGTGGCCGGAGCGTTCGGCCTGCCGGCCGACCGGTGTGGCAGCCACCGGGACCTGGAGGCGGCCATCACCCGGACCCTGGACACCGATGGGCCGGCCGTGCTGGAGGTCATGCTGGATCCCGAGCAACCCTTCTCACCCAAGCTGGCCTCCCGCCAGCTGCCGGACGGCCGCATGGTGTCGTCGCCCTTGGAGGACCTGGCCCCCTTCCTCTCCCGCCAGGAGCTGGCCGACAACATGCTGGTCCCGCAGGTCGAGGAATGACCGACGTCCCGCCGGCCGTCCTGGTGCTGGGCGCCCGGGGTGACATCGGATCGGCCATCGTCGACCGCTTCACCGCCGCCGGACACCAGGTCATCGGCACCGGCCGGGCGGAGTTCGACCTGACCGACCCGGCCGCCGTCGACCGGTGGTTCGAACGGCCGAGGCCGCCGATCGGCGTCCTGGTGCACTCCGCCGGACTGAACCACCCGAAACCGTTTCTGGAGCTCAGCGACGCCGAGATCACGGAGTGCTTCGCCGCCAACGTCGACGGGTTCCTCCGGGTGTGCCGGCACGTCATCCCCGAGCTGATGGCCAACCAGGGCCGGCTGGTCGTGCTGTCGTCCATCTTCGGGTTCCTGTCCCGGGTGGGCCGGCTGCCCTACGCCATGTCCAAGCACGCCCTCGTCGGCATCGTAAAGACCCTGGCCCTGGAGCTGGCCCCGGCCGGGGTGCTGGTGAACGCCGTCTCGCCCGGCTACATCGACACCCGGCTGACCTCGGCGAACAACGACCCGGCCACCATCGAGCGGCTCCGGTCCGCCATTCCCCTCCGCCGTCTGGGCTCGCCGGCCGACATCGCCGAGGTCGTCCATTTTCTCGGATCGGCGGCCAACCGGTACATCACCGGCCAGGACGTGGTCGCCGACGGCGGCCTCTCGATCGACGGCGGGAGGGGTTAGCCATGCCGACCTTCACCATCCAGGAGACCCGGTTCGAGCTGCCGCCGGTTGACCAGATCACGGCCGGCACCGACGACGAATTCGTGGTCCGATCGTCGCCCCGGCCCTACGGCGTGCACTTCGCTTTCGCCGGGTCCCCGGTGGAAGCGGTCGAAGCCCTGCTCGCACGCAGCGACCACCCGGTGGTACTGGGAGATCGGCGGGTGCTGGAGACCCATCTGTCCGGGTCGGCGGCGCTGGCGGCCGCGCCGGTCATGGCGGTGGAGGCCACCGAGGAGTTCAAGAGCGTCGACGGGGCGCTTTCCGTGGTCGACTTCATGGACGCCCAGCGGGTGAGCCGGAGCTCGATGCTCGTGGTCATCGGCGGCGGGATCGTCCAGGACGTCGGCGCCTTCGCCGGCTGCGTCTACAAGCGCGGGGTGCCCTGGGGGTACGTGCCGACG
>CAYVPF010000220.1:0-5376 GCA_964453355.1 uncultured Acidimicrobiaceae bacterium | reverse complement strand
AGTACGGGCCCCCCATCCACAGCGCCCCGCCGGCCGGAGCCCGTTCCAGCCGGATCACGTCGGCGCCGGCGTCGGCCAACAGCATGCAGGCGTACGGCCCCGGGCCGAGGCCGGCCAGCTCGATCACCTTGATCCCGGTCAGCGGTCCGCTCATCGACCAGCTCCCCCTGTCACAACGGCTCCCCGGTGGCGCCCGTCGGGACGGATGCTGCCCGGTCGACCCCGGCCGGTCAAACCCGCCCGGTCAAACCCGCCGGGGGCCGGCCGTGCCAAGCTCGCCCGATGACCCGGCCCTTCCGGACGCTGGTGGCCCGGGCCCCGGGCCGGGTGAACCTGATCGGTGACCACACCGACTACAACGGCGGCCTGGCCCTCCCGATGGCCATCGACCTGGCCACCGAGATCACCCTGGCCACCGGTCCGGCTGGCGAGCTGGGTCCAGGATGGTTGGAGCTGACGTCGTCACTCGACGGCGGCACCGCCCGGATACCGGTCCCGGCCGCCGCTCCCCAAACAACCGGTCCCCCGCCGGCCACCACTCCCTGGCCGGACAGTCCCCTTCCCGCCGGATCACCCCCCTGGGCTGCCCTGGCCGCCGCCGTCGTGACCCAGGTGCGTCCGCCAGTCGGCGGGGTCGGCCGGGTGACCTCCACCGTGCCGGTCGGGGCCGGCCTGTCGTCCAGTGCCGCCTTCACCGTGGCCCTGGCCCGGGCGCTGGGTACATCCGCACCACCCGTCGAGCTGGCCCGGATGGGCCAACGGGCCGAGGCCGCCGTGGGGGCCGACGTCGGCCTGATGGACCCGCTGGTCATCGCCGCGGCCGAGCCCGGCCACGGCCTGCTGATCGACTTCGCCGCGCTGGCGGTGCAGCCCGTGCCGATACCCGCCGACGTCGCCGTCGTGGTGGTCCACTCCGGCCAGCGGCGGCTGCTGGCCGGCCGCGACAGCCCGTACGCCGTCCGCCGGGCCGAGTGCGAGGCCGCCGCCGCGCTGGTGGGGCGGCCGTTGGGTGCGGCGACCGCCGACGACCTGGCCGTCATCGCCGACCCGGTCCTGCGGCGACGGGCCCGCCACGTGGTCACGGAGTGCCACCGCGTCCGGGAGCTGGCCGCCGCCCTGCAGGGCCACGACCTGACGGCGGCCGGACGGGTCATGACCGAGAGCCACCGCAGCCTGGCCGGGGACTTCGCCGCCTCCACCCCGGCGGTGGACGCCGTCGTCGACGACCTGCTCGGTCGCCCCGGGGTCCTCGGCGCCCGGATGACCGGCGGCGGCTTCGGCGGCTGCGTCGTCGCGCTCACGCGGCCCGGTGCCCTGGACCCGGCCCAGTGGCCGGGTCGGGGCTGGGTGGTGACGGCGGCCGGCGGGGCCACCGTGCGAGCCCCCGCCGGAGAGGGTTGACCGGAGCCCGGGGTCAGCCGGGGTCAGCCGGCCTCGGCGGCGGCGGCAGCCGTGGACACCCGGACCAAGCCGGCCAGGGCGTCGGCGGCCCGCCCGGAGTCCAACGAGCCGGCGGCCTGCGTCACCCCGTCGGCCAGGTCGTTCGCCTGGCCGGCGATGACCAGGGCGGCGGCGGCATTGAGGACCCCGATGTCCCGGCGGGGCCCTCCCTCGCCCTCCAGGACCGCCCGGATGAGGCTGGCGTTGAACGTCGCGTCGCCGCCCCGGAGGTCGTCCATGGTGGCCCGGGCGAAGCCCAGCTCGGTCGGGTCCAGCCGCCAGGTCCGGACCTCGTAGTCACCCTGCCCGTCGCCGGTCAGGTCCAGGACGGTGGACGGCGAGGTGACGCTCAGCTCGTCCAAGCCGTCGTCGGCGTAGACGACCATGGCCCGCTGGCTGCCGTTGGCCCCCAGGACCCCGGCCATCTTGGCCGCCATTCGGGCGTCGCTGACGCCGACCAGCTGCCGCCGGGCCCGGGCCGGGTTGGTGAGGGGGCCCAGGAAATTGAAGACGGTCGGCACCCCGAGCTCCCGCCGGACCGGGCCGGCGAACTTCATGGCCGGATGGAAGCGGGGGGCGAAGCAAAACCCCATGCCGGCTTCGTCCACGCAGCGGGCCACCCCGGCCGGTCCGAGGTCGATGGCCACCCCCAGGGCCTCCAAGACGTCGGCGGTGCCCACCGAGGACGACTGGGCCCGGTTGCCGTGCTTGCACACCCGGACCCCGGCTCCGGCCGTGACGATGGCGGCGAGGGTGGTCACGTTGAAGCTGCGCAGCCGGTCGCCACCGGTGCCGACCAGGTCGACCACCGGGTGGTCGGTGACCACCGGCTCGGCGTGGTCCAGCATGGCTCGGGAGAACCCGATCATCTCCTCGACGGTCTCTCCCTTCGCCCGCAGGGCCACCAGGAAACCGCCGATCTGCGACGGGGCGGCCAGGCCGTCGAAGACCTGGCCCATGACGCACTCGGCCTCCTCGGTCCCGAGCGCCCCGCCGTCGACCAGGCGGCTGAGCACCCCGGGCCAGCCGCCCAGGTCGCCGAACGTCAGTCCCACCACAGGTCACCGTCCAGGACGCCGCGGGCGATCAGGTTCAGCTGCACCTGCGAGGTGCCCTCGACGATGGTCAGCTGCTTGGCGTCCCGGTACCACTGCTCCGTCGGGTGGTCCTCCATGTACCCGGCCGCCCCCAGCAGCTGCACCGCCAGCCCGGAGGCCCGGACGGCCAGCTCGGTGGCGGCGTACTTGGCCATCGACAGGTACGGCACGTGCTCCTTCGTGAACTGCCCGGCGTCGGCCATGGCGGCGGCCCGGTAGGTCAGCAGCCGCGCCGCCTCGATGTCGACGGCGCACTTGGCGATCTCCCACTGGATGCCCTGGAAGTCGGCGATGGTCTGGCCGAAGGCCGCCCGGGACTTGACGTAGTCGGTGGCGTACATCAGGGCCCCCTCGGCCAGCCCGATGCCCCGGGCCGCCACGACCGGCCGCATGGCGTTGAGGCCGAGCATGGCCAGGCGGAACCCGCCGACCTCCCCGATGACGTTCTCCGCCGGCACCCGGACCCCGTCGAGCACCAGCTCGCCGGTGTCCACCCCCCGGACCCCCATCTTGTGGTCGGTCCGGCCCACCGACACCCCGTCGAAGGACCGCTCCACGATGAAGGCGGTGATGGCGTCGTGGGCCCGGCTGGACGGCTCGGCGGTCTTGGCGAACACCGTGTACCAGTCCGCCTCGCGGACCCCGGACATCCAGCACTTGGTACCGGTCAGCACCCACCCGCCGTCCCGGTCGGGATCCGGCACGGCGCGGGTGACCATGCCCATGACGTCGCTGCCGGCCTGCGGTTCGGACAGCCCGAACGCCGCCCGGGCGGTGCCGGCGGCGATGCCCGGCAGGTACCGCTGCTGCTGGTCGGTGCTGCCGGCGATGAGCACCGGCCCGGTGGGCAACCGGGTCAGCAACAGCATCAGCGCGGCCGTGTTGGAGTACTTGGCCACCTCCTCGATGGCCACGGCCAACCCCAAGATGCCGGCTCCGGCCCCGCCCACGGCCTCCGGCAGGCACAATCCCAGCAGGCCGGCGTCGCGGAAGGCGGCGAACAGGTCGTCGGGGTACGCCCCGGACCGGTCGATCTCCCGGGCCCGGGGTCGCACCTTGTCCTGGGCCAACCGCCGCACCGACCGGCGCAGCTGGACCAGCTCGTCAGGCAGGTCGAAGTCCATGACGGCCAACCTATAGCCCGATGCCCGTAGCCCGATGCCAGGAGAGGTGAAAGGAACCCTTCAGGTTGACCAGGTAGTTTGCCTATCGGCGGACGTATTCTCTTCCCGACCACACTCCGATCTTGGCCACGACACCTCCCGACCCATCCGGCGATCCCCAGGCCGGCCAGCCACCGGTCCTCGATCGGCGGACGCTGCAGGCGGCGCGGCGCAAGCAGCAAAAGCGCGAGAAGCGGCACTGGCCGAAGCGGCTGGCCATCACCCTGGTGGTGCTGGTGGTGCTGGCCGGGGGTCTGACGCTGGGCACCTACGTGTACGCCAACTACCGGTACGGCCAGATCAAGAAGATCCACTTCAAGCACCTGACCGCCACGCCCACGACGGCCCCGGGCGCCCCCGCCCAGCCGTTCAACCTGCTCCTCGTCGGCTCCGACTCGCGGTCGTTCGTGACGAACACAGCCCAGAAGCAGGCCTTCGGCACACCCACACAGCAGGGCGGCCAACGCAGCGACGTGACCATCGTGGCCCGGTTCATCCCGGCCACCAAGCAGGTGTGGCTGCTGTCCATCCCCCGGGACCTGTGGGTGACAATCCCGGCCGGGGACCCGACAGTGTCAGGGATGAACCGGATCAACGCCGCCTTCGACTCCGGGCCGGACCTGCTGATCCAGACCATCGAGACCGACCTCGACATCCCCATCAACCACTACCTGGCCATCAACTTCACAGGGCTCCAGTCCATGGTGACAGCCATCGGGGGCGTGACAATGGACTTCTCCACCCCGGTCAAGGACGCCTACTCGGGCCTGAACGTCAGCCAGACCGGCTGCCAGACGATCAACGGGGCCACCGCCCTGGAGCTGGTCCGGGCCCGGCACCTGTACTACATGACAGACGGCGAGTGGAAGTACGACGGCCTCAGCGACTTCAGCCGGATCCAGCGCCAGGACGCCTTCTTCCGGGCCGTCCTGGCCAAGCTGAACGGGGTCAAGTTCGACCCGCTGACCATCAACAGCTTCCTCGGGGCCGCCGTCAAGAACGTGACCATCGACGACACCCTCACCCTCGGCGACCTGACCACAATGGCCAAGACCTTCCACGGCCTGCCGTCGTCCAGCCTGCACACCGAGACCCTGCCGACGACCTCCTTCGTCACCACAGCCGGCGCCGACGTCCTGAACGAGGCCAAGCCCTACGGCACAGACATGATCGCCGCCTTCAACAAGCTGGGCACCCCGACAACACCGGCCACGGCCCCGTCGACCACCACGACCACCACGACGGCCCCGGCCATACCGACGGCCACAGTCAGCGTCCAGGTGCTGAACGGGGTGGACTTCACAAAGCCCATCGCCGGGGACACCGAGGCCTCCTTGAAGGAGGCCGGCTTCACCGTCACGGGGGCCGCCAACGCCAGCTCGGCCGGGGTGGCCACCACCGAGATCGAGTACGCGGAGGGCCACGAGACCGCCGGCCAGGTCTTGGCCGCCCACATTGCCGGGGCCACCGAACTGGTGGCCGACCCGAGCTTGCAGGGCAACCAGGTCATCTTGACCGTCGGCACCTCGTTCACCGGCGTCACGGGCACCACGTCGGGCAGCACCACCACGACGACCGTGCCGCCACCGCCAGCGGACGTCTACACGAACACCCAGCCGGAGCCTTGGAACCCGACCCCCTGTACCAAATGACCGGCACCCGCCGACGGTCCGGCG
>CAYVPF010000219.1:0-5391 GCA_964453355.1 uncultured Acidimicrobiaceae bacterium | reverse complement strand
GGGAACGACGCGCCGGCCCCCCGGTCGAGCAGGCGGTCGTCGGCCAGCCCCCGTCGGGCGAAGCCGACGGCTTCCGCCGCACTGCCCTTCAGCAGCCGGGTGGCAGCCAGGCTGCACTGGATGAACAAGCCCGGCACGCTGTCGCCGGCCGAGCCGGCCAGCGGGGCCAGCCGGTCGGCGACGACGTCGGCGTCCACCTGGTTCAGTAGCTGGTAGGTGGCCGCCTCCGCCTCCAGCCGCAGCACCGTGGCGGCCGGCAATTGGCCCCGGTCGGCCAGGACGCCGTCGATGGTGGCGGCGGCCCCCACCACGTCGGCCACGGAGCCCTGGACGCGGGCCAGCAGCAGGCCGGTGACCGCCCGGTCGGCGGGGTCGTCAGCCGCGGCGACCGCCGCTCGGAGATGGTCCAGGGCCGGTGTCGGGTCACCGGCCAGCCACTCGGCCTCGCCCAGGTCCCGGAGGAGGGCCGCCGGGACCGGCGAGACGCCCTCGGCGATCGCCCGGGAGAGCCACCGCACGGCGGCGGCGGGGGCCCCACGGTCGTGGGCCAGCCGGCCGGCGGCCCAGAGGACCTCGACCACCCACGGGTCGCCGGCCTCGTCGGTGAAGACCAGGTGGGTCGCCAGCTGGTCGGGGCCGGCCTCGTCGGCGGCCAGCAGCTCGGCGGCCGTCCGGTGCAGCCGGGCCCGCTCGCCGTGCGGGGTGTCGTCCCGGACGGCCTCGCCGATGACCGGGTGCACGAACGACAGCGGCCGGCCCGGAGCCAGGACGCCGGCCCGGACCAGCCGGTCGCACAGGTCGGCCGCCTCTCCGGTGCCCACCCCGGCGGCGGCGGCGGCCTGGCGGAGGGTGGCCGACTCCCCGAAGGTGCCCACCGCCCGGGCCAGCCGGGTGGCCTGGGGCGGCAGGCCGTGGAGGCGGAGCAGCACCGACCGGGACACCCCCCGGGGGCTGAGTGAAGCCACCGACGCCGCGGCGGCGTCGTCCCAGCCGAGCCCGTCGGAGCGGACGGCCACCAGCAGCTCGGCCAGCAGGAACGGGTTGCCGCCGCTGGCCCGGTGGCAGGCCGCCACGAAGGCGGTGCTGGGCGCCCCACCGGCCCGGTCCCGGACGAACCGTTCGGAGCCGACCGCCGACAGGAGGGCCGGATGGAGGACCCGCCCGGACGAGGCCGCCGGCAGGTCCGACCACGGCTGGTCCCCCCGGCGCTGGTCTTCCTGGGCGGGCCGGGTGGCCACCAGGACGGCGATCCCGACCCCGTCGAGCCGGCGGGCCAGATAGTGGAGGAACTTGCGGCTGGGGGCGTCGCAGTGGTGCAGGTCGTCCACGGTCAGCAGCACCGGGCCCCGTTCGGCCAAGTTGCAGACCGCCCAGTACAGGGCGTGGACGACGGCGAACTCCGACTCCGGCTCCGACGCCGGCTCGGTCGGGCCCACCGCCACCGGGTGGGCTCCCGATCCGGTGAAGCCGAGGGCGCCGGCGGCCAGGCTCGCCGACCCGGCCAGCAGCCAGTCGTCGTCGTGGGCCCGGCGCTCGAGGAGCTGGCGGACCACGCCGTAGGGGAAGTCCCCTTCGAGCTCGTCGGCCCGGGCGGCCAGGACGGTCATGCCCCGGGCGCCGGCGCTCCGGCGAGCGGCGTCCAGCAGGACGCTCTTGCCGATCCCGGCCGGGCCCTCCACGACGATGCAGGCCCCGTCCCCGGCCACGGCCCCGTCGAGGGCGACCTCGATGGCCGCCATCTCCTCTCCCCGCTCCAGCAGGGTCCCGTCCGGCGACATGCCCTTACAGTGCCCCACCAGATGGTCGATGACCAGGCAGGGGGACGGGGGGCGGGGGACCGAACGGGCCGTCGGGAGAGGGGAATTGTTCCGGTGGGGCCGCCCGAACTTGGGGGTGCCATCCCCGTTGCCAGGAACGGCGGCAGCGGTCATGGTGGTCCGATGGCTGCCGGAGACCGCATTCAGGTGATTCTCGAAGTCGAGCCCACGGCCGACCCCATCGCCGGGGTGGCCGTGGGAGCAGACGGGACGTCCCGGACCTTCTGTGGGTGGACGGCCCTGGCCGACGCCGTCGCCGCCATGGTGGACGGCGACGAGAGCGGGGAGGCCGTCAGTGGCTAGGGCCAGGACGACCAGGAGCCGGCGGTGGGTGTCGATGGGCGTCACCGTCGCCCTGGCCGCCGGCGGCCTCACGGTGCTGGCCACCCCCTCGGGGGCCACAACAGGACCGGTCGTCACAGTCCCCCACACAGGCATCCAGCTCACAGGTTCCTGCCCCACGTCCGTCTCGGACCCGATCGTGGAGACCCACGTGGGGACATCGAGGTTCCCGACAATCACCCAGACGGAGGCCTGCGGTATCGAGGACCTGGAGAACGATGCCTACGAGTCGTTCCTGACAACCCACGGGGGCATCAAGCCGCAGACAACGACGGAAGGCCCGTCGGAGTACGCCGGCGTGATCTGGACCTTCCTCGAGCGGTCCCTCAACGCCGTCGACGTGCCCTCGACAACGAGCACACCGACAACAAAGGCGCCGCTCCCCGGCGAGCAGGAAGCCGCGGCGTGGTTCCTGGCCATCGTCCAGCCGTACCTGGAGCTGGCGGCCGACGACGCCCAGGCGGAGTACAAGAAGTGGGAGAAGAACCCGTGCGACTACGTGTCGCCGTACCCGACACTCTTCACCTACACGTCGAACGGGGACGTGTACTGCACCGGCACACTCACCGCCCCGGCCCCCACCCCACCCTCGCTCGCTGAGCTCGAGGAGTTCGGGATGGCCGAGGCGGCCGCCAAGCTCGGGCTGCCGCTGCTCGGCGACAGCGTCGACAAGCAGCTCGTCAACCTCCAGCAGGCCGAGACCGAGGCGATGGACGGGTCGGCCGACGTCTGGTCGTCGCTCCTCACCGGCCCGGCCGCCACGATCGTGGAAAAGTCCGTCCCCGGTCTCGAGACGAAGCTGAACAACCTCATCTTCCCCAACAGGAGGGCGGGGAACGCCGTCAGGATGAGGAACGTCGACACGACCGAGGAAAAGGTCAACCAGACCATCGAAGAGGACCTGGACGGCGAGCCTCCCCCCACCGAGGCGACCTCCACCGAGGTGACCGCTTCGGAGACGGCGGGCGAGACGGCCCTGGACGCCGGGGAAGACGGTGGCTTCGACGTCCTCGGGGCCCTGAGTGACCTGGCCGGCGACGCCGCCGGCTTCATCGGCGGGGCCGCCGCCGCCCTGGCGACCGGTCCGGCGGCCGCGTTCTTGATCCTCGGCATCGTCATCGGCGTCGTGATCTCGGTCGGTGTCGACGTGGCGGAGAACTCCCCGGCGCAGACGACCCAGCAGCTGGCGGCGACACTCGAGAAAGACGTGACGACAGCCAAGGGCTCCGACCTGTGGTCGACGATCATCAAGTCGACAGGCTCGGGGGGGTCGGAGCTCCAGCAGCTCTTCCAGAGCCAGCTGACAGAGACGATCAAACCCCTCGGCATCCCGGTCAAGTCCGTCGACACGACAACGACACCACCCAACGTGCAGACAAACGTGGTGACCAGCGTGCCGGCCACAGGCACCCGGTGGGAGGTCGCCCCGAAGACAGAGACCTCGACAGTCGTCGAGGACACATACGTGCCGTCGGTCCGGATCCAGACCTGGCCCGACGTGACAGGGCCCAACGGCGTGGGGCTCACCACAGTCCAGTACTCCCACGGGAAGATCTACCGCACAGCGACGCTGGAGGAGCGCCAAGGCGGGGTGGAGGGCCGCGTCCCGGCCGACGTGTTGAACTTCATCAACTGGGCAGGCGGCTACCAGCAGGCCTTCGTCGACGGCGACACATTCCTCCTGGTGGGAGCGCCGGGTTCCGATGCGCTCGGCGTCACCGGCACAGGGTGCACAGCGGCGAACACGTGCACGGCCACCCGCACGTTGGAGGTCCGCGGCACATACGGGCAGGACCTCCGCCTGACCCTCGCCCCGGACGCCGGGACCCCACCGGCGACCACAATCACCGACGCCGCCACCGGGACAACCGTGACCACGCCGAAGGTCGGCGAGCAGCTCCGCCTCACCGACCCCGACACGAACCAGAACGGCCTGGCCACCACCTACACCTGGCAGGTGGAGGCCCGGTGCAAGGCGACCAAGGACGCCACCGAGCCGAAGGTCGACGGCGTCCCGTTCTGCACTTCGGCCCCGAGCACGCTGCCGGCCAACATGCAGGACCTGACGGTCGACGGAGCGGAGACAGCCACATTCCACACAGCGCCGGTGACGGTGGCGACAGGCCAGTCGACCACGGTCTCGTTCCCGGCCCCCGGCAAATACCACCTCCGGCTGATCACGACCGATGCCGCCGGTAAGACCCGGACGGCGAACGAGACACTGACGGTGTCCGGGTCGAAACCCGTGGTGTCGCTCACGACCACACCACCCGCCTCCACCCCACAGGTGCTGAAGACCGTCAAGAACGGATCGACCGTCACCATCACGGGTTGCATCCAGGGCGCCGGCACCGCCTACGGCGACGACAGCGTGTCGATCACATGGGGCGACGGGTCGACAAAGCAGTCGGGGACAGTCCTGTCGTCGAAGAGCCAGCCGATCACCTTCAGCCAGGGACCGTCCAAGTCCTGCTCGGGGTCGTGGCTCTTCTCGGCCAGTCACCCCTACACAATCAAGGCCGGGACAACACCAGGCGTTCCCGTGCAGAAGGCCATCAAGATCACGGTGACAAACGGCTTCTCGACATCGCAGGTCATTCCCCTCTACGCGGCCATCGGCTTCACAGCCCCGCCGGCCTTCACCACGCCGGGCTCGGCCACCTTCACCGCCGGCACCTACGGGTACTTCCCGATCGACGCCTCGGGCATCCCCTCGCCGACAGTCTCGGTGGTGGGCGGGAGCTCGGTGCCTACGGGCCTCGCCCTGGCCGGGACCAGCACCGGGCAGTACGCCCTGTACGGCACCCCGAGCGTGTCCGAAGGCGGGACCTACACGTTCACACTGGAGGCGGCCAACGGTCAGACGCCGGAAGCCACCCAGAAACTGACCCTCACCATCGACACCCCGCCGGCCTTCACCTCGACGGCTTCACCGATGGTGACCCAAGGCCAGGCAAGCACGGTGACCGTGTCGGCCAGCGGCTACCCGGCCCCCACCCTCACCGCCACCGGCCTCCCTTCCGGGGCGACGCTCGGATCGTCGACCAACGGCCCATCGGGTGGCAGTACCGCCAACCTGACGGTGTCGACGACAACCAAGGCCGGGGTCTATCCGATCACCCTGGAGGCGTCGTCCACATCGGGGATCGCCACACAGACCCTCACCCTCACGGGCGGGTCGGCGCCGGTCATCACCTCGCCGAGCCGTGAGGGGCTGGTCACCGGCACCTTT
>CAYVPF010000218.1:2922-5394 GCA_964453355.1 uncultured Acidimicrobiaceae bacterium | reverse complement strand
AGGAGGCGTTCCTGCCGACCCAGCTGGTGGTGGGGGTGGCCCAGGCCCTGGCCAAGAAGGGGATGGTCGAACACGGGTGGCTGGACGTCAAGGGTCGCGACGCCCCGGCCGGGGCCGTCCGGGCGACGACCACCACCGTCACCGGCTCGGTGACGTCGGCCGCCGATCCGGTGGACCAGGGCTCCGACGGCGCCCTGGTCACCTGGGTGCAGGCCACCGGGCCGTCGGCCCGCACGCTGGCACCGGGGGACGTGATCGTCTCGGTGGACGGGGCCCCGGTGCGGTCGATGGCGGAGCTGCGGACCCGGCTGTACGTCCTCGGCCCGGGCACGTCGGTGCACCTCGGCGTGGCCCACGACGGGGTCACCACCGACGCGGCCGTCACCCTGGCCGCCTCGCCATAGCATGCGGGAGTGGGCATGAACGATCCGACCGGGCCCGGCAACCCCCTGCAGGGACTGCTGGGCGACTTGCTGAAGATGATCGGCGGCGGAGCCCAGACCGGCGGGACCCCGTGGTTGGACGCCGCCCGGGCTCTGGCCCACAACGTGGCCACCGACGGCGCCCCCGAAGCCAACGCCGACCCCCTGCAGCGGATCGCCATGGAGAACCTGTCGAGGGTGGCCGAGCTGCACGTGGCCGACGCCACCGGCCTGCCGCTCTCGACCGGCGACCAGCCGCTGGCCTTCACCCCGGTCGGCCGCGGGACCTGGGCCCTGCGGACCCTGGACGCCTGGGCGCCGGTGCTGGAAGCGGCGGTGGCGGCACAGCGGGCGGCGAACAGCGGTGGCCAAGGCGCCCCGGGTGGCCAATCAGGTGGAGGCCAGTCAGGTGACGGCGGCGGCCGGGATGCCTCCGGCGGCCGGGGTGGGCTGGAGGGGCTGGGCCTCGGTGGGTTGGGGGGTCTCGGTGGCCTGGGGGGCCTCGAAGGCCTGGGCGACCTGGGTGGGTTGGGTGGCCTGGAGGGCGCCGGCGGGCTGGAGAACCTGTTGGCCCAGTTGGCCACCACGATGGGTCCGGTGCTGTTGGGCATGCAGTTCGGGTCGGCCGCCGGGCACCTGGCGCAGCGGGCCCTGGGGCAGTACGCACTGCCGCTGCCGTGGCCCCCGTCCAATGAGCTGTTGGTGGTTCCGGACAACATCGCCCGGTTCGCCGAGGACTGGAGCCTGCCGCTCGACGAGACCCGGCTGTGGGTGTGCGTGCACGAGTTGACGGCCCACGCCGTGCTGTCCCGTCCGCACGTGGCCGACCGCATCCGGGTGCTGCTGGAAGAGGCGGCCACCGGCGCGGTGGCGGCCCAACAGGGGTTGGCCGAACGGCTCGGCGGGGACGACGGGGACATGAGCTCGCTGGAGAACCTGCTGTCGGACCCCGAGTCGCTCCTGGCCGACCTCCTGACGCCTGGCCAGCAGCGCACGTCGGAGCAGCTGATCGCCGTCACCACGGCCGTCGGTGGGTACGTGGACCACGTCACCGCCCGGGTGGCCGGGACCCTGGTGGGCAACTCGGCCGCCCTCACCGAGGCGTGGTACCGGCACCGCATCGCCGACGCTACCGGTGAGCAGGCGGCCGGCGCCCTGTTCGGCCTGGACCTGGGCCGTCAACAGGTGGACCGGGGAGCGGCCTTCGTCGCCGGCGTGGTGGAACGGTCCGGCGAGGACGGACTGGCCCGACTGTGGTCGACGCCGCGGAACCTGCCGACGCCGGCCGAGGTCGACGCCCCGGGACTGTGGTTGGAGCGGATCGACCTGCCCCATCCCGACTGACGGGGTCCGACGAGGACTGAATAGGCGGGGCCTACTCGGCGTCTTCGGGGAAGCCGAGATCCCAGTCGAGGGTCAGGTTCTCGCGCTCGGCGTCCCGAACCACCCGCTCCCGGTTGCGACGGAACTGGGGATCGTGGGGCGGCAGGAGGATCAGCCGGGCCACGGCCCGGTCACGGAAGGCGTTGATGACGTCGGGGGAGCCGAAGTCGGACTGGACGTCCCAGTGCGGTGCCACCGGGCCCAGGTAGACGACGCGGACGTGACCGACCGGCTCGACCGGCTCGTCGGTGATGGTCTCGTCGGGCTCCGGGGACATGGCACCTCCTGTGAAGCGTCGATACGACGCGAACGGGCACTTAGCGTACCGGCTGCCGGCTCAGCCGGGGGTCGAGGTGAGGGTGACGGACACGGTGGACCGCTGGGCATCACGGTCCAGCCCGACGGTGACGACGTCGCCGGGGAGGTGGGCGGCGATGTCCTTCACCAACGCCGCCACGTCCGGGACGGTGGCACCGTCTAACGAGACGATGACGTCACCGGCCCGCACTCCGGCGGTGGCGGCCGGTCCACCGTGGCTGACCCCGACCACCAGGGCCCCGGTGGTGGTGGCCAGGTGCTGGGCCCCGGCCAGCTGCGGGGTGACGTTCTCCACGACGACGCCCATGTAGGCGGCCCCGGCCGACGGAGCACTACTCCCGCCGGACCC
>CAYVPF010000218.1:0-2822 GCA_964453355.1 uncultured Acidimicrobiaceae bacterium | reverse complement strand
CCGGTGGGCCCACCCGTGCCGCCGGCCAGGAGGCCGGACAGCAGGGGCTTGATGGTGTTGACGGCGATGGCGAAGCCGATGTTCTGCGCCGGGGCGTTGTCGCCACCGCTCTGGGCCACGGCCGTGTTCATGCCGACGACCTGGGCGTCGGCGTTCACGAGGGGGCCGCCGGAGTTGCCGGGGTTGATGGGGGCGTCGGTCTGCAGCAGCCCGGTCAGGTGCTCGGTGGTGCCGGAGAGGTCGGACTCCGCCGACAAGGACCGGCCGGTGGCCGACACGATGCCCTCGGTGACGGTGGGGCCACCTTGTAGGGCCAGGGCGTTGCCGATGGCCACGACGTCGTCGCCGACCAACACCTTGGCGGAGTTGCCCAGGGCGACCGTCGGCAGGTTGTGCTGCCCGTCGATCTGGACGAGGGCCAGGTCCTGTGCGGGGTCGGTGCCGACCACGTGGGCTGTCAGGGCCCTGGTCTGGCCGAACAGGGTCACGGTGAGCGTGCTGGCCCCGGCCACCACGTGGTTGTTGGTCAGCACCTCGCCGCCGGGGGTGAGGATCATGCCGGTGCCGGCGCCCTCCACCTCCTGGCCCGTTGTGGCTCCGGTGCCTGAACCCCCCGTATAGGCGGTGGTGTCGATGGACACCACCGCAGGCTCCACCTTGGCCAGGACGGCCTGGATGTCGGTGGGGTGGGCCAGCACACTGCGGTTGGGGAAGTACTTCTCGACCACGGTCTGCTGGCGGCCGTTGCCGACCCACAGGCCGGCCAGGGCGCCAACCAGGGCGGCCACCACGGCGGTGGTCCCGACCACCCAGATCCAGTTGCGCCGGGTCAGGGTCTGGACCACCCGCTGCGGCGGTGGCATCGGCGGCCACGGAGGGACGGGCGCCGGCCCGTAGCCCGGCGGGTAGGCCGGGGGCGGTGGGTAGCCGGCCGGATAGGACGGTGGGTAGGCGGGCGGTGGAGCGACCCACGCCGGCCCGGGAGGGAACGCCGGTGGCGGCGGCCAATCCGGCGGCGGTTCAGGCCCCGGGGCCGAAGATAAGGATTCCGTCAAAGTATGGGCCTGATTGGGCTTTCATTGCAGTTGGATGACTACACTTGGTCCCGAGAAGGGAGCACGCTCATGAACACCAACTGGATGGCCGAAGGCAAGTGCCGGGAAGTTCCTCCTGCTGTCTTCTTCCCGAGCGACGGGTTGGGCGTGCAGTCGGCTCAGCGCATCTGCGCCGACTGCCCGGTATCGGAGGCATGCCTAGAGTATGCCCTCGTCAACCGGATCGATCATGGCGTCTGGGGAGGCCGGTCGGAGCGTGAGCGCCGCCGCATCCTGCGTCGTCGCCGTACGGTGGCGGCGGCCGTTTCCGTCTGATCTCCCGCCGCGGCCACTGCGGCCTCGTGCGGCGCAACTTTTTCCTCAAATTTCGCCACCACCGCTTTTCCGTTTACCTCCGGCGGTGACCGGCCGCGGCATTCTGGCTGGTGGAGACGGTCGGTGAACCTGGAATGCGTCGTCAACGTCAGCGAGGGTCGGGACCCCGACGTGCTGGCCAAGCTGGCGGTGGCCTGCGGCGGGGTCCTGCTGGACGTCCATCGGGACCCGGACCACCACCGGGCGGTGTTGACCCTGGGTGGTCCGGCGGAACAGGTGGAACGGGGTGCCCGGGCCCTGGCGGCCGTGGCGATGGCCGCCCTGGACCTCACCGGGCACGCCGGCCGGCACCCGCGGATCGGTGTGGTCGACGTGGTGCCGTTCGTCCCCCTGGGCCCGGCGCTGGACCCGGATCTGGGACCGGCGGTGGCCGCCCGGGATCGGTTCGCCGGATGGGCCGCCGCCGAACTGTGGGTCCCCTGCTTCTTGTACGGCCCGCTGCCGGATGGGCGGCACCGGTCGTTGCCGGAGGTGCGGCGAGGTGCTTTCGGGGTGCTGTCGCCCGACTACGGGCCGGCGACCCCCCATCCGACGGCCGGGGCCTGCGCCGTCGGGGCCCGGCCGGTGCTGCTGGCCTACAACCTCTGGGTGACCGGCGGCACGCTGGAACTGGTCCGGTCCGTGGCCTCGGCCATCCGCGGCCCGGCGGTGCGGTCGCTGGGGCTGGACTTGTCGGGCCGGCTGCAGGTGTCCTGCAACCTGCTGAACCCGTACGAGGTGGGCCCGGCCCAGGTCCACGACACCGTGGACCGGCTGCTCCGTAAGGACGGAGCCCGGGTGGCCGGTTGCGAGCTCGTCGGCCTGGCCCCCGCCGCCGTCCTGGCCACGGTCCCCCGCAGCAGGTGGGCGGAGCTCGATCTCCGGTCCGAGGCCACCATCGAGGCCCGCTTGGAGCAACAGGATCTACCGCCGGGCTGACCGCGGTCCGGCGTGGCGGCGGCCCGAACCCGCCGCCAGAGCGGAAGGGAACGGACGCTCAGCTGGCGCTGGCCACAGCGGCCCGGCGCTGCATGGCCCGGGCCCGGCGGATACGACGGCGCTCCCGCTCGCTCATCCCACCCCAGATGCCGAACTTCTCGCCGTTGGCGAGGGCGTACTCGAGGCAGTCCTCTCGGACCACGCAGCCCCGGCACACCTCCTTGGCCTCCCGGGTGGAGGCCCCGCGTTCAGGAAAGAACAGATCTGGGTCCACGCCCATGCAGTTGGCCTGTGCTTGCCAACTCCGGTCCTGGCGACCGCAGAGCAGCGACACGATGTCCACGGGTGCGCCTCCCCTCACCACTAGGTGGCAACGATGTAACTACAACGATGTCATCTTCCCCCATCCGGCGGGGATGCGCAAGGGGAACCGGTAAATAGCACGTTCCGGCCGGCTGGCCGCGGACCGAACCT